>CAISJD010000211.1 GCA_903885605.1 uncultured Chthonomonas sp. | reverse complement strand
GGTGTTGGCATAACAACGCGGTGGCCTGGTGGGACGACGCTGTCGGTTCGCCGGCTGTCGCGAAGTGGGTCGAGGCTGACTGGGCGCTGGTGCATCGGGCGCTGGTGATGGTGCATCAGTGGTGGACGCTGGTCGGTTCGGGCGACCTGGCCTTCTTCTGGGTCTTCGGGCTGGTGGTGGCTGTGGTCGCCCTCTCGCGCAATCTCATGCGCACCACGCGCGGCCTCACCTGGCTGGCCGTTCGCGAGGATGAGATCGCCGCCGACGCAATGGGCGTCGATACCACGCGAGTGAAGGTGACAGCCTTCGTGGTTGGGTCGGCCTTTGCAGGTGTGGCAGGCGTCATGTACGCGCACTACTTTACATCCATCAGCCCGGACGTGTTCGGCATGGACATGTCGATCATCATCACCACGATGGTGGTCCTGGGTGGTACGGGAAGCGTATCGGGCTCGCTACTGGCGGCCATCGTCCTCACGGCATTGCCGGAGTTCCTGCGCTTCATGCAGGACTACCGCATGGTGATCTTCTCCACGATGCTCGTTGTGGTGATGCTGACCCGGCCGCAGGGCATGTTCGGGCATGGAGAGATCAGCTTTTCCACGCTTAAGCGGCTCCGCCGCCGTCGGAGCGCGGGAGTGGCAGAGCCATGAGCCTCCTCGAGCTTCGCGCCGTGACCCGCCGGTTCGGGGGCTTGGCCGCGGTCAGCGACATCACGGCGCACGTGGATACGGGCGAACTGGTGGGCCTGATCGGCCCCAACGGCGCCGGCAAGACCACCCTCTTCAACCTGCTCACCGGCGTCTACGCGCCGTCGGAAGGTGCCGTGGTCTTCGACGGCAAGGACACGCGCGGCCTGCGGCCCTGCCGCATCGCTGCCCTGGGCATCGCGCGCACTTTCCAGAACATCCGGCTCTTCCGCGAGCTCACGGCGCTTCAAAATGTGAAAGTGGCCGTCAACCTGCGCGCCCGTTCCTCGCTCTTCTCAGCCGTGATCGACACGATGGGCCAGCGCGCGGATGACGCCCGTCTCGATGCCCTGGCGCGCGAGTGCCTGACCGCCATGGGGCTTGAACAGGTGGCCGACACACGCTCCTGCGACCTTCCCTACGGCCTTCAGCGCCGCCTGGAGATATCGCGCGCCCTTGCGACGCGGCCGAAGCTACTGCTGCTGGACGAGCCCGCCGCCGGCATGAACCCGTTCGAGAAGCAGGACCTGATGCAGCTGATCCGCACGGTCCAGGCGAAGTTCAACGTCACGGTTCTGCTGATCGAGCATGACATGAAGGTCGTGATGGGCATTTGCGAGCGCATCTACGTACTGGACTACGGCCAACTCATCGCCGAGGGAGCGCCTGCCGAGATTCGGGCCAACCCCAAGGTGATCGCCGCTTACCTCGGCGAGGAGACCACCTGATGCTGGAGCTTCGTTCGGTATCGGTGCGCTACGGAGCCATCGAGGCGCTCTCGCAGATCGATCTGGAGGTCAACCAGGGAGAGATCGTCACGCTGATCGGCGCCAATGGGGCAGGGAAGTCGACCACGATCCGAGCCATTTGCGGCCAGGTGCCGACCTCTGGAGGATCGATCCACTTCCAGGGCAAGGAGATCACCCGGACGCCCGCGCACAAGCTCGTGCATGCCGGCATAGCCCAGTCGCCCGAGGGCCGGCGCATCTTCGCGAACATGACGGTGCGCGAGAACCTCGAACTGGGAGCCTTCATCCACCACGGCAAGCATGATCAGATACGTCAGGACACGGACCGCGTCTTCCATCTCTTCCCTCGGCTGGCCGAGCGCGTGAACCAGTCGGCCGGTACCCTCTCCGGCGGCGAGCAGCAGATGCTGGCGATGGGCCGCTCGCTTATGGCTCGACCGAAGTTGCTGTTGCTGGACGAGCCGTCGCTGGGTCTGGCCCCCTTCCTGGTACAGCAGATCTTCCAGATCATCCGCGAGATCAACAACGAGGGTGTGACCATCCTGCTGGTGGAGCAGAACGCCTACCAGGCCCTTCGGGTGGCCCATCGCGCCTACGTCCTGGGTACCGGGCGGATCGTGGTCTCCGACACCGCCGAGCGGCTCCTCGCCAACGAGCAGGTGCAAGCCGCCTACCTGGGCGAGTAGGGGATCGAGCTATGGATCTGCGCGAAGCGGGCTGGCTGCTCTTCGGGCTCCTCTTCGCGTCCGGGATGGCTCGGGGCAGGATGGAGGAGGCGACGGCCGAGGCCTTTCGGCGATCATCCGAGCGTGGTACGGTCCGCGTGGCCTCTGCGCGTAGCGGAGCCGTGGGTGAGCTCTTTGCGCGTAGTTCCGTGGTCTCCATGCAGGGCACGGGAGTGTCGATCAAGGCCCTTCCGCTGGAGGTGGGGTCGCCCAACGGTCCTGGCGCGGTGGTGCGCCTCTTCTGCATCTCCCTCGCGAACTCGGACCTTGCGGGCATCCCGCTCAGGCATGTGGACGCCCGGATACCGGACGTTCGCGTAGACCCCGGCGCCCTGATGCGCGACGCCAGGCTGAAGGTCCGCTCGGCCGGTCGAGGCGTCATAAGGGCCTCCATCTCAGAGGCGGCACTTGCGGGCCTGGTGGCAACGCGGATGCCGGGTCTGAAGGACGTCGTCGTCACGGTCACGCCCACCGCGGTAGAGGTCACTGGCCGCATGGTCCTGTTCGGCGCAACGAGCAGGACCACCGCCGTCCTGCGGCCGTTTGTGACCGGTACCGGCGACCTCTCCTTTGAGGTCATCGCTGCCACCATGAACGGAATCCCGGCCGCGGCGGCGCTCGTCAGGGGTGTGGAGGCCGCGATGAACCCGGCGCTCAGCCCGTCGCGCGACCTGAGGCTGGGTCTCACGCTCGCGCTGCGCGGCGTCCAGCTGCTGCCCGGCGAGCTGGTCCTTGAGGCTGAGACGGCTCCGATCGGCACACGCGAGGGATCGAGGTAACAGGATGAGCGAAGCCATGAGAAGCACCTGCCTGGCAGGCGAGCACGTCACACTCGGTGCCCGGATGGTTCCCTTTGCGGGCTGGGAGATGCCCGTGCAGTACAGCGGGATCATCGAGGAGGCCCAGGCTGTCCGCGGCCATGTGGGCGCGTTTGACATCTCGCATATGGGCCGTGTCATCGTGGACGGTAGCGGCGCTACGGCGTTGTTGGACGGCCTGACGACCAACCACGTGGCTGCGCTCCAGATCGGCGCAGGCCACTACTCCATGCTGACCAACGAGGCCGGCGGCATCATTGACGACATCATCGTCTACCGGACCGGCCAGACCGAGTTTCTGGTCGTGGTGAACGCCTCCAATGCCGAGAAGGACCTGGCCTGGATGCGCCGGCACGGGGGCGCGGACGTGACGATATCTGACCGTAGCGAGGCGACGGGCATGGTAGCGGTTCAGGGCCCCAAAGCCTTGGCGGCTGCTGGGAGCGTGCTGGGGCAGGCGCTGGAGGGCTTGCCTCGGTTCGGCGCGGCCTCGGTCAGATGGCGCGAATCGGGCGTGACCGTCTGCCGGACGGGCTACACCGGCGAGGACGGCGTCGAGGTGATCGCGCCCGTTCGCCAGGCCGTCGCGTTCTGGCGCGAACTCGTGGCGGCGGGTGTCGTGCCCTGCGGCCTCGGTGCGCGCGACGCTCTGCGCGTAGAGGCCGGCTATCCGCTCTACGGGCATGAGATCGATGACGAGCACGGCCCGGTGGGCGCGATGCTGATGTGGGCCGTCTGCATGGACAAGGGCGACTTCGTGGGGCGCGATGCCATCGCGGCGGCGCGCCTGGAGCCGCCTGGGGAGCGGCTCGTGGGCCTGATCGCCGGCGGGAGGTTGGTTCCGCGGCAAGGGTATACTATTTGGTCGGCGGATGAGTGCGTCGGCACTGTTACCAGCGGCGCGTTCTCGCCCATCCGGGGATGCGGCATCGCTATGGGCTACTTGCGGCCTCCCTATCACGTAAAGGGTGGGAGCGTCCAGATGGACGTGCGTGGCCGGCGGCACGAGCTGCAGGTCATCCCAAAGAAAGAACTGCTTCTGCCCAAGGGAGCGCCGGTCGCGTAGCCTTGCCGACGCCCCATCGATCACGCTAAGGAACACCACAATGGCGACGCCGGAGGGCCTGCTGTACAGCAAGACGCACGAGTGGGTACGAGTACTCGGTGATGTGGCCGAGATCGGGATTACAGATCACGCACAGGGCGAGCTGGGCGATGTGGTCTACCTGGACCTGCCCGAAGTCGGCCGCTTACTGGCCTATGACGACATCTTCGGGGCGGTCGAATCCGTGAAGGCAGTTTCCGACCTCTACAGCCCGTTGAGTGGCGACGTGATCGAGGTCAACACGGAAGCCGCGTCGGCCACCGATCTGGTCAACAGCGATCCGTATGGCCAGGGCTGGATGGTCCGCCTGAGGATGACCCGGCCCGAAGAGCTCCAGCAGCTCCTTACCGCGGAGCAGTACGCTGCGTTTGCCGCGGAGAGCGCGCATTGAGTTACACTCCCCACACGGCCGCCGACATCCAGGCGATGCTCGCCGTGATCGGGGCAGAGAGCGTCGAACAGCTGATCGCCGATATCCCGTCACAGGTGCGGCTTGCTGGACCGCTCGCCGTGCCGCCCGCGATGTCGGAGCCGGAACTGGTGCGGAAGCTGCGCGAGCTGGCATCATCGAACCTGGATGTCGACTCCACGCTCTGCTTCCTCGGGGCCGGCCTGTACGACCACTTTACGCCGGCAGTGGTCGACGCCCTGACCTCGCGCGGGGAGTTCGCCACAGCCTACACGCCCTACCAGCCCGAGATGAGCCAGGGCGTCCTGCAAGCCATCTATGAGTACCAGAGCCTTGTCGGCCTGTTGACGGATATGCCGCTGGCCAACGCCTCGATGTACGACGCCGCCACGGGGCTGGCTGAGGCTTGCTTGATGGCCTGCGAGATCGCGGGTCGCTCGGTGGTGGCCGTCTCCGATGCCGTCCATCCCCGGTACAGGCTCGTGCTGGAGACCTACCTGCGCACATCGGACTGCACGCTGGTGACCGTCCCGTCGCAGGGCGGCCTCACCGATCCAGATGCCGTCCGCCTGGCGGCTGAGGCCGGCGCGGCATGCCTGGCCTTCCAGAGCCCCAGCTTCTTCGGCGTGGTCGAGGACTCCGAGTCGCTGATTGCGGCGACCAAGGCCGCCGGGCTCGTCTCCGTCGTGGCTGTCGACCCTGTCTCACTGGGCCTGCTGGAGCCGCCGGGCACGTTCGGCGCCGATATCGTCGTGGGCGAGGGGCAGGGGCTGGGTGTGCCGATGGGCTTTGGCGGCCCGTTGCTTGGCTTCTTTGCCTGCCGCCTTGAGCATCAGCGTCGCTTTCCTGGGCGCATCGTGGGCGCCACGGTAGACAAGGAGGGTCGACGCGGCTACACAATGACGCTGCGCACCCGTGAGCAAGACATCCGCCGCGAGAAGGCGACCTCGAACATCTGCACGAACCAGGCACTCATGGCCCTTGCCGCGACCGTGCACCTCTGTGCCCTGGGCCGCGAGGGCTTGCGGCAGGTCTCGGACCTTTGCCTCCAGAAGTCGCACTACGCTGCCGATCAGCTGTGCCTCAATGCCCGTTGCACGCCTGCGTTCGATGCTCCCTTCTTCAAGGAGTTCTCCATCCGTTGCCCGGCGCCTCCCGAACGCATCAACGAGGCGCTGGCTTCACAAGGCATGATCGGCGGCTACCCGCTGGGCCGCGACTATCCTGCGTTGGGTGACTGCATGCTCGTCTGCGTAACCGAGACGAAGACCCGGGCCGACATCGATCGCTTCGTAGATGCGACCCGGCAGATCGTGGAGACCATGTAGATGGCGCCAGAACCGCTGATTTTCGAGCAGGGCTCCGCCGGTCGCCGTTCGGCGCGCCTCCCGGAGTGTGATGTGCCGGTTCGCGATGCCTCAGAGCTACTCGCCGGTCGCCGCCTGCGCAAGAGGCTCGACCTTCCCGAGGTCTCCGAGCTCGATGTGGTGCGGCACTTCACGCGGCTGTCGCATATGAACTACTCCATCGATACGGGCATCTATCCGCTTGGCTCCTGCACGATGAAGTACAACCCCAAGGTGAATGAGCTCTGCGCCCGTCTGCCCGGTTTCGCGCGCCTGCATCCGTTACAGCCGGAGTCTACCGTGCAAGGCGCCCTGCAGGTCCTGTTCGAGATCCAGTCGATGCTGGCGCAGGTCGCGGGCATGGCCGCCGCTACCGTACAGCCCTCGGCCGGCGCGCATGGCGAGCTCCTGAGCCTGATGATCGTCCGGGAGTACCACCTGTCGCGCGGGGAGCCGTTACGCCAGGTCGTTTTGATCCCTGACTCCGCCCATGGCACCAATCCGGCCAGCGCGGCTCGGTGCGGGTTCAAAGTGAAGGCCAT
Organism: uncultured Chthonomonas sp.; assembly: GCA_903885605.1. Classification (GTDB taxonomy): domain Bacteria; phylum Armatimonadota; class Chthonomonadetes; order Chthonomonadales; family CAJBBX01; genus CAJBBX01. The sequence goes on along the minus strand of CAISJD010000211.1, from coordinate 5,602 downwards.
TCCTGCCGATGCGCGGGGGCTGACGGACGTGGCGGCCCTGGCCCGGGCGGCCGGCCCCGATACGGCGGCCGTCATGCTGACGAACCCCAACACGCTGGGCCTCTTCGAGTCGGATATCTCGCAGATCTGCCGGATCGTGCATGATGCCGGCGGCCTGGTCTATTGCGACGGCGCCAACATGAACGCCCTTCTGGGCCTGACGCGGCCCGGCGACATGGGCTTCGACGTCATGCACTTCAACCTGCACAAGACCTTCTCCACGCCCCACGGAGGCGGCGGGCCGGGCTGCGGGGCCATCGCCGTCGGTGCGGCGCTGGAGCCCTTCCTGCCCGTGCCTGTGGTGACCTGCGGCTCCGACGGCGCCTACTCGCTTTGCTTCGATCGTCCGCAGAGCGTGGGGGCCGTGCATTCCTTCTACGGCGCCTTCCTGGTTGCCCTGCGAGCCTACGCCTACATGCTGACGCTGGGCCCGGAAGGCCTCCGCAACGTGGCCGAGATGGCTGTGCTCAACGCCAACTACGTCCGAGCCAGGCTCAGGGGCCTCTTCGATATCCCGCAAGACAGGGCGTGCATGCACGAGGTCGTGATCTCCGCCACGCGCCAGAAGAACGAGAACGGAGTGCGCGCGCTGGACATCAGCAAGCGGCTCATGGACTATGGTATCCATCCGCCGACCAACTACTTCCCACTGATCGTTCCCGAGGCGCTGATGATTGAGCCCACGGAGACGGAGAGCCGAGAGGCGCTGGACGTGCTGTGCGAGGCACTGGCGTCGATTGCGCGCGAGTGCTCGGAGACCCCGGAGGTCGTGAAGGGCGCTCCGCACACGACGGCCGTGTCGAGGATGGATGAGACTGCAGCCGTGCGCAACCTTGACGTTCGGTGGCGGCCTGCCGGGGTGTGACGGCTCACCCCGGCGGCGACCCCTGGCGGCTGATCGTGGATGGGCCGGCGTCGGGATGCCGGAACATGGCCACTGATGCAGCGCTCCTCTGGGCGGCAGAGGCCGGCGAGGCGCCGCCCACCGTGCGCGTATATGAGTGGGACGGGACATGGCTTTCGCTGGGCCGCTTCCAGGCCGCCGATCGTGGTGTGCAGGTGGCTGAGTGCAGCCGCCTCGGCGTGCGGATCGTCCGTCGGCCCACGGGTGGCCGGGGCGTGCTCCACGGTTCGGATGTGACGGTCACGCTCTGTGTACCGTATGCCGCCGTGGGCGTTGGTGGCGGCAGCGTGGCGTCGCTAAACCGATGGTGCGGCGAGGCCCTGGTCCAGGGCCTCCGCGGGCTTGTGCCTGCGGTCGAGGTGGGCGGAGTCCGCTATGTCGGCAGGGGAGGGGACTGCTTCGCGTCGGCTACAGCCGCTGACCTCTGCGTGGGCGGAGCCAAGCTAGTCGGTAGCGCCCAGCGACGCGGCCAGGCCGCGGCACTGGTCCAGATGTCGCTGATGTGGCGGCCGCCGCCGGTCGATCCCGCGGCGCTCTTCGGCGATGCGGCGCCTGGCCGCTATCCGCTGTCCGGCGTCCCGCGCCAGGCGCTCGTCGGCGCACTCCTGCGGGGCATCGAGGGCTCGGCGCGAATGACGCTGGTCCATGGCTGCCTGACGGTCAGAGAGCGGGCTTGGGCCGAGGCAGAAGAGGCCCGGGGGGCCTTTGATCCCGATGCGCCGATGCATCCGGTTTGACACCGGCGCAGGACTGTGATATCATCTGAGGGTGTGTCGTGAGCCGCTGTGGTTCATGATCGGATTTATTCGCGCCTGTCCCGCGGGCGTTCGAAGGGAGATGCGACCAGTATGGCAAAGAAGATTCTGGCCGTTGATGACGAGCGAGCCATCGTGCGCCTCGTCCAGGTCAACCTGGAGCGGGCAGGCTATGAGGTCGTCACAGCGTACGATGGCCGTGAGGCCCTTGAGAAAGTGGCGTCCGAGAGCCCGGACCTGATCGTCCTGGATGTCATGATGCCGTACATGGACGGGTTTGAGGTCCTTGAGACGCTGAAGAAGGACCCCGAGACCCGCGACACGCCTGTGATCATGCTGACGGCCAAGGCACAGGATGCGGACGTGTTCCGAGGCTGGCAGTCCGGCGTCGACTGCTACCTGACCAAGCCCTTTAACCCCATGGAGCTGCTGGCTTTCGTGAAGCGTGTGTTCAAGTCGCTTGAGGATGACACGTCCGAGAAGCGGTTCCAGCTGTAGGCCTCTGGAGGATCCTGTGAACGACAGCGTCCGGCGACCGGTGGTGGTGGTGGGAGCGATTATGCTGGCGGCCGTACTGGCGGTTGGCGCGTATGCCTACATCACGGCCGAATGGGAGGCCGCGGAAGATCCCGGTCGGCGCAAGGTTGAGGATTTGCTCAGCGACTGCCATGCCAGGATGGAGGAGCTTCAGCGGAGCCTCGACCACGCTTGAGGTTTGTGTCGCCGCCTGCGGAAGCTTAACCGAAGGCCCCCTCGCATGGCGAGGGGGCCTTTCCGTACAGTGAACGGCTACGTTTGAACGTCCGATAATGCCCGTTATGTGAAGTCGGGCGGGGCAGGGGGGGCAGGTCACGCCGACCTGGACGCAGCCTCCAGCACGTTCTCTGCCACGTAGATCGGCGCTCCCGTGCGTACGGCGAGGGCGATTGCGTCGCTGGGGCGGCAGTCGATGTCGGTTTCGGCGCCGGATTGCAGCACGGTGATCTTGGCGTAGAACGTCTCCTGCCAGAGGTCATCGACATAGACGCGAACCACCCGTCCGCCCATCTGCTCGATGACGCGGCGAAGCAGGTCGTGCGTGGCGGGACGATCGTTGGGTCTGGTGTCGCCGGACGCAATGGCGTATGCCTCGAACTCGCCGACCCAGATGGGCACACGCCTCCCGTCCTTGTCCTCGAGCAGGACGAACGCCTTGCCGGCTCCGGCTCCAGTTCGCCTCTGCTCGAAGACCCCCACCATGTGCGCCTCGCGCAACACCACCTGACGCCGCCGCGTCTCGTCGGCCTCCTCTGGGAAGGCCGCCTCGCTTCGGCGGTCGGCGTGGTCACCGTCCCATTCGCCGAACAGGTCTCGCAGCTCGTGCCCCATAGCTTCGTTCGCTTCAGCCCCGTGTGGGCCTACGCCGAGTCCCCGCTCTTCATAGTCCGATCAACGACTTTGAAGAACTCTTTATTGGATTTAGTATGTCGAAGGCGATCGATGAGCAATTCGGTGGCTTCAGGACCCGACAGCCCGGAGAGTAGACGTCGTAACTGCGTCAACCGCTTCAGGGTCTCCTCATCGTAAAGGAGTTCGTCATGGCGCGTGCCCGACTTGACGATGTCCACCGCCGGGAAGATGCGGCGATCGGCAAGGTTGCGGTCGAGGTCGAGCTCCATATTGCCGGTGCCCTTGAACTCCTCGAAGATGTGGTCGTCCATCCGGCTTCCGGTCTCAATCAGGGCCGTGGCCAGGATCGTCAGGCTACCGCCTTCCTCGATGTTGCGGGCAGCGCCGAAGAAGCGTTTGGGGCGGTAGAGGGCGGCAGGGTCAAGGCCGCCGGACAGTGTGCGGCCGCTGGGGTTCACGGTCAGGTTGGAGGCGCGCGTGTAACGGGTCAGGCTGTCCATCAGGACGACGACGTCCTTGCCTGCCTCCACGAGCCGCTTGGCCTGCTCCAGCACCATCTCGGCCACGCGCATGTGGTTTTCCGGCGTCTCGTCGAACGTAGAGCTGATCACCTCACCGCGGACCGACCGCCGGATGTCGGTAACCTCCTCGGGCCGTTCGTCGATGAGCAGCACCAGGAGCACCATGTCGGGGTGGTTGATGGCCACTGCGTTGGCGATGGTCTTGAGCAGGGTCGTCTTGCCCGCCTTGGGCGGCGCGACGATGGTGCCGCGCTGGCCCTTGCCGATCGGCGCGATGATGTCGATGAAGCGCCCGGCGATCTCATCTGCCGTCGTCTCAAGGATGATGCGCTCGTCAGGGTAGATGGGCGTCAGGTCGTCGAACGACTTGCGTGAGCGCGCCACGTCAGGATCGAGGGCATTGATCTGCTCAACCCGCAGGAGCCCGAAGTACTTCTCCGACTCCTTGGGGGGACGCACCTGTCCACTGACGAGGTCGCCGGTTTTCAGCCCGAAGCGCTTGATCTGCGTCTGCGAGACATAGATATCCTCGGCGTTCGGCGCGAAGTTGCTGCGTCGGAGGAAGCCCCACCCGTCGGAGAGGATCTCCAGAACCCCCTGGGCGAAGAGCGCGCCGTTCCGAGCCACCTGCGTGTCGATGATCCGCCGGATCACCTCATCGCGGCGCCCCGTGAGCTCGCCCTGGTAGCCGATCTCGCGCGCCACGGCCTGCAGGTCCTCAACGGCCTTGCCGTCGAGTTCGGCCAGGTAGATCGGGTGGTCGTCGGGGTCCGGCGGTCGGACGGCCGGCTCTGGGCGCGGCGGCGGCGCGGGACGGGCGCCGCGCCGCATCTTGGCGGCAGGGGCGCGAGCCACCCGGGGCGTCGGCGCGCGCCTCTCGCCGCGCATGGAGCCGGCGGGCAGTTCGGCGGGCGGGCCCGGAAGCTCGGGCGGGGGCGGTGGACTCATGGGGGTGTCGAAGACACCGTTCTCGTTAGTTTCTGGGTACATAGGCGATGTGCGGCAGGCCTCTATACCTGCCATTCAGATCCAATCCATATCCGTAGACGTAGTGGTCATCGATAGTGAACCCGCAGAAGTGAACGTTCACGGGCTCGCAGCGCCGAGACGGCTTGTCCAGCAACGTGCAGATAGCTACAGAAGCTGCGCGGGCATCCTTCAGGTGCTCCAGCAGGCGGCACATGGTGCGACCGGTGTCGACGATATCCTCAACGATCAGGATGTGCCTGCCGGTGAGGTCTGTCTGGACGCTAGCGGGGATCCTTACCTCTCCCGTCGACCGGCAGTCGCGGTAGGAGGAGGCCCGCACGAAGTCGATCTCATGCTCAACAGTCAAGGCCCGAACCAGGTCGGCCACGAACAGGGCGGCGCCGGTGAGCACCCCTACGACGAGGAGTACCTCGCCTGCGTAGCGTTCGCTGATCTCGGCGCCCAGGTCTGCAACGCGCGCCTGGATCTGGTCAGGGGTCAGCAGTACCGGATCGGTAACGCCCGCGATGGCCCTACTCCCACTCGATGGTTGCCGGTGGCTTACTGCTGATATCGTAGACCACGCGGTTGACGCCCGGCACCTCGTTGACGATCCGGCTACTCACGCGCTCAAGGACTTCGTATGGGATGCGCGACCAATGCGCCGTCATGGCGTCGTCGCTGCTGACGGCCCGCAGGATGATGGGGTTCGAGTAGGTGCGCGCATCGCCCATCACGCCCACGCTGCATATGTCGGCCGCCAGGGCGGCGTAGGCTTGCCAGATCTCACGGTAGAGGCCGGCAGACCGAATCTCGTCTATGAAGATCGCGTCGGCCTGTTGAAGGGTTGCGACGCGCTCCGCCGTCACTTCGCCGAGGATGCGTATGGCGAGGCCGGGCCCTGGGAACGGGTGCCTCCATACGATGCCGGCCGGAAGGCCGAGCTCCGCGGCCACGGCCCGAACCTCATCCTTGAACAGGTAGCGCAGGGGCTCAACCACCTTAAGCCACATATCGTCCGGTAG
>CAISJD010000210.1 GCA_903885605.1 uncultured Chthonomonas sp. | reverse complement strand
GACGGCCGCGGCCGCGGCGACCGGGTCGCGGTGCGCACCGCCCAGCGGCTCGGGCACCACCTCATCGACCAGACCCAGCTCCAGCGCGTTCGGGGCGGTCAGGCGCAGTGCGTCGGCGGCGTCGGCAGCCTTGGCCTTGTCGTGCCAGAGGATTGCGGCGCATCCCTCCGGCGCGATGACGGAGTAGATGGCGTGCTCCATCATCAAGACGCGGTCGGCCACGCCCAGCGCGATGGCTCCGCCGCTACCGCCCTCGCCGATGATCACGGCGACCGTGGGCGCGGGGAGCACCGAGAACGCGGCGAGGTTCCGCGCGATGGCCTCGCTGACGCCGTGCTGCTCGGCCCGCAGGTCGGCGGCCGCGCCGGCCGTGTCGACGAAGGAGACCACGGGCTTGCCGAAGCGCGCCGCCAGCTGGGCCACGCGGAGCGCCTTGCGGAAGCCCTCGGCGTGGGCGCTTCCGAAGTTGCGCCGCTGCCGCTCCTTCAGGTCGCGCCCCTTCTGCTGCCCCGTCACGGCCAGCGGCTTGCCTGCCAGATGGGCGAAACCGGCCACGATGGCCTCGTCGTTGGCGCAGAGCCTGTCGCCTGAGATCTCCATGTAGTCGTCGAAGATCAGGCGGATCATGTCCAGGGAGTACGGGCGGTCCTTGTGCCGCGCCATCAGCGTCTTTTCCCACGGCGTGAGGTGGCCGTAGACCTGCCGCATGGCTTGCCGCAACTGACCCTCCAGGGTGGCGATAGCTTCGTCGAGGTCGATGCCCTGAGCTTCGGCTTCGGCACGCTTCTCCGGCGCCCTGAGTGCGCTCAGGAGATCCTCAAGCTCGGCGATCGGCTTCTCGAACTCGAATGCGCTAACGGCCATGGGTCTCCTCCGGGCTGAGGAACGAGAGGAGGTACGCCAGCGTCGGGCGCATGTCCTTCCTGGGTACGATCCGGTCCACCATGCCGTGCTCGAGCTGGAACTCGCTGGACTGGAAGTTGGCGGGCAGGTGGGTGCCCAGGTCCTGGTTGCCCACGCGCCGCCCGGCGAAGCCGACGATGGCTCCCGGCTCGGCCAGGATCAGGTCTCCGAGCGACGCATAGCTGGCGAAGACGCCGCCGGTGGTCGGATCGGTCAGCACGCTGATGAAGGGCAGGCCCGCGGCCTGTAGCCGGGCCACCGCGGCGGAGGTCTTGGCCATCTGCATCAGGGCGACCAGGCCCTCCTGCATCCGCGCGCCGCCGGAGGCCGAGAAGATGACGACCGGCAGGCGCTTCTCAACGCCGCGCTCCATGGCCCGCGCCACCTTCTCGCCGACGACGGAGCCCATGGAGCCGCCCATAAAGGCGAAGTCGGCCGCGCCGATGCTGACGGGCAGGCCGTCGATGGTGGCGATCCCGGTGACCATGGCGTCGCGCAGTCCGGACTTGGCCTCGGCGGCGGCCTGCTTGGCAAGGTAGTCAGGGAATGCGAGGGGATCGCCGGGCACCAGGTCCTGGTCATACTCCACCAGGCTCTCCTCATCAACGGTGATGGCGAGGCGCGCCCGGGCGCTGAGGCGGTGGTGGTGCCCGCACTTCAGGCAGACCTGCATATTTCGGTCGAGGTCTTTGGCGAAGATGATCTCGCCGCAGCCGCCGCACTTGGTGGCGATGCCTTCCGGCACGCTTTCCATGGCTTTCGCTTTGGACCGACGGCCGAACCATCCTGCTGCCATAACACCATCCTTGCGCCCGCCCGGCATTTGGGGCGATATCGAGGCAGACCCATGCGCGGCGGCACTTGCCTGCGGGTAGAGTCGTTGCACGTCGAGTGAGGGGCCGCAACACGGCCTGAACCGCGCCGCACGCCGCCGCTGCGGCGCGTACTGCGGCGAACTGCCCTCCCCGGGCCTCTCGGCAGACAACCTGCGGCGCGAGGATGCCATGACCCTGACGGAACTCCGCAAGGAAATCGATCGGATCGACGAGCAGGTTATCGACCTGCTCGGCAAGCGCGCTACGCTGGCCACCCAGGTCGGATTGCACAAGACCCATGCGCGATCGCACTATTTTACCCCTGAACGGGAACAGGCGGTCTTCAAGCGCATCCTGGCCGCCGACCGGGGCCCCCTCAGCGCTGACGCCGTCCGGGCAATCTACCGCGAGATCATTTCGGCCAGCCGCGCACTGGAGAAGCCACTCTCCGTGGCGTACCTCGGGCCGGCGGGCACGTTTTCGCAGCAGGCGGCCATCGCGAGGTTTGGGTCATCGGGCCCGCTGGTCTCGTGCGACGCCATCGCCGACATCTTCACCCAGGTCGAGCGCGGCGCCTGCGACTACGGCGTCGTGCCTGTGGAGAACTCGCTGGCGGGGGTCGTTCCGGAGACGCTGGACACCTTCACGCAGACCAACCTGAGGATCGTCTCCGAGGTCTTTGTGCGGATCACCCACAACCTGGGCTCCCACTGCGCAACACTGGAGGATATCCAGAAGCTCTACGGGCACCCGCAGGCGCTGGCCCAGTGCCGCCAGTGGCTCCGGAACCACCTGCCCAACGTGGAGACCGTGGAGACGAGCAGCAACTCGCGGTCGGCAGAGCTCGCCGCCGCCGAGCCGACATCGGCGGCCCTCTGTCCGCTCCTGGCGGCCGAGGCGTACCACCTGCCCATCCTCGTCGAGCACACGGAGGACAACCCCAGCAACCGCACCCGCTTCCTGGTGCTCGGATACAACCAGCCTGAGCCCACGGGGCGCGACAAGACCTCGGTCATGTTCTCGGTACACCACCGCTCCGGGGCGCTCTTCCGCGCCATCGCGGCGTTCGAGAAGTACGATGTGAACCTGCTGATGATCGAGTCGCGGCCCGCCAAGGTCGCGGCCTGGGAGTACGTCTTTTTCGTGGACGTGCAGGGCCACACGCAGGACGCCAACGTCACCAAGGCGCTGGGCCTGCTCCGCGAGCAGGCGCTCTTCGTCACGGTGCT
>CAISJD010000209.1 GCA_903885605.1 uncultured Chthonomonas sp. | reverse complement strand
CTCGGCGCCTGATGGTTTGGGCGTGCTTGGTGGTGGCATCGGCAGTCGCCTGGAGTGCGCCGACCGCGCTTGGGCGGGGCGCCATGGCGTTCGAGGCCAATCGGGGCCAGACCGATGCGTCGGTCAGGTTCCTGGCTCGCGGACGAGGGCAGACGCTCTTCCTCAGTCCGACGGAGGCCGTGCTGGCGCTTCGCCCGACGTCGGCGAGCCAGAAGCCTGCCGCGCTGCACATGCGGCTCGTGGGGGCCAATCCCGGCGCCAAGATGACCGGCGCCGCCATGTTGCCGGGCAAGGTGAACTACTACCGCGGCAACGACCCGGCCAAATGGCGCACCAACGTGCCGACCTACGGTCAGGTCCGCTGCCAATCGGCCTACCCCGGCATCGACATCGTCTACTACGGCGTCGCACAGCCGGTCGGGCCGCCGCGGCTGGAGTACGACTTTGTGGTGCGGCCCGGCGCCGATCCTGGACGGATCCGCCTGGCGTTCGAGGGAGCCTCCAGCCTGCGCGTGGCGCGTGGCGGCGATCTCATAGCATCCACATCGGCAGGCGATGTGGTCTGGAAGCGGCCAATGGCGTACCAGACCGTCGCTGGTCGGCGGCTGCCTGTAGCCGTGGCATACACCGTCAGCGGCAAGAGGGCCGCCTTCCGCGTGGCCCGGTATGACGCGAGCAGGCCGTTGGTGGTGGACCCGGTCTTGGAGTACTCCACCTTGCTTGGTGAGAGCGGCTATAACGACCTTGACAGCTATGGAATTGCTGTTGATGGCACCGGCTCCGCATACATCACTGGGCAAACCCTGTCGAGCGCGTTCCCCACTACCACGGGTGCCACCGACCGGACGCACAATGGCGGGTACGACGTGTTCGTGTCGAAGCTAAGCCCTGATGGCGCAACCCTCGTGTACTCGACGTTCCTCGGCGGCGCGGGGCGCGATAGCGCCAACGGGATCGCGGTCGACTCCGTCGGTGCAGCGTACGTAACTGGATTCACAGACTCGCCGAACTTCCCCACAACGCCGGGCGCATACGGCCAACTGCCCCGTGGCAACGGGGATGCCTTTGTCACTAAGCTCTCGGCAGATGGCTCCACAATGATCTACTCGACCCGTGCCGGAGGCAGTGCCGAAGACAGCGGCATCAGTATTGCGGTTGGCTCCTCGGGCGAAGCCTACGTGGCGGGGCATACAAAGTCTGCCGATTTCCCCACTACGCCCGGCGCGCACGGCAGAACCTGGAACGGCGGTAGCGATGCGTTCGTGGTGAAGCTCAGCCAGGACGGCTCTGCCCTGGCGTACTCAACGCTCTGCGGGGGGGGCGGTGATGACTTTGCGCGTAGCATTGCAGTCGATGGTCGTGGTGCCACATATATAGTTGGCCATACCAGATCACCTGATTTTCCTACAACAACCGGCGCCTTACGTGGAATCTGGAACGGGAGCCAGGACGCCTTCGTGCTGAACTTAGATCCTCTGGGCTCGAGTCTTATCTACTCGACCTTTCTTGGCGGAATGAATGATTGGAATGCAGCAGACAGCGTGGCTGTAGATAACTATGGTGCGGCATATATTACCGGGTATACATCTGCCTCCGATTTTCCTGCAACCATCAATGCATATGAACGGGTCAAGAATATCGGTCAAGACTGCTTCGTGAGCAAGCTGAATCCGGGCGGATCAACGCTCCTATATTCGACATTCCTGGGTGGAAGCTCATCTGAGAGGGGATTCGGTATCGCCCTGGGCTCCTCCGGTACAGCCTATGTAGCAGGCGGAACGTACTCACCGGACCATCCTACGACACCCGGAGCCGTTGACACTGTCTATGGCGGGGCCGGCGACACGTTTGTGTCCAAGCTAAGTGCCGATGGATCTGCGCTTCTTTACTCGACGTTCTTGGGCGGGGACGCTCTGGAGATAGCCTATGGCTTAGCCGTTGACGGATTCGGTGCGGCATACGTTGCCGGCTACACAAAGTCGCCGGGATTTCCGACCACTCCAGGTGCGTTCAACACGGCACTCGATAGCGCAGCGGAAGCATTCGTCGCGAAGCTGGCTCTCTCCGAACCCGCCACTACGTCTCTCTCCGTCCCGGACCGCATCGGTACCAAGTTCTCGTCGGTTGCCCTGCAGGCCACGCTGACGCGAACCGACACCTCATCGGCGCTGTCCGGCAAGTCCGTCTCGTTCACCGTGGACGGCTCCGCGGTGGGTTCCGCCACGACCGACGCCGCAGGTCTGGCGCAGGCCGACTACACCATTCCAGAGGGCGCCGCGAGCCGCGCCATCGGAGCGGCCTTCGCCGGCGACAGTACCTACGCCTCATGTACTGGGACTGGAACGCTCATCGTCAGGACGCCGACAACCATGGTGGTCTCCGATGTGTCCGGCCGGGTAGGGAACACCGTGGCGCTGGCAGCCACCCTGACCGCGGGCGCCTCGGGCCTCTCCGGCAAGGCGGTGCGCTTCTCGGTGGCGGGTTCCGACCTGACGCCTGATGCTACCACCGATGCGGCGGGCAAGGCCGGCTACTCCTATGTCATCCCTGGCGGGTCCGTGGGCTCCCGCGCCCTGGGCGCCGCCTTCGCGGGCGACACCGGCTACGCGCCGGCATCGGCCACCGGCACGCTCACCGTGGCAAAGGCCCGGACCTACATCTGGGTGAGTAGCCCGACCGTGACCGTAGGCTCTGAGGCGCCGCTGGTCGCCTACCTTTACAACCACCTCATGAATGGAGACCTCAAAGGCGTGGCCGGCGCGTCGCTGGCATTCAGCGTCTCGGGCACCTCCATCGGCTCCGCAACCACGGCGTCAGACGG
>CAISJD010000208.1 GCA_903885605.1 uncultured Chthonomonas sp. | reverse complement strand
TTCCCGGCCACCGCGGCGGTCGGGCAGCCTGCCCCGCCCTCCGGCGGGTGGCCCCTGCTCGCGCCGGACGCCCTCTTCGCCCAGCCCGTGGGCGGCTTGGAGCGGACCGGCGCCGCGGCCTCAACGGTGAGTGTATCGGGTATGCCCTTCCGCAGGGCGCTCCGGGTCACGCTGGCCCGTGCCGCATCTGAGAGCAATGCCACGCAGCTCTGCGTGCCTGTCGCGGCGCCCGTCAGGCGCGGGGATGTGGCGCTCCTCTCGCTCTATCTGCGCGGCCGCACGCCGGCGGGCCGGCCCGCCAAGGTGGAGGCGCTGTTCGAGCGGAGCCGGTCGCCCTGGACCAAGAGCCTCACCCACGGAGCATCCGCCGCACGGCAGCCGGGCAGGTGGCGGCGCATCGTGGCGCCGTTCCAGGTCGCCGAGGATGCCGACGCAAGCGAGGCCATGGTCTCCATCCGGCTGGCGCTGGGCGCCCAGACCGTAGAATTGGCCGACCTGCAGGTGATCAACTACGGTAAGACGCGCACGCTGGAGGAGGTGACCACGGAGGCGATGGCGGCCAACCCGCTGGGCGACGCGCCCATCCGCGTGCGGCGCTCCGACCGGCGGCAGCTGATGGTGGGCCTGGGCGGCAACTTCTGCCAGCCGCGCTACGGCCGTGTGGAGCCCATGGACGCCGTGGGCGAGCACAACCTGAGGGGATTGCAGGTAGCGCACGTGCGCGTGGGATTGCCGCTCAACCACTGGGTTCCCGAGCGGGGCCGCGAACTGCACGGTGGCCCGGCGCTGGCGGCGCTGGAGCAACTGCAGCGGCTGAGTAAGCTGAAGGTCCCCATCGTCGCCTCTGTCTGGGAAGGGCCGCAGTGGCTGCTGGGCGGCTCGAGGGAGCAGAGCGGACGTGTGCTCCCGCGCGAGAAGTACACCGATTGCATCGAGGCCATCGCCTCGTTCCTCGTGGCCGCGCGGGACCGGTTCGGCGTCACGGTGGACTACGTCTCGTTCAACGAGCCCGACTACGGTGTCAACTTCAAGTTCACGCCCACCGAGATGGCCGAGTTCATCCGGCTGGCCGGCAAGCTCTTCTCTCTACTGGAACTCAAGACGCGCTTTGTTGTTGCCGATACCGCCAACGGGGCTGCCTTCCCCGCCTATGCCGGAGCGCTCCTGGCCGACAAGGGCCTCGCGCCCTACCTCGGCCCGCTGGCGTTCCACTGCTGGGACGCCCTGAGTGCAACAGACGAGACCTACGCGGCCATCGGCGAGGTGGGTCGGCGATCGGGCAAGCCGGTCTGGTGCCTGGAGGCGGGCCACGACGCCGCGCTCTGGGAGAAGCCGAAGCCCTGGACCTCGTGGGACAACGGACTGCTCACCGCCATGGCCTACGCCAAGACTGTGGCCCTGACCCGGGCGTGCGTGATGGACTACTGGACCTACCAGGACAACTACCCGCTGGCGTCGAGCGACGGCAAGCAGGCCTACCCCGTCTTCCATGTGATCCGCCAGATGCAGGACGTCCTCGGCTCGGGCCGCACCGTCGTGGGCGCGGACGTCCAGGCCGACGACCTTCGCGTCGCCGCCTCGGTGGGCAAGGGAGGCGACGTGGCGTTGCTGCTGGTGAACCCCATCGGTCCCGGGAAGGCGCTCCTCACCGGCCTGCCCGGCGGCGCCCGCGCCACGGTTACCGTAAGCGACAGCCGGTCGCAGCGCCGTGTGCAGCCGGGCCTGCTCCGAACGAGCCCGCGGGGGGCGCTCGCAGTGCCGCTGCCCGGCCGGTGCGTGGTGACTGTCGAGGTGAAGTAGGCGAGACCTCGACGGCCGTACAGGGAAGTGGCCACCGCGTGGCGAACCTAGGCGTCGTGGCGGCGCGCCACCGGCAACGGTCCTGCGCCGTCTGACTGCTTGCGGGCGTTTGAGCCCCCTGGAGGTTCGATCTTGTCACTGTCCCTTCGTCCTATCGCCCTGGCTGCCGCGGCTGCCGTGGCGCTCGCCGTGCCGTCGCTCGTCGTCGCCCAGTTGTCGGCGCCGACATCCAAGGCCGCAGTGGGCGCGCGTATGCCCGCCCTGAGCCCCGACGGCAAGCGGCTGGCCTTCGTCTACCGCGGCGACATCTGGATCGCCGACTCCTCCGGCGGCCGCGCCGCGCCCCTGACGCGAAACGTGGAGATGGAGGGTTACCCCATGTTCTCGCCGGACGGGACCTGGGTGGCCTTCGCCAGCCTTCGCGGCGGCAACTGGGATATGTACGCCGTGCCCGCGGCGGGCGGCGAGGTGAAGCGCCTGACATGGAACTCCGGTGACGATATCGCCTATGGATGGAGCCCCGACGGCAAGAACCTGATCTTTTCCGGCCGCCGCGACACCAACGACGGCATGATGTTCACGCTGGACGTCAACACCCTGCGCCTTCGCAAGCTGGCCCAGGACTACCGCGCCATGGCCTACCCCAGCTACTCGCCGGACGGCAAGAGTGTCGTGATGGGTTACCGGGGCCTGTTCCACTGGTCGCGCCCCCGCTACAACGGCTCCGGCGCGCACCAGATCGCCCTGCTGGACCCGGCCACCGGCAAGCGGACCGAATTGACCAACGACGGCAAGCAACACCTCTGGCCCAAGTTCCTCCCCGACGGCAAGACCCTCGCCACCGTGACCTACGGCGACGTGACGCCCAATGCTTGGAAGCTGGACCAGAAGCCCGAGAAGTTCGTCGACTCGCCGGAGCGCACCCCCAACCTCTGGTTCTTCGACCTGAGCGGCCATGGCCGGCAGGTCACCCGCTTCACCGGCGGCTCCGTGCGCTGGCCCACCGTGGCGGCCAGGTCCGGCGATATCGCATTCGAGTACGGCTCCGACCTCTACCTGCTCAAGGCCGGCCAGAAGGAGCCCGCCAAGCTGACGCTCATCGCCTCCGAGGATGAGGCCCAGAGCACGTTCCGCCACGAAGTCCTTACCGGCGGCGCCGGCGAGGCTGAGCCCTCGCCCGACGGCAAGACCTTTGCCTTCGGCGTGCGCGGCGAGATCTGGACCGTGCCCGTCGAGCGCGCCAAGGGCGTGGCCGGTCGGTCGCAGGACCAGGCCAAGCGCATTACAAACTGGGTCGGCTCCGACTTCGACTTCCTCTTCAGCCCCGACTCCAAGAAGCTCTTCTATCGCTCCGACCGCGACTACGTCACCCGCCTCTACGAGGTCGACCTGGCCACGCAGACCGCGAAGTCGCTCTGGACCCGCTCCGAGGACGTTGGCCAGCTTCGGCTCTCGCCCGACGGCAAGGAGATTGCGTTCTGGATCCGCGGAGCTCAGGGCGGCCTCTACATCCACGATATCGCCACGGGTGTGGCCCGTCGCGCGCTGGCGGCGCCCGACGCCAAGCGGGCCTGGCAGGAGGGCGGTGAGTTCACCTGGTCGCCCGACGGCAAGTGGTACGCCTTCACCGTCTCCGAACTGCAGGGCGGCACCAACGTATGGGTAGTACCTAGCGCCGGCGGCGAGCCCGTCAACGTCACCCGCCTCAACGCCGGTCACGGCAACGTGGCGTGGACGCCCGACGGCAAGTACTTGCTCTTCACAAGCAACAGGGACGGCGCCGCGCTCTACATGTTGCCGCTGACCAAAGAGGACTTCAAGCTAGGCGAGATCGACTTTAAGTTCGAGAAGCCCAAAGATCCTGTGAAAGTCGAAATCGATTTCGACGGCATCACGCGCCGTATCCGCAAACTCACGGCTTTGACCCCCTCCGGCGACCTGACCGTGACGCCTGACGGCATGATCGTCTACGTCGCCGAAGGCGACATCTGCCAGTGCCCCTACGACGGCAAGGACGCCAAGAAGATCACCGCCGGCGGCGGGATCAGCGCATTCCGGTTGCTGAAGGACGGCAAGAAGGGCTTCTTCATCAAGAACGGCGAACTCTGGTCGATCAAGCTGGAAGGCCCGAACCCACAGGAGAAGATCAGCTTCTCCATCGACTTCGACCGCGATGTCAGGTCCGAGCGCCAGGCCGCCTTCACCCAGTTCTGGTCCACCTACAACCAGCGGTTCTACGACGGGAACTTCCACGGCCGCGATTGGGAGACGGTGCGGAAGCGCTACGAGCCCATGCTGGACGGCGTAGAGACACGCAACGAGTTCTCCAACCTGCTTCAGATGATGGTAGGCGAGCTTGAGGCGTCGCACTCCGAGGTGGGACCGGCTCCGGGCGGCAACCCGAGTGCGGCGACCCCGTCGCTGGGGTTCACGTTCGACTACTCCTATGAGGGACCCGGCATCCGCGTGGACAAGGTCCCCTCCGGCGCCCCGGGCTCCTTCGCACGCACTCAGATCAAGCCCGGCGAGTTCATCGTGGCCATCAACGGCCAGGACGTAACCTGCGACGAGAACCTCTACAAGGTCATCAACGACAAGGTGGGCCGCGAGCTTGAGTTCACCGTGAACACCAAGCCCGGCCGCGAAGGCTCCCGCACCGTGAAGTACGTCGCGTTGGGCGGCGGCGAGTGGGGCGATATCCACTACCGCAACCGCACCGAGCGGCTGCGCGAATACACTGAGAAGCAGACCGGCGGCAAGGTGGGCTACGTCCATATCGCCGGCATGGGCGGCGCCAATCAGGTCACCTTCGAGCGTGAGTTCTACGAGTTCAGCATCGGCAAAGAGGCGATGGTCATCGACGTCCGCTTCAACGGCGGCGGCAACATCTCCGACACGCTGCTTGGCTGGCTCTCGCAGAAGCCACACGCCCAGTACAAGCCACGTGACGGCCTGACTGAGCCGGCTCCGGGCCGCGGCTGGACCAAGCCTGTCATCGTCATGATGAACGAGCATAGCTTCTCCAACGCCGAGATGTTCCCCTGCGCCATGCGGACCGCCGGCCTGGCCAAACTGGTCGGAATGCCTACGCCGGGCTACGTAATCTGGACCTGGGAGCTTGGCCTGGTGGACGGCAGCCGCGCCCGAATGCCCGGTTCCGGCGTCTACCGCCTGGACGGCACGCCGTTGGAGAACATGGGCGAGAAGCCCGACTATCAGGTTGAGATGACCGCCGAGGACTGGCTCGCAGAGCGCGATCCGCAGCTGGACAAGGCCATCGACCTGCTGAAGAAGTAGGCGGTGCAACCGGGAACAGGCAGGGCCGTATGAGCGCCAATCCCGAGACCGGACGCTCCGAGGCGAGGATCAAACCCGCCGCCTCGGAGCGCTACCGGCCCTGGACGCTGCTGCTCGGAGCCCTGCTCATCCCGCCGAACAGCCTCTGGATCGCACGGGCCGAGGCGCTGGACTACTCCGGCTTCCCCACGTGCATGTCGCTCTTCTACAACGTCATCTTCTCGCTGATGGCGTTGCTGGCCATCAATGCCGCATTGCGCCACTGGCTCCCCCGCATCGCCCTGCGCCGCCAGGAGATGCTGGTGGTCTATGCCATGGTGGCGACGGGCAGCAGCCTTGCCGGCCACGATTCCCTGCAGATGGTCGTGCCCTCCATCCCGCACGTGGCCTACTTCGCCAACGCGGGCAACAACTGGAGCAGCCAGATCGCGCCGCTACTGCCGTCATGGCTCACCATGACGGAGCTCAACGACAACGTCAAAGCCTACGAGCAGGGCTACTCGAGCCTCTACCAGTGGGACCATATCCAGCCCTGGCTGGCGCCCATGGGCTACTGGAGCATCTTCCTCCTTTCTACGCTGGGCGCCACGCTGCTGATCGGGCTGCTGCTCCGAAGGCAGTGGACCGACAACGAGCGGCTCACCTACCCCGTGGTGCAGATCCCGCTGATGATCACCGAGGGCGGCGGCTCGAACCCGATCTTCCGCAGCAAGCTCATGTGGGGCGGATTCGCCCTCTCCGCGTGCATCGACCTGCTGAACGGCCTGCAGCAGTTCTTTCCCTCGCTGCCCTCCATCAACGTGAAGGTGCAGGACCTGAGCCCCATGCTGGCGCCCTACCCGCCGTGGAACGCCGTGGGATGGACGCCCATGTCGTTCTATCCCTTCGCCATCGGCCTCAGCTTCTTCATGCCCACCAGCCTGGCCTTCTCTTGCTGGTTCTTCTACTTCGCCCGAAAGGCACAGCAGATCTACTGCGCCTCCATCGGCGTCATGGACCCGGACCCCTGGTACCCCTACCTCCGCGAGCAGTCCTTCGGCGGATGGATCGCGCTGGCACTCACCTCGCTCTGGTTCGGAAGGGGCTACCTGGCCGGGGTCCTCAAGGAGGCCGTGAGCTTCCGCGGCAAGGGCGACGGTGGCGTCTCCTACTCCTTTGCGTTCTTCGCCCTGCTGGGATGCACGGCGGGCATGGCGGCCTTCCTGATGCAGGCGGGGCTCTCTCCGGCGCTCTCGGTGACCTACGTGGTCCTCTACCTGGCCTTCTGCACCGCCGCCGCCCGAGTTCGCGCCGAGGCCGGCCCGCCGGCGCATGAGATCGGATGGGTGGGCGCCAGCGGAATGCTGGTGGCGGCGCTGGGCACCACGGCCATCGGTCCCAAGGGGCTGGCGGTCTTCTCGCTGCTCTACTTCCAGAACCGGATGCACCGTGGCCTCCTCATGCCGCAGCAGGTCGAGTGCCTGAAGGCCGGGGCCCAGAGCGGGTTGCGCACGCGGGCCATGTTCATCGCCCTGGCGATCGCGGGCGTGGTGGGAGTGATCTCGGCCTTCTGGGCCATGCTGCACCTCTCATATGGGCGCGTCTACGCCACGGCGGTCCACCCCGCCGCGCCCGGTTCGGCATTCGCCGCCGACACCTATGGCCGGCTACAGCAGTGGATCACCACGCCCGTCCTGCCCAACCAGGTGTCCGTCTTCGCCATGGCCATCGGTGCGCTCATCGCTGTGGCGCTGGGCCGCATGAGCGTGGCGTTCCACGGCTTCCCTTTCCACCCGGCGGGCTACGCCCTGGGCATGTCGTTCGGGCTGGACTACATCTGGATGCCCATCATGATCAGCTGGGCCATCAAGTCGCTGCTGCTACGGTGGCGGGGGCTGGCCGGATACCGCGCCGCGATCCCCTTCTTCGTGGGACTTGTGCTGGGGGAGTTCGCCGTGGGGGGCATGTGGAGCTTCCTGCGCGGCATCCTGGGCGTGAAGACCTACACATTTTACATCTGGTGAAATAATGACCCCACTCCGTTTCCTGCTCCTGGGCGCCGCCGCCCTCTGCGCCTTCGCGCCTGCCCGGCTCCGCGCCGATGACTTCTGCAAGCAGGGCGCCTTCTGGGGCGACTGCCCGGCGAATGCGACGCCTATGGTGGCGGACGTGGACGGCGACGGCAAGGATGACCTGCTGATCTACTACCCCGGCGACGGCGGCTTCATCGACGGCCGCCTGCAGACGCCCGTGGGCAAGCCCGCGTGGCAGGCCCGGCTCCGGAGCGGCGTGGGGATCGACGCGGTCGCCGCCTGTGTCGTCTCGCTCCCGGCCCCGGCGCGCTTCGCCGTGCTGGTGGTAGGCGCCAACGGCGTGGTGACGGCCCTGCCCGGCCAGTCCGCCGCCTCGCTGGGAGCGCCGGCGGAGGTCTGCGACATCCCGCGTGAGATGCTGCCCGGCGTCGGCGCCACGGCCACGGTTGCCGACTACGGTGGCGACGGCCTTCAGGATGTGCTGCTCCGCGGAGCGCGGCGCACCGTGCTGCTTCGGCGCACCTCAGCGCCCGGTGAGCCCCTGCACTACGCCGTCGTCGCCCACAAAGCCCCGCGCACCCCGGCCGGCAGGGGCCTCCTCGTGCTCACGGGCGACATGGACGGCGACGGCAAGCCCGACCAGATCCGCGTGAACCGCACTACGGAGCGCTTCTCCGGGACCGATGTGCGCGTCCACTACCACCTCGCCGGCCGGAAGCCCGAGGCGGTGGCCTTCGGTGATGAGGATGCCGACGGCCTGCTCAACGGCTGGGAGGACGGCCGCATCCAGCCCGGCGGCGTGGACCTGAAGGCGCTGGGTTGCACGGTGCTGCGCGCCGACGTGGTCGTGGAGGTGCAGCCGCAGTTCGGGCAGCCCGTGGCTCCGCTGCAGGCCGAATGGCCCCGCGTCCAGGAGGTCTACGCCAGGCTCAAGTGCGCCAACCCGGACGGCAGCACGGGGATGTCGATCCACGCCATCTGGCTCCCACAGGGCGTGGAGGCCGACCGGAACCTGCCCTGGTGGACCATGGGTGACCGGTACCACGCCGCCGCGCACCGCGGGGTCACGCACTACATGGTGGTCTACAATGGCGGCGGCGGCCAGTCTAGCGAGATGTCGGATCGGGGCAGTTCCGGCAGCGCGGCCTTCGTGGCGGTCTTCGTGCACGAGTTCGGGCACCAGCTGGGCTTGGACCACACGGGCCACTGGCCTGCCAGCTGGTGCCCCATGTACCCGAGCCTCATGAGCTACTCCTACAGCTATCAGCTGGGCGGCAATCCAAACGCCATCCGCTATTCCGACGGCGAACTGGCCTCCCTGGCCCTGCGCGAGACCCAGCTGGACGAGCGCCTGCCCTTCCCGCCGGAGAAGGTCGCCTTCATTAGCGGGCCGCCCTACCACTACCGCATCAAGCCGGGGCACGACGGCAAGACCACGCTGGTTGACTGGAACTGGAACGGCATCTTCGGCGAACGTCGCGTGGCGGCGGATATCGACTACGGCTACTCCACCACCGCGGGCCTCCGCCACACCATCGGCAAGACCTACTGCGCCCCGACGCTCGCCTCGACGGGCGGAAGGCTGCTCCTCTTCGGTGGCCGACTGGCGCCCGGCGCCGCGAAGCCCGAGTCCTCGGCCGGGGCGGCGCGGCCCAGCCTGGCGCCCGACCAGCCCGGCAAGCTCTACGTGCGGTTCTGGCAGGGATCGGACCCCGTGAAAGAGGGGCCCAGGTGGGGCGACGAGATCGAGGTCGCCCCGGCCGGCGTGCTGGGCGACCCCAGCGCGGCCACGCTGGGCAACGCGGCCTGGGTGGCTTATCCGCTGGCCCAGGGCATCGAGATGCGGCCCACGGCGATGCAGGGCGGCCATCCCGTCGTCGGCCCGGCGCAGCGCGTCCCCGACAGCGCGGGCGTCCAGGTGACGCTGACGGCCTTCGGCAAGCAATTGGCCGTCCTGCTCTGGCGCGGCCCCGGCAAGAACCTGGCCGTGCGGCTGGCCCGTCCCGACCACGGCGGCCTGGCCTTCGGGCCTGAGGAGGACCTGGGCTTCGCGTCCGAGGTCCCGCCGGGCGCGGCGCAGGGAGGCGACGACAAGGGCCGCGCCACGCTCTGGGTGGGCCTCATGCAGAACGTGCCGGGCGGCCACCCGCTCCGCTTCCAGGTCCGGCGCGTGGCGCGTGAGCCGGGCCGCTGGACGGAGATTTGCCGCGAGTGGGTCAGCGGCGACAAGGGCGGTGAGCGGGGCAGCAGCCGGGTGGTCCTGCTCCACCAGCCCGCCAAGGGGCTGGAGCCGGACGGGCAGCTCACCTTCATGGCCACCGGGCTCTTCACGCCGGGCGCGCCCTGGGCGTGCCACTTCGTCTGCACCCGCATCGCCGACAAGGGCATCAACGGCGGCTGGCTCACTCGGCGCTTCTACGACGAGTGGACCTGCAGCCGCTCCGCGCCGGGAGCCTGCTTCTTCGGCGGCGACATCGCCTTCGCCGCGCGCTGGTTCGGGAATGTGCATGGCGATGAGAACGATAACCTGTTCGTCGCGTTTCGCGGCTCGGGCATCGAGCTGGAGCCCATGGGCGACTTCGACGACGTGACCTTCATGCGGCAGAGGGGCCTGCAGGGCTCCATGCCCTTCACCACCCGGTAGACGCGAAAGAGAGGACGCCCATGTGCCCCATGCCCGTACGCGACCCACGCCCCGTTCGGCAGGTCATCGACGAGGAGGGCCTAGCCGCCGCCATCGGCCTGAAGCACGTCGCCGGCGTCCTCTACACCTACCGATGTACGCTCGCCTGCGCGCACTGCTGCTTCAACTGCTGCCCGGACCGTCCAGACCGCCACACGCCGCACGACGACGCCCTGGAGCACCTGCGGCAGATGCACGCCATCGACCGCGTGGTCCACATCGCCGGCGGCGAGGCCATGATGCACTGGGAGGCGCTCCGCCGCCTCTGCCGCGAGGCGGGCGATCAGGGCGTGGCGCCCCACTTCATCGAGACCAACGCCACCTTCGCCTCCTCGCTCGACATCGCCCGAGAGCGGCTGACCGAGCTACGCGGCTACGGCGTGGAGGGGTTGCTCATCAGCTCCGACCCCTACCACCAGGCCATGTGCCCGCCGGCTCACTACGGCCACTGCCTGGAGGCCGCCCGCGAGCTCTTCGGTGAGCGTAACGTCATCGCCGGCGCGCCCTCGAAGGCCGTGGCGGATGAGAACGCCGCCATCGCTCGCGACCCGGCGCGCCTGGCCGACTTCACGCGGCGCAACCCGCCCCTCCTCTCGGGCCGGGCGGGCGACGACCTCTACTCCATGTTCCCCGAGAAGCCCCTCGACCAGCTCGTCGATGCCATGTGGCACGGCGGAGAGGGCGTGGCGCACTGCGCGCAGGAGTTCCGCCCGGAGACCGTCTGGGAGGTGCACATCGACCTCCACGGCAACATCCTCACCTGCTGCGGCATCATCCTGGGCCATACGCGGGAGATCAGCTTGCCCGATCTCATGGCGCAGGGCTTCCTGGGGCGGAGCGTCATCGTGGACGCGGTCTACCACACCGGTCCCATCGGCCTCCTGACCCTGGCCGAGCGCCACGGCTACACGCCGCGCAGTGGCTACCCGCAGAAGTGCGGGCTCTGCTGGCAGGTGCGGCGCTACCTGCGGCCCCTCTATCCCGACGCCATCGGTCCGGCTGAGATCTACGAGGAGCCGAAGGTCAGGCCGTAGCCGTCGCGATCTGGGGCGGGCAGGCGTCGCGCTCCTCGTCCACCGCCTCGCCGGCGTTGCCTGTGGTGAGCGCCCAGTACTCGCCGCGCAGGGCCATGAGCTGGGCGTGGTTGCCCCGCTCGCAGATGCGGCCCGCGCGAATATAGAGGATCTGGTCGGCCTTGCGGATGGTGCTGAGCCGGTGCGCGATGACGAAGCTGGTGCGCCCCTCCATCAGCCGCGCCATGGCCTGCTGGATGTGCTGCTCAGTGCGGGTGTCGACGCTGCTGGTGGCCTCGTCGAGGATCAGCAGCCGCGGGTCCGCCAGGATCGCCCGGGCGATGCTGATCAGCTGCCGCTGTCCCTGGCTCAGGTTCGAGCCGCGTTCGGAGAGGTGCGTCTCGTAGCCGTGGGGCAGGCGCTCGATGAAGCCGTGCGCGTTGGCGGCCTCGGCGGCGCGGACCACCTCGTCGTCGGTGGCGTCCAGCCGGCCGTAGCGGATGTTCTCGCGCACGTCGCCGGCGAAGAGGTAGGGGTCCTGCAGCACCAGGGCCACCTGTCGCCGTAGCTCGGCCTTGGGCAACTCGCGGATGTCCCGGCCGTCGATCAGGATGCGGCCCGTGTCCACGTCGTAGAAGCGGGTGAGCAGGTTGATGACGGTGGTCTTGCCCGCGCCGGTGGGTCCGATGAGCGCCACCGTCTCGCCGGGCTCGGCGTGGAGGCTCACCTCCTTCAGGACGGGTGCGTCGGGCTCGTAGCCGAAGCAGACGTCCTCGAGGGTCACCTCGCCGCGCAGGACCGGCGGCTCGGCGCCGGGGGCGGCGTCCTCCTCGGGCCGCTCGTCCATCACCTCGAAGACGCGCTCGGCGGCGGCCAGGGCGCCCTGGATGCCGCCGTAGAGGTTGCCGATCTCGGCCAGCGGGCGGCCGAAGTAGCGCGCATAGGAGATGAAGCCCGCGATGGCCCCCACGGTGGCCGCTCCGCGCAGGGCCAGCATGCCGCCCAGTCCGGCCACCACCGCCATGCAGATGTTGTTGGATCCGTTCATGAAGGGGCCCATATAGCCCGCGTACATCTGGGCGCCGATTGCCGCCTTCCGCAACTCGGCGTTCCTGGCGTCGAACTCCTCCAGCGCTGCTGACTGCCGCCGGTAGGCGATGACGGCCTTCTGCCCGCCCAGCGTCTCCTCGATGATCCCGTTCAGCGCGCCCAGGCTGCCCTGCTGCGCCCGCATGGCCTTGCCGATGCGGCTTCCGAGCCACCGGGTGGTGACCAGCGTGCTGCCGATGACGGTCAGCATGGTGGCCAGGGCGAGCATCGCGTTGATGCTCAGCATCATGGCCGCCGCGCCCACCATGCCCAGCACGCCGGCCACGAGCCCGGTGACGCTGTCGGTCATGACGCGGCTGATGGCCTCGACATCGTTGGTGAGGCGGCTCATCAGGTCGCCGTGCGACTTCGTGTCGAAGTAGCGGAGCGGCAGGCGCTGCATGGCCGCGAACAGGTCGGCCCGCACGGCCTGGATGGTCCGCTGGGCCACCCCGGCCATGATGAGGCCCTGCACCCACGTGAGAGCCGAACCGGCCACGTAGGCCGCCAGCATCATCAGCATGGTGCGCGACAGGGCGGACAGGTCGCGCGGGACGATGCAGCGGTCGATGGCGCGGGTCATCAGGAACGGGCCCAGCAGGCCCAGGCAGGTGGTGACGATGGCCAGGAGCGACGCGATGATGAGCGGCGCCTGCTGTCCGCGGAGGTACCCCCAGAGGCGGCGCACGGCTCCGCGGGCGTCCTTGGCGCGGCCGCCGGGGCCCATGCCGTGGCCGGGGCCGTGCCGGCCGAAGATGGGCGGGGCGGCGTCGGGCTTCTGCGCCGCGGGTCGGCTAGGCGGGGGCATCGGCGTGCACCCCCGGTTCCATCTGCGACTCGTAAATCTCGCGGTAGATCGGGCTCGTGCGCAGCAGGTCCGCGTGGGAGCCCTGCGCCACCAGCCGCCCTTCATCCAGCACCAGCACGCGGTCGGCGCCCATGGCGGAGCTGACGCGCTGGGCCACGATCAGGCGCGACTGCCCCCCGGCGGAGGCGGCCAGGTTCTGGCGGATGCGCGCTTCCGTCCGCACGTCCACCGCGCTGGTGCTGTCGTCCATGATGAGCAGGGCGGGACGCACCAGCAGCGCCCGTGCGATGGCGATGCGCTGCTTCTGGCCGCCGGAGAGGTTCACCCCGCGCTGGCCTACCAGGGTGTCGTATCCCTCGGCCAGGCCGCCAATGAAGCCGTCGGCCTCGGCGGCACGGGCGGCATCCTCCACCTCTTCGTCGGTGGCGTCGGGCCGGCCGTAGCGGATGTTGTCGCGCACGGTGCCGCTGAAGAGGACCGTCTCCTGCAGGGCCACCGCCACGGCGCGGCGCAGGAGGTCGGGGTCGATCCGCCGCACGTCCACGCCGTCCAGCGTCACGCGCCCGGCGGTCACGTCGTAGAACCGCGGCGCCAGGCCCACGAGCGACGACTTGCCGGAGCCCGTGGCGCCCAGCACGGCCACGGTCTCACCGGGCTCCACGGTGAAGCTCAGGTCGGTGAGGGCGGGCCGGTTCTCCTCGCCGTCGTAGGCGAAGCTCACGTTCTCGAAGGCCAGGCGGCCGCGCACGGTCTCGGGGGCTTCGGGCGCGTCCGGCGGCGTCACCCGCGGCAGGCTGTCGAAGACTTCGTTGAGCCGCTTGGCGCTGGCCTCGGATCGGCTGAGCATCATGATCAGCATGCTGACGATCATCAGCGACATGAGCGTCTGCACCATGTAGTTGACGAAGGCGACGATGCGGCCTACCTCGAGCCCGTGGTGCACCGACCAGTACCCGCCCAGCCACAGGACCGAGACGACGCCCAGGTTGAGGAAGAGCATCATCAGCGGCATGGTGGCGGCGCCGATCCGGGCCACGGTGATGTTGGTGGTCACGAGGTCCTCGTTGGCGCGGCCGAAACGCCGCCCCTCGTGGTCGGCCCGGGCGAAGGCCTTCACCACGCGCACGCCGGCAAGGTTCTCCTGCAGCACGTTGTTCAGCGTGTCCAGCCGGGCCTGCACCTGGCCGTAGAGCGGGTAGCTCTTGCGGATGATGAGCGCCAGGGTCAGGGCCACCAGCGGCGTCAGCGGAAGGAAGAGCGTCGCCAGCTTGGGGCTGGTGACCACCGCCATGGTGAGGCTCCCCACCAGCAGCAGCGGGACCCGCACCATGAAGCGGAGCATGGCCATCACCAGCCCCTGCACCTGGGTCACATCGTTCGTGAGGCGGGTGATGAGCGCGCCGGTCTCCAGCGCGTCGAGGTTGGCGAAGGAGAGCGTCTGCACCTTGGCGAAGAGCGCGCGGCGCAGGTCCGCGGCATAGCCCTCGGAGACCCAGACGGCGAAGACCGTGCAGAGGACGCCGCCCAGGATGCCCACCAGAGCCACGCCCAGCATGGCGAGGCCGGTATGCAGCACGTACGCCTGGTCGCGCCCGGCGATGCCCTGGTCGATGATGCCCTGGATGAGCCGCGGCTGCAGCACGTCCATGGAGACTTCCAGCACCATGCAGAGCGGCGCCAGGATGGCCCACGTGCGGTAGGGTTTGAGGAACCTGTTAAGTAGTCGAAATGCTCTCATGGATGGAGGCGCCGGCTCACCGGGACGGCAAGGCGCGGACGCGCTCTAAGTATGACGCCAACGAGCCCCATCGCACCCTATCATCCGGCCCGGCCAGCCCCTCAGATAGGATGTAACCCCCGGCAAGGAGACCCGCGCATGACCCGCCTGCAGCCACGCCAGCTCGACGAGAACCCCTTCAGCCTGCTGGCCGACGACTGGATGCTCATCACCGCGGGCGGCCCGTCCGACCACAACACGATGACCGCCAGCTGGGGAGGCGTGGGCCATATGTGGGGCAAGGACGTCTGCTGGTGCGTCGTCCGCCCCACGCGCTGCACGTTCGACTACATGGAGCGGAGCCGGTTCCACACGCTCTGCTTCCTCGACGAGGACCACCGGGGCGCCCTCAACTTCTGCGGCACGCGCTCCGGCCGCGACACGCCCTCCAAGTCGGCCGCCGCCGGCCTGACCGCCATCGAAGGCCCCGAACCCGGCAGCACCATCTTCCGCGAGGCGCGCATGTCGATCATCTGCCGCAAGATCTACACGCAGGACCTGGACCCCACGCACTTCCTCGACCCCTCGCTACAGACCTTCTACCCGCACCAGGACTACCACCGCATGTACATGGGCGAGATCGTCGCCATCCTCCGGCAGTAGTCAGGGGGTGCTGTATAATCTGGTGCGGGAGTGGGCGAGGAGGCAAGCGTATGACCGTAACAATCGATATCGCGCCCCAGGTCGAAGCCAGTCTGCGCCGCAAGGCCGCCGCGGCGGGCGAGAGCCTCAGCGGCTACCTGCGACGGCTCGCCGAGCGCGAGGCGGACGGGAAGCCGGTGGCGGCCCCTTCGTTGGCGGAGATGCTGGCCGGCCGCATCGGCGTCATCGACAGCGCCGAGAACACCGACGGCAAGCCCTCCCGGCTCTCTGAGCACAAGACAGCTTTCGGCGACCACCTTGATCGCAAGCATCGGGAGGGGCGCCTATGACCCTCTGTGACACAGGCCCGCTGGTAGCCCTGCTCGACCGCAACGATGCAAGACACGAGGACTGCAGGAAGGCTCTCCCCGGACTCACCGGACCTCTCGTGACGACGTGGGCATGCTTGGCCGAAGCCATGCACCTGCTCGGGCGGGCCGGTGGCCACCGTGCCCAGGACGCGCTCTGGGCCCTTGTTACGGATGGCCTACTCCTCCTACATGAGCATGTGCCGGCCGAGCGCGGAAGGATGCGGGCATTGATGGCGCGGTTCTGGGACACACCCATGGACCTCGGAGACGCATCCCTCGTATCGGCGGCCGAGACGCTGGGTCTGCTACGTGTCTTCACGCTGGATTCCGACTTCCTCGTCTACCGCACGCAGGCCGGCGAGGCGTTCGAACCGGTGCCGGCCGCCGTGTCGGCCTGATCCCCGTTCGCCCTACGCCCTCTGGTGCGGGGCAGGCTGCGGAGCCCGGTCGGGGGCTCAGGCAGCACACCTCGCCCCAGCCAAATATCCAGCAACACGCGCAACACGACCGTCATCCTGAGCGAAGCGAAGGACCCCCCTTGCGGGGCCGCCGCACCCTCGCTTCGCACGCACCTGCCGCGCCCGGCGTCGCCCTACGGCACGACCGTCAGCACCCCGCTGCTGCCGTTGGGCAGGTAGGTTACATCGCCGGGGAAGGTGGCGACCATGGGGTGGCCGCCGAGGGCCATCGAGGGCGGCGCGTTGTGGAGCAGTGACGCGCAACCGCCCGCGTCGGTCACCGCCGTGCCCAGTGCCGTGCCGTTGAGCTTGTAGCTGACGGTCTTGCCGGGCAGCCAGACGTAGTCCGGCAGGCGCCGCAGGTAGGACCGCAGGTAGGCCGCTCCGCCCTGCTTGATGGTCCGCGAAGCCAGCCAGAGGTAGCTGGGGGCTTTGGCGACCCAGAGCGCCGCCGAGGCGCTGGAGGCCAGGTAGCCGCCGTTGCCCGCCCAGCGCGCCTCCAGGTCGTGCCGCCCCGGCGCGGTGGAGCCGGGAACGGTGAACTCCAGCATGGCGCGCCCCTGGTAGTTCGAGGTGGCCGAGCCCACCGTGCTCCCGTCCACATGGAACGAGACGGCCTTCCCCTCGATGGGCACCTGGTCATCCCGGCACAGGTAGGCCTTGAGGAGGGTGTAATCCGCCAACTCGGCGGCACGGTCCGGGACGGTGAGGGAGGTCACGTGGACTGGCTCAACCGTCAGGACAGCCTCCCCCGAGCTTGCCATGTACTCCGCGGAGCCGGCAAAGGCCACGGTCATGGTGCGGGGACCGGCAGCCTCTGAGACAACCCAGTCCAGGTACGCCATGCCGGAGCCGTCTGTGGAGGCCGTGCCGACCTGTGTGCCGGCAATGGAGAAGGCTAGCGACCGGCCCGGAAGCCAGGCATTGTCGGTCAGACGCTTAAGCCACGCCTTGAGCCGGACCGACTCCGAGATCACGCCGTTACGGTCTACTACGTAGGTGAAGGTCGGCGCCGGGGTGACCGTGAGGGTGGCGGTGCTCTCAGCTTGCGCGAAGTCAGCATCACCAGCGAACTTGGCCGCCACCGGAAGCGCGCCAACACCCATCGCATCGGTCAGCGGCAGAAGGAAGACCGCCTTGCCCTGTTCGTTAGTTACCTCAGCCCCCACAGGCGTTCCGGCCACTTCGAAAGTGATCCGTCGGCCCATCACAGGCCAGCGGGCCGCTGTGGCAACCAACTGCGCGTCGAGGACTACGGAGGAGCCTGGCTTGCCGACGACGTCAGCCAGCACTAGAGTCGTAGGTAATGGATCAGTGGGACGTATCTTGGCGATGTAAGTGTCGGCTCCAGCCTTAATGGTTGGCTGCACAGCACCGGGCGTAGTCGGTAGGTCCGACGATGTGGTGCGACCCGCCAAATAGATGCCGCCTATGGCATCAACATCGACGACGAAGTGCTCGTCGTCGTAGGCACCACCCAGGTACGTGGCATTCTGAAGCGCGTCACCCGACGCACTCAGCAGGGCAACGAAGCCATCGTACCGGCCTACGGGCAGGTGGCTCGTCCCTCCGGGCACCGGCAGATCGGGCGAGAGCGTGATCCCGGTTACACAGGCTTTGCCGTCAGGGCCTACTGCGATACCGGAAGCCTGATCGAGGTCCGAGCCGCCGAGGTACGTACCGTAGACCATGCCATTGGTGTCGCACTTCAGTACAAATGCGTCGTATGAACCGCCGAGGTACGTAGAAAAGGCGCCTGGTCCAAGGCCAACGGGTTGCTCCTTGGTGTAGCCAGCAAGATAGACTGCGCCCGTGCGATCGACCGCAACGGCGCGACCGTATGCATGCGTCTCACCTCCCAGCCGTGCGTGCCATCGAATAGCAGTGCCTGCCGCGTTCAGCCCCACGGCGAAGGCATAGATGCGCATGCTCATCGTGTCCCAGTCTTGGCGTGTCCCGGCCATGATAACATTCCTATTATCGTCAAGACACATTGCTGACATGACTTGTTCAGATAACGAATATCCGCCGGTTAGATCTATATATGTTGCATATACTAGGCCAGAACCTTGGGAAGTTAGTTTGAACGCAAACAGTTCCGAGTTTCTACTGGTCCAAGCTGTCTTGTACGATCCTGCTACCGTAGGGAAGTTGGTCGACTGAGTTGTGCCCGCAACGTAGGCGCAACCGTCGGTGTCGACTGCTACGCCAACTGCAGTGTCGTACGAGCTGCCGCCAACGTAGGTGCCATAGTGCAGTTCGTCACCAACCGCGTTCAGCTTGAGGACGAACGCATCGATCGTGGAGGTGCCGCCGCCCAGGTTGGGCTGGGTGAAGGCGCCACCCGGCGTTGGCAGGTCGGGTGAGTTCGTGTCTCCAGCGATAACAATACTGCCCCCCGGACCGATCGCGATGCCTGCCCCGTAGTCTGTGCCGCTGCCGCCCAGGAATGTGCCGTAGACCTGCGATGTGCCCGTCGGGTTCATGCGAGCCACAAAGACATCGGTGTTGCCTGCAAGAGGGTTGCTGCCATAGCCCCCCGGTGTAGGGAAGTCAGGCGACCAGGTTGTGCCGACGATCATCGCGAATCCGGCCTCATCAACCTTGATACCTGCGGGCTGCTCGCCGGACTGTCCGCCAAGGTAGGTGGCATAGTTAAGCACCAGCACCGGGTCCACCACCAGCGCCCGACTCACATCGTAGCGGGCCACGCGAACCGACACCTCCCGCGCCTTCAGGCTGTAGCCGCACGCGACCTGCACGCGCTTGCCGCCCACCTGCTGGTAGGCGTAGGGGCGCTTGAGGCGGACGTCGCCTGCCTCGGTGTTCGCGATGAGGTCGCCGTTGGAGGCGAGGGACAGCTTGCGGGCGCCGCTGAAGGCGAGGCGGATGCAGCGGGGGTCGGCGCCGGGCTTCACGACGAAGTCGTACTCCAGCGCACGGGCGGGCGAGCCGTAGTAGACCAGGTCGATGCCGGGGTAGACGCCGGCCATCTTCACGCGGGCATAGGTGGGCACACGGGTGCGCCACTTCTTTGGATCGTTGCCGATGAAGTAGTTGACGATGCCCTGCTGCTTCTGGAGCCCCACGGCCGAGGCGGCTCCGGCGGACCCGGCCAGCTTCATGCGCAGCACGGAGCGGCGGGCGGGCTTCGTTGGCTCGGGCATTTCGCCCATGGCCGGACCCAGGCGCGGCTCGGCCTTCGCCGCAGGCTGCGGGTCCCGGACCGGGAGCGAGAGCACCGCCTCGCGGTCGGTGAGGAAGAGCGTCCCGCCGGCGGTGCGTGCCAGGAAGCGCACGCGCTTGTCGTAGCGGCCGGTGTTCTTCTCGAAGGTCATGGGCAGGCGACCGTACCCGGCGACCGGCCCGACGCTCCCGGGACGCGACTGCCCCAACGAGGCAGGCCCGGCGACGACGCAGAGGATGGCACACGCGATGAACCGACGGAACATAGCAAACACCTCCCGAAGCGGCGCGATAGTGAACGCTACCACATAATGGCGTTAACGGCATGCATGGCCGACATCGGGACTACTCGCGCGGGGTATGCAAAACCGGAAAGGCCCGGGCTGAGGTTCCTCGGTGATCGTGGGCCGCGGACGCCGGCGTCACGCCATCAGCGGCCGGGCCTGCTCCTCAAGGTCGGCGACCTGCTCTATGGCGCGGCAGTAGGGCTCGAGCGTGCGCTTGCTGCTGAAGAGGTGGGCGACCGAGAAGTCCTGCGGGATCATGTGGCCCATCTCGTCGACGATGTCGGCGATGCGGGTGTAGAGGTCCGCAAGGTCGCCGCGGCCGGCCAGTCGGAGGTATCCGGCGGCGTACTGGCGGTCGAGGTACTGCTTGAAGTTGCACATGACGTTGAGGTACGGCTCGAAGTGGTCGTCCCACGCGGCGCTCCGCAGGGCGTGGGCGAAGGCACGGTGGGCGGCGATCCCGTTGTGCCGGCCGGCGACGAGGCAGGGCTCGCCGATGAGCCGCGCTGCGAGCCGAAGGGTCTCGGCGAGGACCGCGGCGTCGTCCGGCTTCGCGATCCTGCCGTCGATGGTCAGGATGCGGCCGAGGCTTCCGCCTCCGAAGAAGCCGCCGTGCCGGCCGCTCTTGCGAAAGTAGCCGGTGACGTCGTGCGGCTCGGAGTGGTCCTCCGGGATATCCATGAAGGGGCTATAGCCCAGCAGCACGTCGCCTCCGTCGTCGTAGCCCGCGATGACGCAGGCGTCCGCGCAGTTGATGACGCCCTCCAGCGTGACCACCGGGACGCCCTTGTCGATGCTCTCCACGATGCGCCGCCGGTCGGCTTCGTAGTCGCCGCTAACCCGGTGCGTCACGCGGTAGCCGACCATTCGGAAGGTGTGGTCGATGATGGGCGGGGTGTGGACCACGTGGTAGTTGCCGTGGTTCCAGGGCTGCGAGGAGGGCATGGGGAACGAGGTGCGGAAGGCGCAACCGGAGACGGCGCAGAGGATCGGGTAGTCGACCTCCTCGCCCAGGGCGCCCAGGGCCGAGATGACGCACTGCACGAACTCGTTCTGGCGGTTCGCGTTCTCCCACGTGACCGGACGAAGTCCCGGAATAACGTTGCGTAGCATTGGGTATCCCTCCGGCGGCATCCGTTCGGTCCGGCACGGTGCGCGGCCGGACCTGAATTCGCGGCGAGGCACGGAGCCTCCTGCCGGGTGGGCGGCTATCCCCGAGGGGCCTGTTTGTCCGCCAACCATGCCAGTGCGGCGCGGGAGTCTGCGTGCCCGGAGTAGAGCAGGGCAATCAGCACGTTGACATCCACCAGGTAGCGGCTCACGCGATCAGGGCGCCGAGCCTGCGGTCCTCTTCCACCTCATCCGCCCGGACCTCCTCGGCGGTCAGCGGCCGTGCGTCGACGGAGGGGCGGAAGATCGGGAACGTGACCCGGCGGACCGGAGGCGCCGGCGCATCGGCTTCGGCCAGGTCGCGGGCGACCGCTCGCGCCACCAGGGTGCGCAGCGTCATGCCTCGCCGCACCGCGGCGATCTTGGCGCTTTGGACGAGGTCATCGGGGAGGTCCAGTGTGGTGCGCATGCACGCATCTTAGCATGGACCTGCCGGCATCGCGCCCATGGCCGGCGCCTGCGTCCTGCTCCACGGCCGCCGTGGAGCGGGTACAACGAGTGTGCGCCGCCGAAGCCTCGCAGCGATAGGAGCCTCCGCCGCCTTGAGTGACCGCAACGACGTGAAGATTCATCCCTCAGCGTATGTGGATGAGCCGTGCGAGATCGGCGCGGGCACCCAGATATGGCACTTCTCGCATGTCATGAAGGGCTGCGCCATCGGCCCGGATTGCCGCATCGGCCAGAACGTCGTGATCTCCCCCGGCGTGCACATCGGCCGCAACGTGAAGGTCCAGAACAACGTCTCGGTCTACACCGGCGTCACGCTGGAGGATGACGTCTTCTGCGGTCCCAGCATGGTCTTCACCAATGTGCTGACGCCCAGGGCGGCCTTCCCGCGGAACACCGACGCCGACTACCATCCCACGCTGGTGAAGCGCGGGGCCTCCATCGGGGCCAACGCCACCATCGTCTGCGGGATCACCATCGGCGAGCACGCGCTCATCGGCGCAGGCTCCGTGGTCACCCGCGACGTGCCGGCCTACGCCGTCCTCGTGGGCAACCCGGCCCGGCCGCGGGGGTGGGCCTGCGAGTGCGGCGTTCGGCTGGCCTTCGAAGATGGACGCGCCGCTTGCGCCGAGTGCGGCAGGCGCTATACCCTCAATCAGAACACGGTGGAGCGAGAGCCATGATCCCTCTGGTCGACCTCAAGCTGCAGTACCAGCTTCATAAGGCGGAGATCGACGCGGCCATGCAGCAGAGCGCGGCCGCGGCCGCCTACATCCTCGGACCCAACGTGAAGGCGCTGGAGGCCGACCTGGCCGCCTACTGCCAGTGTTCGCACGGCGTGGGAGTGGCCAACTGCACCGACGCGCTCCACCTGTCGCTACGGGCGATGGGTATCGGCCCCGGCGACGAGGTGATCACAACACCCTTCACCTTCGTGGCCACCACCGAGGCGATCGGTATCCTGGGAGCCACGCCGGTCTTCGTGGACATCGTGCCGGAGACCTTCAACCTCGACGCGGCGCTCCTGGAGGCGGCCGTCACGCCGCGGACGCGGGTCATTCTGCCCGTCCACCTCTACGGCCAGCCCTGCGAGATGGACCCGATCCTCGACATCGCGCACAGGCACGGGCTACGGGTGGTGGAGGACTGCGCGCAGGCTATCGGCGCCACCTACCGGGGCCGCAAGGTGGGCTCGATGGGGGACCTGGGCTGCCTCAGCTTCTTCCCAAGCAAGAACCTGGGCTGCTTCGGCGACGGCGGCATGGTGGTGAGCAACGACGCCGAGGCGGCCGCCCACGTGGAGATGCTGCGGCGCCACGGCGGCAAGGTGAAGTACCACCATTCCGAGATCGGCCTGAACAGCCGCCTCGACGACCTGCAGGCGGCGATCCTCCGCGTGAAGTTCCGCTACCTCGAGGAGTGGCATGACGCCCGGCGGCGCCACGCGGCGCGCTACACGGAACTGCTGCAGGGAGCGCCCGGTATCGTGCTTCCCATAGAGATCGACGACGTGCGGGCGGTCTACCACCAGTACACCGTGCGCGTGCAGGATCGCAAGGCCGTGCAGGCGCGGCTGGCCGAGGCGGGGGTCAGCTCCTTCGTCTACTATCCCGTGCCGCTCCACCTGCAAGAGGTCCACGCCGCGCTGGGCCACAGCCGGGGCGACTTCCCACACGCCGAAGCGGCTGCCGACGAGGCCCTCAGCCTACCCATGTTCCCGGAGATGACCGAGGAGCAGCAGGACCAGGTCGTGGATGCGCTACGGGCAGCCGCCGCGTACCGGTAACGCCGACGTGGGGTGGGTGGCGCCTGTCGCCGACACGGCCAGGGCACGAATGCCTTCCGCAAGCCTGGCGCCTGCTTTCGCTCGCGCGCTACCCGGAACCTGATGCGCCGCCGGCCGCCCGGCACCAAACGCGCGCCCACGAACCGGCCGTACTACATCGGGCGTCCGGCACCCGAGAGGGGTCCCCAAGCCTACCGGTGGCTCTGTATGGCTTGTTCGCTCCGCGCCGAGGCCCTGCACGACCTGTGGAGAACCGCGTGAGGGAGGACCTCATGCACACTACGGCTGGCTGTCGCCGGGAACACGAAGCGCCTCATCGGTTCAGGCTCCCCGGCCGCCTCCTGCGGGCGTCCTTCGCCCAGTGAGCATTCCCAGCGCCGGGGCGGCGAGTGCTCCGACGATGAAGACGAGGGAGGCGCCGCCCCTGGCGCCGGTGGCTCCGGCCCAGGCGTAGCCTGCGGAGACGGCCAGGTTGGCCACCGCGGTCACCAGCGCGAAGGGGAGCGGCGCAACGCCGGACATGCCTGCCCAGAAGACGGTGGCCTCGGCCAGGACCGGCACGCCTCGGAAGAGGCCCAGCGCCCAGATGCCCTGCCTGGCGCCGGCCGCAGCGGCCCTTGCGAGTTCGGCCTCGCCCACCCAGGCCCTGCCGACGCCCGCCCGCGCACGCCTGCCCAGCCAGTATCCCAGCCACGTGCTGATGGTCATGCCGAGCCAGGAGGCCGCCGCGCCGCGCGTCGGGCCCAGCAGGGCTCCGGCGGCGGTGCTGACGAGGCTGGACGGAATCGGCGCCAGGATGTCGATGCCCAGCAGGCCCACCACCAGCGCGGCCGCCGCGCCGGGCGCCGTGCCGGGGGAGAGGGCGCGGGCGGCCCACGCCTCGATCGCGTCGCCCCAGACGGCGAAGGGAACCAGGATGACGGCCAGAGCCGCCACCCAGAGCAGAGCCCATCGCACGCGGGCGCCGCGCCGGGGCTCTGCCATCTACCTCAGCCCGTCCAGGATGGGCAGCTGCTGCGGCACGCCCACGGCCCGGTTCAGCTGAGCCCTGGCCAGCTCGACCGAGGTCATCGCGTTGACGCGGCTCGTCTCGGCGGCCACCAGCGCGGCCTGGGCGTCGCCCACATCGACGAAGGCGCCCACGCCCGCGCGGTAGCGCCCCTGCGCCAGCCGCACGGCCTCGGTGGCGCTGCCCACGGCGCTCTCGGCGGTGCCCACGCGCTTCTCCGCCATGGCGAGGGAAACCCACGCCTGCGCGACCTCGGAGGTGACGGCCAGGCGCGCCGCGTTCAGCTGCGCCGTGGCGATCTCCACACCGGAGCGGGCCTCGCTCACCCGGCCCGCCGAGAGCCCTGAGTCGAAGGGCGACCACTGCAGGGCCAGGCCCGCCGCCAGGGTGTCGCTGCCCGGCGGGAAGTCGGCGCCGCGCGTGCCCAGGATGACCGATGCCGCCAGCGACGGCGCCTGGCCGGTGCGCGCCGCCGAGAGGCCGTGCCCCGCCGCCTCGACGTTGGCCTGCGCCTGCTGCACCTCGGGCCGCGCGGCGAGGGCCCTCTGGATGAGGCCGGACGCCTCGCCCTTGGGCGGCTCGGGCTCGGCGCCGTCGCCGGGGCGGATGTCGATGCGGCCGTCGAGGCCCATCACCGCCGCCAGCCGCACGCGCGCCTGCACGGCTTCGGCCTGGGCGCTGTTGAGCTGCAGCAGCGCGTCGGCCTCGGCGGCTTCGGCGCGGACCACGTCGTAGGGGATGCCCAGGCCCGACTTCAGCCTCGCCCGCGCCAGCTCGGCGTGGTTGCGCCGCGCGGTCAGGTTGGCCTCGCTCACGCCCGCCAGCCGCTCGGTCTGCACCAGGGTGTGGAAGGCCTGCCGCACCTGCAGTCCCAGGTCGGCCACGGTCCTGTCCATCGCCAGCTTGGCGGCGTCGCGCAGGGACTCGGCTTGCCGCGCGGCCTCCTCGGTCTTGCGCGAGTCGGCCACGAGCTGCTTCAGGGTGATGGCGCCCTGGTAGCCCGCGCTGGAGGAGCCGGAGGCCGCCCCGGCCAGTTGGCTCACGTGCGTGTAGCCACCCGTGGCCGTGACCTGGAGAAGCAGGCCCGACCTGGCCTGGCGCAGCCGCGCGTCGGCGGCCCGCCACTGGGCGTCGGCAGCCGCGGCGGTGGGGCTGTTGGCCAGCGCGATGACGACCGCCTCGCCCACGGAGAGCGGCCGGTCGGGCAGGCCCTTGGGGCGGCTCGCCGGTGCGCCCAGCCTGGGCGGCGTGGCCGAGGGCTCCTGGGCGAACGATGCGCCGACCAGCGTCGGGGCCAGCGCGGCCGCCAGCGCGGCGCGAAGTGCGTGGGTGCGTCTCATGCGGCGCTCCTTCGTCGGGTGATGAACCGGCCCAGGTCGTCGAACAGCGTGTAGACGATGGGCACCACGTAGAGCGTCAGCAGCGTGGAGGTGAGCAGCCCGCCGATGACCGCCGTGGCCATGGGCGCCTGCGTCTCGGAGCCCTCGCCCATGCCGATGGCGATGGGCAGCATGCCCAGGATCGCCGCGCAGGAGGTCATCAGGATCGGCCGCAGCCGCGTGGGCCCGGCGGTCAGCACGGCCTCGTCGCGCTCCATGCCGCGCCTCCGCAGGGCGTTGGTGTAGTCGACCAGCAGGATGCCGTTCTTCACCACGATGCCCACCAGCATCAGCAGGCCCACGAAGGCCGTCAGCCCGAAGGCCCTGCCGGTGAGGAAGAGCGCCAGCGCCACGCCGATGGCCGAGAGCGGCACCGACGTCAGCACCACCAGCGGGTAGACGAAGGACTCGAACTGCGACGCCAGCAGCATATAGATGAGCGCGATGGCCAGAAAGACCGCCAGCCCCATGCCGGCGAACTCCTCGCCGCGCCTCTTCTGCTCGGTGCCCCAGTCCCAGTAGTAGCCCTGCGGAAGCTCCAGCCCGGCCAGCGCCTTCTCCACGTCGGCCTGCACCTCGCTCTGCGGCCGCCCCTGCGGCTGGCCCTGCACGGCGATGTACCGGCGGCGGTCCTGCCGGGTCACCTGGCTGGGTCCCACATCCTCCACCGGGGTGGCGACCTGGCTCAGCAGCACGTCACGGGCGATGCCGCCCTCGCCGGCGATGCTCCGGATGGGGATGGAGCCCATGGCATCCACGGTCTTCCGCTTCTCCTCGGGCAGCTGCACGATGATGGGGTACTGGAAGCCGCCCTGCTGGTAGTAGCTGGCGATGGTGCCGTTCGTGGCCGTGTTGATGGCCCCGGCGACATCGGAGAAGGAGACGCCCATCTGGAGCGCCTTCTTGCGGTCCACATGCCACTGGATCTCGGGCATGGCGTCCTGCCAGTTCACATCGACGTTCTCCAGGCCCGGCACCGAGCGGACCCGCTGCATGACCTCCTTGGAGAGGCGCGCCAGCGTGGGCGGGTCGTCGCCGAAGATGACGACGGAGATGTTCTGCCCGCCGCCGGTCATGATCTGCGTCACCACGTCCACCTGGTTCGGCATGGCCCGGACGGCGGGCAGCGCGCCCAGCGCCTTCCGCATATCCGACATGATGTCCAGCGTGCTCTTCTTGCGCTCGCGCTTGCAGCGGACCGTGAGCGACCCCTGGTAGGGCGTCAGCGAGGTCGTGCTGCCGCGGGTGCTCAGCGTGGTGCCCGAAGCGCTGAAGACGGTCTCCACGTCGGGGTGCTTCCGGGCGATGGCGTCCGCCTGGCGCACCATGCGGTCGGTCACGGACAGGGCCGTGCCCACGGGCAGCTTCAGCGTCACCGTGAAGTCGCCGCTGTCCGACGGCGGCATCATCTCCGTGCCGATCATCGGCGCCAGCAGCAGGCTCGCAGCCGAGGCCGCCGCAGCGCCCGCGAGGACCAGCCAGCGCCGGTGAAGCGTCCACGTGAGCCCTCGGCGGTAGGCGGCGTCCAGCGCCTCCAGCCACTTGCCGAAGAGCGAGAAGAGGCGGGCGCCCACCCCGTCGCCCTTGTGCGCCTCGCGGTGCGCGTCGCCGTGGATCAGCAGCGACGCCAGCATGGGCACCACGGTCACGGCGTCGAGCAGCGATATGCCGATGGAGAAGATGACCACCAGCGCGAACTGCGTGAACATCTGCCCGGCTTGCCCCTTGATGAGCAGGAGCGGCAGGAAGACGACCATGACCGTCATGGTGCTGGCCACCACGGCTGACATGATCTCGTCGGCCCCGCTGACCGCCGCCTCTCGGGCGTCCTTCTTGTCGCGCTCGATGTGCCGGAAGATGTTCTCCAGCACCACCACGGCGTCATCCACGATGAGGCCGGTGGCCAGCGCCAGTCCTCCCAGCGACATGGTGTTCAGCGAGAATCCGCACATGTAGAGCAGCGCGAAGGTGGAGACGATGGAGGTGGGGATCGAGAGCGCCACGACCAGCGTGCTGCGGACGTTGCGCAGGAAGAAGAGCAGGATCAGCACCGCCAGCAGGCCTCCGATGGCCGCGCTGGTCTGCACGTCGGTGATGGAGTTCGAGATGAACTTGGCCTGGTCGTAGGCGACGTCGAACTTCAGGTTCGGGTAGAGCTTCACCGCCTGCGCGATCTTCTCCCGCACGGACGCGGCGGTGGTGACCGTGTTGGCGCCGCTCTGCTTGCTGATCACCATGCCCACGGCGGGCTCGCCGTTGAGCCGGGTGTTGAGGCGCACCTCCTGGGCGGCGTCGCGCACCGTGGCGACCTCGGAGAGGGCGATCAGGCGGCCGCCCGAGCTCCCCACGGGGATGGCGCCGATCTCGTCCGGGCTGCCGAGCCAGCCGAGGCTTCGGATGGTGTACTCGGTGTTCCCCTGCTTGGCGATGCCCGCGGGCAGGTTCAGGTTCTCCTGCGCTATGCGCCGGCCCACGTCGGTGAGCGAGAGGCGGTGCGCCCGGAGCCGCTCGGGGTCCACGTTGACGATGATCGACCGCGCCAGCCCGCCGGTGATCGAGGCCGAGGCCACGCCGTCCGCCGACTCGATGATGGGCGAGACCTGGTTATCCAGCAGCTGGCGCAGCTTGACGGGGTCGCTCTCGCCGCGGACGCCGAAGATCAGGATCGGGAACTGGGTCGGGTCGAACTTGTAGACCAGCGGCGTCTGCAGCGTCGGATCATTGGGGAAGCGCTGGGCCGCGCGCTGCACCAGCTGCAGCACGTCCACGGCCGCCTGGCCGATGTCGGTGCCCCACTGGAACTGGATGCGGACCATGCTGGAGCCTTCGGACGTGCTCGACTGCACCTGGTAGAGGCCCGGCGCCGCCGACACGGCCTGCTCCATAGGCCGCGTGATCTGCGTCTCCAGCTCCTCGGGCCCCACGTTGGGCCACCGGGTGACCACGGCGATGGTAGGCAGCGTCACCTTCGGCAGGAGGTCGACGGGAAGCCGCGTGGCGCAGATGGCCCCCAGGAGGACCAGCGACGCGATACGCATGGTGACGGCTACGGGCCGCTGGACCGACGCGCGGGCGATGCTCATCGAGCGCCGCCGCGGGCCGGCCTCTTGCCGCCCAGCCGCACCGTCTGGCCATCCTTCACGGGTCCGCCCGACATGGTGACCACGCGGTCGCCCGGCGCCACCTCGCCCTTCACCTCGATGCCCGCCGCGTCGGCCGCGCCGATCTGCACGGGCGCCATCCGCACCTTCATGTCCTTGCCGACCACCGCCAGGGCGGGGCCCTCCTTGGTGCGCTGGATCGCCTCACGCGGGGCCACGACCACCTGCGCCAGCCGCTGCGTGACGAGCTTGACCTTGGCGAACATCCCCGCCTGCAGCGCCCCGTCGGCGTTGTCCAGCGCCACCCGCACGGTGACCTGCCGGCTGGCGATGTCGCTGGCGGCGTTCACCTGCGTCACCTTGCCCAGGAACTCGCGCCCCGGCCAGGCGTCCACGGTCACCGCGCCGGGTTGCCCGGTCCGGAGGCGCACGGCGGCCTCCTCGGGCACGGCCGCCGTGGCCCAGACCGTCTTCACCGCCTGAATCTCCAGGATCGGCGCGCCCACGGTCGCCATGGAGCCCTGGTCCATCAGCTTGGCGGTGATCCGACCGCTGACCGGAGCCGCCAGCGCCGAGTTGGCCAGCTGCGCCTGTGCATTTCGCAGCGCGGCCTCGTCGGCGGCCACGGCGGCCCGGGCGGCCTCGACGCTCCGCTTGTATGCGGCGGGCAGGGCCTTGTTGGCCCGCGCGGCGTCCAGCGAGGCCGCGGCCTGCTGCAGCTTCGCGTCCGATGCGGCGATGTCGGCCTTGCCCTTCCCCCCGACGATCTCCGCGCTCTGCCGTGCCGACTCCGCCAGCGCCTGCGCCGAGCGCAACTGCGCCCGGGTGACGTTGAGCTGGCCCGTGGCGACCTCCACGGCGCCCGCCTGCACATCCTGGGCGGTCCGGGCATCGTCCACGTCCTGCGCCGCGATAAAGCCCTGCTTGAAGAGGTCGGCCACGCGGCTGTGGCGCGTCATGGCATTGGCCAGGTTCGCCTGCGCGCTGCGGACGCCCGCCTCGGCGCCGCCCACCGCGGCCGTGGCGTTGTCGATCTTCGCCTGCGCGTCGCTCAGCGAGGCCTGCGCGGCGGCCATCTGCGCCTGCACGGTCTTCCGCACCTGCTCGTTGTCCGCTCGGGCGGCCGACAGCGCGGCCTCCTGCTGGCGGATCGAGCTGCTGGCGGAGACATCGGCCGGGTTCTGGCCCAGGGCCGCCTGCGCCAGCCGGGAGCGGCTCTCGGCCACCTGGGCCAGCTGGCTGCGGACCTGGGCCTCGGCCTCCGGGGCGTCGAGCCGGACCAGCGCCTGCCCGGCGGTCACATGGTCGCCCTCCTCCACCTGGAGGAACGCGATCCGCCCGCTGACCTTGGCCGCCAGCTTCACATGGGTCGGCGCCTCGATGGTGCCCACGCCCTCAAAGCTCTTGACGATATCCCGCCGCTCAACCTGCCCGACGGCGACGCTGGGTGCGCTGGAGGAGCGCGCCTTCCGCTGCTCGGCCTGCGCGGCCGCCTCGGCGCCCTTCACTCGAACACGCCACGCCACGGCTCCACCGACCAGTACAAGCAGGGCTGCGAGGATACCGAAAGCTCTCATAGGTGTGCGACTCCGTTCCCGGGCGTGTTTGCCTCAACAGGTTATAGACCGCCACAGGCCACATCCGGCAACCCCGCCGCCGGTCCGTGTTCGTCCGTGGAGGTCCGTGGAGGTCCGTGTGTGGGCCTTTCGGCGGCACGGACGGCTTGACCGATGCCGGCGGGATCGCTAGCCTCGCTTCCGCAGTTTGATCGCCGCCCGATTTTGCAGTGATCTCAGAGCGCCCTTGCCGGAGCCCGTTGCCGTGCGTGGCCGACGCCTGGAATGCGATGTAGTGTAGACACGCCGGCCTCTGGGGATTGGCCATAC
>CAISJD010000207.1 GCA_903885605.1 uncultured Chthonomonas sp. | reverse complement strand
GGCTCTTCCAAACGCCGCCGCCGGTGGCGACATCGGAGTTCGAAAGAACGGTGCCGTCGCGGTCAACGTAGACGCCGTTGGCGCGATCGGCGCGGACGCCGACGAACATGCCGCCGGTGATCTTCGGCATGCCGGCGACTTCGGCCTTGAGGGCCGCGAGGTCCTTGCTGATCTTGTCGAGCTTGGCATTCAGCGCGTTAACGTTGACGCCCAGGTTCGACAGCTCGGCCTTGAACTCGTCAGCCAGCTTCTTGAGGGCCGCTACTTCCTCGGGAGCCATGCCCGAGTCGCCCTTGGGACCGGCAACGCCGGCGGGGCCCGCGGGGCCGGCCGGGCCGGCAACGCCGGGAGCGCCGGTCTCGCCCTTGTCACCCTTGAGCGTCTGGACCTGCTCCAGGGCGCGCTTCAGGGCAACGGCGAACTCGTAGCGGGTCAGGGTGCGCTTGCCGCGGTACAGCCCATCCGGGTAACCCACGAGGACGCCCTTCGCGCGAAGAGCATCCACGGCCTGGTACGCCCAGTGCTCGCTCGGAACATCCTTGAAGGAGTCCGGCGGCAACTGCGCGAAGGCCGAGGTCACCAGGGAGAGGGCCACGGAAGCGCCGAGGATGGTAAGTGCCTTCCTCATCTCGTTCCTCCTCTCGCACACACTGGTGCGAACGGTCGTGATGGCTCGCGGCGACTGCCGCATCCACACAACGGAGGGAGAGAGAGCCGCAGGTGTGACCCCGACCCGACTGAGTGGCGTATCCTAAGTAGCCGCACACCCCGTCGGAGCATCGTCGCCCCATGCCGCAAACGCACCATCCGCCCGTGGAGACGGTCAGCAATCCCACGAACCTCAACAGGCATGATATCCCAGCCTGTCCAAAGAGTCAATACGCCGGGCGAACAATCGGGTTCCCGCCTCCTGCGAGAGATGCCCCGGAATGCCCGCCCGGCGTACGAAATGGCCCTACGGCAGGCCCGGCATGGTGCGTGCGAGGTAGGCCGCCGACGCCTGGTCCACGCTGAAAGGCCGCATCCGGACGCCGAAACGGAACGCGTCGGGATGCAGCTCGTACTGCGGGAGCGGGCCGGGGCCGCAGCTGTTGCTGCCGAGGCCGCACTGCTTCCAGTCGAGGTTCAGCACCACATTGGCTCTGGGCTCCAGGTCGCAGGTGTGCTGCGCCTTCTCCAGGTCCGCCGCCGTGTAGCGGTGGGCGCTGAAGTCGATGCGCGGCGCGCCGGCCACGAGCAGGCCCAGTCCGCGCACGTCGGTGAGCGAGACCCAGCGCGTGTCGGTGTGGTTGCCGTTCTCCTGCGGGAAGATGTAGGGCGTGAGGAGGTCGTCCACACCGCCGCTCCAGAGCCCGAGGCGGCCGGCCTCGCGGCTGTCGCTGTAGCTCTCGCCCGGGCCGAGGCCGTACCAGGTCACCGTGTCGAGGCTACCGGGCAGGAAGGCTTCCAGCCCGATGCGCGGGATCATGGGCGGCCAATCGCCCTGGGGCTCGCCTGTCACCTCCAGCGCCACGTCGCCGGAGCCGAGGATGGTGTAGACATACCGGCAGGCGAAGCCGCGGGAGTGGACCGGAGGCGCCACGCGGGTGTCGATCGTGACGCGGACCGCGCCCGCGTCGACCTGCTCCCACTCCAGGCCGTCCAGCCGGTGCTGCAGGGCGTGGAGGCCGAACTCGCGCCACTTGGCCTGGATGCCGCCGCCACGGTTGCCGCCGTCGTTGTCCGTGGGCGCCCGCCAGAGGTTCAGGCGCGGACCGTCGGTCATCACCGGCGCGCCGTTCCACTGCCACCAGCTGAGGCGGCCATGGATGCGGTCGAAGCCGAGCATGAACTCGGGACCCTCAACCCAGAGATGGCCGGCGCTCTCTTCGACCGTGACCGCGCCGCAGGCGGCCGAGCGAACGACCACCGGGGCCTGCACCGGTAGCGTGAACTGCGCCCAGGCGACCTCGTGCCCCGCCGCTGCCCAGAGCGCGTCGCCGGCCAGGCGGAACGAGACGGTCAGCACATACTCGGCGCCGGGTATGGGCCGTGCGGGGGCCTTCCAGGGCACCGTCAGCTCGGCGCTCTCGTGGGGCGCGGGGCTGGGCGACTGGAGGAGGCCCGAAGCCACCACGGCGCCGTCGGCCGCGACGGACCAGGAGGCGGTGAGGCCTTCGAGCCCGGCGAAGTCGTAGCGGTTGGTGACCTTCAGGCGGCAGGCGGCCAGGTCGACGGCGGCCACCTCCACGGGCTGCAGAACCTTCTTGTACTCGATGAGCCCCGGCGAGACCTCGCGGTCGGGCCGGATCAGGCCGTCGATGACGAAGTTGCCGTCGTTCGGGTGGTCGTCGAAGTCGCCGCCGTAGGCGAAGTACTCCTCGCCGTCCTCCGTGCGCTGCGGGATGCCGTGGTCCACCCACTCCCAGATGAAGCCGCCGCAGAGGCGCGGATGGGCGTAGAAGAGCTCCCAGTACTCCTTCAGGTTGCCGGGCCCGTTGCCCATGGCGTGGGCGTACTCGCAGAGGACGAAGGGCTTGTCCTTGTAGCGCTCCAGGGTCACCTTGCCGCCCCAGAGCTCCAGGTCCTCGGCGGCCACGGCGATGCGGCGCACGTCGTCGATGGAGCTGTACATGCGGCTGTAGACGTCGGCGGTCTCCAGGCCGTAGTCGCCCTCATAGTGGATGTACCGCGTGGGGTCGAGCGCGCGGGCGCAGGCTGCCATGGCGTGGTGGTTGCGGCCGAAGCCGGCCTCGTTACCCAGCGACCACATGACGACGCAGGGGTGGTTCTTGTCGCGCTGGACCATCCGCTCCATGCGGTCGACGCAGGCCGTCTCCCACTCCGGATCGTCGGTGGGGTTCGTGCGGCCCTGCTGCACCATGAAGCCATGGGTCTCCAGGTCGCACTCATCAATGATATAGAGCCCGTACTGGTCGCAGAGGTCGTACCAGCGCGGGTCGTCGGGGTAGTGCGAGGTGCGGACGGCGTTGACGTTGTGCCGCTTCATGATGAGGATGTCCTCGACCATGGTGGTCATCGGCACGGCGCGGCCCAGCAGCGGGTGGTGCTCGTGCCGGTCGACGCCGCGGAACTTGATGGG
Source organism: uncultured Chthonomonas sp. (assembly GCA_903885605.1). GTDB lineage: Bacteria > Armatimonadota > Chthonomonadetes > Chthonomonadales > CAJBBX01 > CAJBBX01. Next base: position 98,791 of record CAISJD010000207.1, on the reverse strand, counting down.
CGTCCCGTTGACGAGGAAGACGCCGTCGCGGATCTCCACCGTGCGGAAGCCGACCTTCACGGGGACGACGTGCGCGGCGTCTCCGGCGGCATCATGCAGCGTGACCAGCAGCGAGTAGAGCGCGGGCGTCTCGGCGGTCCAGCAGCGGGCGTCGGGAGCGTCGATGCAGAGCTCCGCCGAGCCGTCGGCGCCCACGACGGCGGACGCGGCCTCGCCGCAGGCGGCGCCGTCGGGGTCCAGCAGGCAGGCGGAGACCGTGAGGCCGTCGGCGCCTTCGGTCTTGACCAGCGCGGTGCAGCCGGCGGGGCGGCCTCCCGACGGCACAGTGGTCCGTACCGTCACGTCGGCGACCTGCTCCCTTGGGAAAGCCACCAGCGCGACGTCGCGGAAGATGCCCGAGAGCCACCACATGTCCTGGTCCTCGAGGTAGCTGCCGTCGGACCACTGGTAGACGCGCACGGCGACCATGTTGGCGCCGGGGTGGACGTAGTCGGTCACGTCGAACTCGGCGGGGATGCGGCTCCCCTTGCTCAGGCCGACTTCGGCGCCGTTGACCCAGACCTCGAAGGCCGAGTCGACGCCCTCGAAGCGGAGGCGCACCTGCATGCCGTCCCACTCCACGGGCATCTCGAAGGTGCGTCGGTAGCAGCCGGTGGGGTTGTCGGTAGGCACACGGGGCGGATCGACCGGGAAGGGGTAGATGACGTTGGTGTAGTGGGGCTTGCCGTACTCCAGCATCTGCCAGCTGCAGGGCACGGCGATGTCGTCCCAGACCTCGTCATCGAAGTCCGTCTCGAAGAAGTCCTCAGGCGATTCGATCGGCGTGGCGGCGTAGTGGAACTTCCATGCGCCGTTGAGCAGCTGGAACCAGGGCGATGCCGCGCGCTCGAACGTCAGCGCGGTGTCGGCGTCCGGGTAGGGCACGAAGGAGGCGCGGGCCGCCATTCGGTTGCTCTGCACAAGCTGGGGGTTCTCCCACACGTTCATGGGGTATGGACCTTTCTATGCGTTGCGGCGGCCGGCGCCGGTGCCGTGCCGCCAGGTCTGTGGGCCTGCTCTCAGGGAGCCGGCTGCTCCTTGCGCGCCATGGCGGCCTGGACCCAGTCGCGGACGACCCGGCCCTGCTCGATCGACTGCAGGCCGGGCGCGTGCCAGTAGCTCGGATCGCCCAGCACGCAGGTCATGCCGCCGTCCACGTGGAAGTTGGCGCCGGTGACGAAGCGGCTCTCATCGGAGGCGAGGTAGATGGCGCAGTAGGCCACATCCTCGGGCGTGCCGGCCACGGGCAGGGGCTGCTTCATGGTGCGCACCCGGACGGGCCAGTCGCCGAACTGCTCGACGAACTCGGCCCATAGCTCCGGCCCAAGGCGACGCTGCAGCCAGTCGCCGGGCGGCTCGTTCCAGATCGTCCCCGGCGAGATGCAGTTCACACGCACCAGTTCCGGCGCCAGCTCGATGGCGATGGCCTTGGTGCCGGCGTTCATGGCGCCCTTGCTCGCGGCGTAGGCCGACATTCGCGAGCCCGTGGCCGTGCCGTGGACCGAGGAGATGTTAACCACCGATCCGCCGCCCCGCACCTTCCAGTGGGGCAAGGCCCAGTGGATGCCCATGAAGAGGCTCTTCAGGTTGGTGTCCATGAGGCGGTCATACTCGACCTCCAGGTCCTCGGCGTCGAGCATGCGGCTGAACGAGGCGATGGCGCCGTTGTTGACCAGGATATCCAGACCGCCGAAGGCCTCGACGGTGGCCTCCACCATGCGCCGGAGATCGTCCGATACGGCGATGTCCGTCGGCTGGACCAGCGCCTCGCCGCCCGCCGCCCGGATGTCCGCCGCCACCGCCTCCAGCTTCTCCACCGAACGGGCCGCCAGCGTGACGCGCGCGCCCTCCCGCGCGAACGCCCGCGCGATGCCTGCGCCGATGCCCCGGCTCGCCCCCGTGATGATCGCAACCTTACCGGCCAACCGACCCATGCTCGCAGCCCCCGCCGTTGGAATGCTTGATCATACCTGCGGCGTGCGGTCAAGGCCGCCGGGTACCATGCCCCTATGCCTGCGGTCCGGCGGCTCGGCCGGCCTTCTGAAGGGAGCCTACCCATGCGCACCAAGCTTGCCCTCATCCTGGCGGTCCTCGCCCTGGCCCTCTGCGGCGCACAGGCCGCGCCGGACGCCCTGCGCGACAGCTTCAAGAGCCCGCCGGCCTCGGCCCGACCGTGGGTCTACTGGTTTTGGCTGAACGGAAACATCACCAGGGTCGGCATCACCGCCGACCTGGAGGCGATGAAGCGTGCGGGCGTGGGCGGCGTGCTCATCATGGAGGTGGACCAGGGAGCGCCGGTGGGCGACGTGCCCTTCGCCTCGGACAAGTGGCGCGAGATGTTCAAGTGGGTCTGCCTTGAGGCCGAGCGGCTGGGCATCGAAGTCAACATGAACAACGACGCCGGCTGGAACGGCAGCGGCGGTCCATGGATCACTCCCGAGCTGGCCATGCAGAAGCTGGTCTGGTCGGAGGCCGACGTGAAGGGCCCCGGCGACATGCTTGTCACGCTGCCGCAGCCGGCTACCGTCTCGGGCTACTACCGCGACGTCCGCGTGCTGGCCTTCCCCACTCCCTCGGCCTACCGGCTGCCGGATATCCGAGGCAAGTCGGCGCTGGTGCGGCAGGATGTGGGCCCGGTGGGAGCCTACTCGGCCACGCCGGAGGGAGCCGCCGTCCCACGCGGGCGCGTGCTGGATATCTCGCGGGCCATGCAACCGGACGGGACCATCGCCTGGGAGGCGCCCGCGGGCGCGTGGACCATCGTCCGCATGGGCCACACCTGCACCGGCGCCGTCAACGCCCCCGCTCCCGCCTCGGGCACCGGGCTGGAGTGCGACAAGCTGAGCAAGGAGGGGTCCGAGGCCGCCTTCGCCGGGCTCATGGGCAAGCTCATCGCCGACGTGGGTCCGCGCGCAGGCAAGACGCTCGTGCGCACGCACATCGACAGCTGGGAGAACGGCTCGCAGAACTGGACCGCGCGCTTCCCGGAGGAGTTCCGCCGCCTGCGCGGGTACGACCTGCAGCCCTACCTGCCCGTCATCACGGGCCGCGTGGTGGAGAGCGTCGAGGTCTCCGAGCGCTTCCTCTACGACTTCCGGCAGACCATCGCCGACTTGCTGCATGAGAACTACGCCGGCCACTTCCAGACCATGGCCCGCCGCCACGGACTGGAGCTCTCCATCGAGGCCTACGGCGACACCACCTGCGACAACATGACCTACGCCGGGCGGTGCGACGAGCCCATGGCCGAGTTCTGGTCCTGGTCGGAGTACGGCGCAGCCGGAACGCTGCCCGAGATGACCTCGGCGGCGCACATCTACGGCAAGCCCATCATCGGCGCCGAGGCCTTCACGGCCGCCGACGGCGAGAAGTGGCTCGGCCACCCGGGCAGCATCAAGGCGCTGGGAGACTGGGCCTTCACGCAGGGCATCAACCGCTTCGTGGTTCACCGCTACGCCCTGCAGCCCTGGCCCGACCGCCGCCCCGGCATGTCCATGGGCCCCTGGGGCCTCCACTACGAGCGGGGGCAGACCTGGTGGGAACAGAGCCTCGACTGGCACCGCTACGTCGCCCGATGCCAGCACCTGCTGCGCCAGGGGCATTTTGTGGCGGACGTGCTCTACCTCCAGCCCGAGGGCGCGCCGCGTAGCTTCAGCGCTCCGCCGCCCGTGCCCGGCGGAGCCGCCGCCCGGCCCGGCTACAACTACGACGGATGCACACCCGAGGCGCTGATGACCCGCGTCAAGGTGCGCAACGGCCTGCTGACGCTGCCCGACGGCATGAGTTACCGCGCCCTGGTGCTGCCCGACGCACAGCGCATGACGCCCGCGCTACTGCACCGCGTGGGGGAACTGGCGCTGGCGGGCGCCACCGTCATCGGCCCCAAGCCCGTCGCCTCTCCTAGCCTGGACGGGTATCCGGACTGTGATACCGACGTCCAGCAGGTCGCGAACGCGCTCTGGGCCGCCGGAAAGATCATTACGGGCAAGAGCGTCGATAAGGTGCTGGCCGCTCGCGGACTACCGCCGGACTTCGCGGCTGACCGTGTGCTGAACTGGATCCACCGGCGGGTGGGCGGCGTGGAGCTCTACTTCGTGGCCAACCCGCGCAAGCAACCGGCCAATGCCTACGCCTCCTTCCGCGTGACGGGCAAGACGCCGGAGATCTGGGATGCGGTGACCGGCGCCACCCGGCCCGTCACCGTCTTCGAGGATACGGGCAAGGTGACCCGCATGGCCTTGCGGCTGCCGCCCGCCGGCTCGGCATTCATCGTCTTCCAGCCGGGCCGGCCCGCTGCGGCCACCCTGGCGAAGTTCGGCCCCAGGGGGCGGCTCATCGGTCCCACCGCCACACGCGTGGGCGACATCGTCATCCGCAAGGCCCTCTGGGGCGCCACGGCCCGTTCCGTCGACGTGACCTCCATCGTGCAGGGCTGGATCGACATGGGCCGCCGCGCCTTCAACGTCGAGGGCTTCAACGTCGGCGACCCGGCCAACCTGGTCGTCAAGACGCTGCGCGTCGAGTACGAGATCGACGGCAAGCAGCGCACGGCCTCGGCCACCGACCACCAGCCGATCCGCGTGGGCGATCCGGCCGACGACGCCAAGCCGGTGAAGGTCGTTCGCGCCATCTGGGGCCCCGCCGGCGAGGTCGACCGGATGAAGGAGGTGACCGCCAACGTGCAGCAGCTCGTGCGCGAGCGGAACGGCGCCTTCGTGGTGGCCGATCTGGTCCGCTGGGGCGACCCGGTGCCCAACGTCGTGAAGACGCTGCGCGTGGAGTACGAGGTGCGCGGCAAGCGCTTCTCCACTTCGGGCACCGACGGCGACGTGGTCACCTTCGAGGTCCCGGAGGAGGTTCGCAACGCGGGCGCCGTGGTCCGGACGGCCTCCGGCGCGCTGGCGGCGGAGACCGCCGGCTCCGGCGAATACGAAGCGCGCGACCGGCGCGGCAGGACGCTATGGGCCAAGGTGGCCGCTGCAGGTCCGGCCATGGAGGTCAAGGGCCCCTGGCGCGTGGCGTTCGACCCGAAGTGGGGCGGCCCGGCCTCGGCGCTCCTGCCCGGTCTGGCATCTTGGAGCGACGCCAAGGTTCCGGGCATCCGGTACTACTCCGGCACGGCCCGCTATGAGAAGGAGATCACGGTGCCCGCGGCCATGCTGGGCTCCGGGCGGCGGGTCTACCTCGATCTGGGCCGCGTGGAGGTGATGGCCGGCGTGACACTCAACGGCAAGGAGCTGGGCCTCCTCTGGCATGCGCCCTACCGGCTGGATGTGACCTCGGCGGTGCGGCCCGGCGCCAATCGGCTGGAGCTCAAGGTCACCAACCTCTGGATCAACCGGCAGATCGGCGACGAGGAGCTACCCGAGGATAGCCCACGCAACGGCGGCACCATGGCCACGTGGCCGGACTGGCTGCAGGCCGATCGTCCCAGCCCCACCGGCCGCTACACCTTCACCTCGTGGCGGCTCTGGCCGGCCAAGGCCCCGCTGCAGCCCTCGGGACTGCTGGGTCCGGTGCGGCTGGAGACCACGCAGCAGGCGTTGCTGAAGCCGGCGGGCGGCCGGAGGTTGTAGAGGGACGCGACCGATGGAGCCCTGCGCGCCGCGAGCGTAGGCGCGCTGCCTGCCATGTGTGGTAGTGCATGGTTGGAGTGTGTAACAGACCATAGTGCTCCTGCTCTTCGTAGGGGTTGTAGGGACAATCCAGGAGGAGAGGAGCACTCTGATGGTCAGTGTATCTTTGCGGTCGGTGTTCGGTCAAGCGGCATCGCCGATCGGCGACCCTGAGGGCCGGAGGTGCGGCGACCTCAGTTCGGTTCGGAGCGACATGGCGCGCTGCATGCTGGAGGCTGCAGCCGCGTCGTAGCTGGAGAATCGGCTGGGGTTCTAGCTCGGCCGGCGGGCCACCCCGGACCGGCCGCGAGCCCATTGCCGGAATGGCCACCTGACACGGACCGTCCAGTTGGTGTACGGCTCTGTGGTGACCCGGTTGCCTCGGATGCGTCTGAGCGGCTTCGTTCCTGACTTCCGGGGGCGCCTCCTGCGAGGGTGGTGTGGGCCGTCAGGCCGGCCGGCCCATGACAACCCGCACGGCATGGACCAGGCCGTCGGGGGCCATCGTGACCGACAGGTCGGGCGCCGGTCGGCCGTCGATCTCAACACTCCGCACGCCGTGGCTGACGCCCTCGGGGTTCACCACCTCCAGCCGGTAGGTTGTGCCTCCTCGGCGGAAAGTGAGCGTGAAGCCGGGCCAAGCCTCCGGCAGCGTCGGGTCCAGTGTGAGCACGTCGCCCCTGAGCCGGAAGCCCAGTACGTCCTCGATCCACGCGCGGTACATCACGCCGGCGGCGCCGGTATACCAGGTCCATCCGCCCTGTCCCACGCGCCCGGCGGCCGCGTAGATATCGGCGGCCACCACGTAGGGCTCGACGCGGTACGTAGCGACCTCCTCGGGCGTACCGGAGTGGGCGATGGGGCTCAGCATCTGCAGGATGCGCACCGCCTCGCCGCCGTCGCCCAGCCTGGCCAGCGCCTGGGCGTACCAGAGCACGCCGTGGGTATACTGCCCACCGTTCTCACGGATGCCCGGCAGGTAGCCCTTGATGTAACCGGGGTCGCGGTCGGTTTTGTCGAACGCCGGGGCGAAGAGCAGCACCATCTGCTCCTTGTTCCAGACAAGCCGCTGGCCCACGGCCTGGACGGCCTCGCGAGTGTGTTCGGTCACCGGGGCTCCGGAGAGGACGCTCCACGACTGGGCGATGGAGTCGATCTGCCCCTCGGCGCAGTGGGCCGAGCCCACCGGGGCGCCGTCGTCGTAGAATGCCCGCAGGTACCACCGGCCGTCCCACGCCTCCCGGTCGATGGCTCTGGTGAGGTCGGCCGCTCCGACCCGGTGATCGGCCGCCTCTGCTGTGCGTCCGCGGAGGTCCAGCAACTCGGCGTAGTCGGTGAGGACGCGCACCAGGAACCAGCCGAGCCAGACGCTCTCACCCTTCCCGCCTATCCCCACGCGGTTGAGGCCGTCGTTCCAGTCGCCGCCTCCCATCAGCGGCAGGCCGTGCGGTCCCGTCGTCCAGCCTCGGGCTACGGCCCGGCCGCAGTGGTCCAGCAGGCTTGCCGCCGTAGCCGATACGCGTGGTACGCCATAGGCCTCCGGCTCAGAGGGCGGCACCGCGTCGGTTTCCAGGAAGGGAGTGACTTCGTCGAGGATCGCCGCGTCGCCCGTGACGCGGACGTACTGGGCCGTGACGAAGGGTAGCCAGAGCAGGTCATCTGTAATGCGCGTCCGCACACCGGCGCCTGAGGGCTCGTGCCACCAATGCTGCACATCGCCTTCCACGAACTGCCTTGTTGACGCCCGCAGGATCTGCGCACGCGCAATGGCGGGGTCCGCGTAGAGCAGCGCCAGCGCGTCCTGTAGCTGGTCACGGAAGCCGAAGGCGCCCCCGGACTGGTAGAAGCCCGACCGTCCCCAGAGGCGACAGCTGAGGGCCTGGTAGATGAGCCATCGGTTCAGCATCAGATTGGCGGCCGGGTCAGGCGTTTCGACGTGGAGCGCCCCGAGTGCGCCGTCCCACCACTCCTTCGTTGCCTGGAGCGCGGCATCCACGGCTCCGGATGCGCGGAACCGCCGGGCCAGTGCCCGAGCCTGGCCGGCATCCTGCGCCTGACCCAGCAGGAAGACTACGTCCACCGTCTCGTCGGGTTCGATGTCGACCCGCACCTGCAGGCCCGCGCATGCATCCAGACCGGAACCCACGCGGCCGGCCAGCCTGGTCCGACGCATAGCTGCCGGGCGTGCGGGCACGCCGTTCCGACCAAGGAAGTCGGCGATGTCGCCGGTGTACGACTCAACGGGCAGGTTGCCTGCCACGAAGGCCACGGACGTGCCGAAGTCCGGGTGGTACGGATTGCGCGCCAGGAGCATCTCGGCTACACCGTCCCACTGTGTGGAGAGGTGCAGCTGCGTCTCCTCCCGCTCGGCTCCCAGCACGAGTCTGCAGCAGAAGGTGGCCGAGAGCGTGCGTGGGCGTCCCGACCGGTTGCAGAGCCGTAGCCGCTGCACACGCACAGGGGCGCCTCCCTGACCATCAACCGGCACAAACACCGTCATCTCCTGCTCAAGCCCGTGGCTGTTGTGCTCAAAGACGGAGTAGCCCTGGCCGTGCCGCGCCCGGTACTCGCCCGCCTCGCGCACCGGCAGGGCCGTGGGGGTCCAGAATGCACCGGTTGCCTCGTCGCGGAGATAGAGCCCCTCGCCGGGCGGGTCGGTGACCGGATCGTTCGACCATGGCGTAATGCGGTTCTGCTGGCTGTTGCCTTGCCAGGTGAAGCCGGACCCGCACTCCGATGCCAGCGTGCCGAAGGTGGGATTGGCCATGACGTTCACCCAGGGATGCGGCGTGGCGCCCCCCTCCTTGAGGCAGATGACGTATTCGCGTCCTCCATCGGCGAACCCGCCGATCCCGTTGAACAGCGCCAGATCGACGGGCGCGAGGGGCATCGGGCGGGCCTCGGGCTCGGAGGCTACAGGCTCGAACGGCGGCGGCGTGGCCCCGGGCGGCCGTGGCGCCCCTAGCTGCTGGGAGAGGGGACCTCGCGCGGCCACCAGTACAGCCCGGGCCGATGTGAGGAGCAGCGACCGATCCTCGGGAGCCATGGCATCGGCCTGGCGCAGGAAGATGCCTCCGGGACCCTCGGTCGGGTCCTGCGAGAGGGCGTCTATCATACGCCGCAGGGCTTCCTGGGCTGTCTGGTCGTAGGTCGACGGCTCCTCGTTCAGGATCACCAGGTCGGTCTTGAGCCCGCGGGCCGCCCAGTAGGAATGGGCAATGATCACCTCGCGCACCAGTTGCATGTCAGAGACCTGGCTGATGGTGGCCACCACGATGGGCAGGTCGCCCGAGATACCGTAGGGCCAGAGCCTGGACTGCCCCAGCAGGTTCCGCGCCAGCTGCGCCTGCGAGGGCCGCAGCAGCACGTTGGGGTAGAGCACGTAGGCGGCAAGCTGCTGGAACCGGTGGGCGTCTTCGGGGTGTATGCGCAGGCGGCGCATCTCCAGCTGTGCATGGGTCCAGGCCATCGTCTGGGCACGTTGGGCGGCGCTGATGTCGCTGTACTTCTCGACCAGCTCCAGGGCCTCCTCCCGCGACGAGACTGCGCCGGTGATGAAGGCGGCTTCGACGCGCCGGCCCGGCTCCAGTTCGACCACCGCCCGGAGGCTGAAGATCGGGTCCATCACCGCGCCTGCGCTACCTGACAGGTCGCCCTCCATGGCCGCCGGCGCGGAGGGTGATCGCCCGCGGCCCACGAACAGCGCGCGATCGGTCTCAAAGCGCATATCGGCGTCGAACGCCGGTTCCGCCGCCAGGACGTGCAGCGCCCAGCAGGGCTCCTCGCTCGACGAGCGGGGTCGGCGGCGGGCCAACAGGGCGCGATGGCCGGTCAGGGCCTCGGTCTCGACGAACATCTTGCTGAAGGCCGGGTGCGCCCGGTCCGCGTTGTGCGGCGCCATGGCCAACTCGGCGTAGCTGGTCAGCTCAATGCGCCGCCGGCGGAAGGTGCGGTTGACCAGCGTCACGCGGCGCACCTCCACATCATGCTCGGGCGATACCACGATCTCGGTGATGGCCTCGATGCCTGCGTCGCGTCTGCGGAACTCCGCCTTGTCGACGGCGAACGTGACGGCATAGCGGTCGGGCTGGGCCTGCACTGGCTGATGGGCAGACGACCAGACCTCGCAGCTGTCCAGATCGCGCAGGTAGATGAAGGCGCCCAGTGCGTCCCGGGTGGTGTCGGCGCGCCACCGCGTAATCTCCAGGTCGTGGCGCCGGCTCCAGCCTCCACCAGCGCTGGTGACCATAACGCTGTAGCTCCCGTTGGAGAGCAGGTTGGTGCGCGGGATGGGTGTGTCGGGCGTGCCGATCTGTCCAAACACCGGCGCGGGCGTGGGCGGCTCCAGCGGCGTGGCCACAGGGGCGCGCCCAAGGTTCGGAGCCGCGGCACGCGCGACGGCGATGCGCTCGAAGAGCAGGTGCTCAGTGGCCCGAACGCGCGGGTCGCGGTGGAACCGGGTCTGCAGGATGCCGTCGTTGAGCGCGTTGTCCAACGCGGCCAGGATCATGCCCTGATGATGTGCCATGTAGGTGTGGACTACCACGCCCCATCCGCCGCCCTGCTCCTGCTCGCGGGTGAAGTCCAGCGACTCGCGGAACCCGTAGTCGCCGCGCATCGGGTGGCGAGGCATCGATGCCATCTCACGCAGGTTCCGGGCTGCCGCCGGCGCATTGATCATCAGCGCCAATGCCGAGGCGTAGGGCGCCACCACCAGGTCGGCCTCCAACCCATGCTTCAGTCCCAGTCCAGGGATACCGAAGGCACGGTACTGGTACACCTGGTTGGCATCGATGGCGCTGAAGGCCGCCTCGGAGATGCCCCAGGGAAGGCGCCGGGCGCGTCCATAGGCTATCTGGCAGTACACGGCGTCGCGACAGCCCTTGTCCAGCAGCGAGTTGCGGAAGGATTTGGTGAGCACGAGCGGCATGAGGTACTCGAACATGCTGCCGTTCCAGGACTGCAGGGCGCTCCGGCCGGCGCAGAGGGCCTGGGGCCTGCCCAGTGCCCACCAGTGCTCGGTGGGGGCATCACCGCGCGCGATGGCCACGAAGCTGCCCAGGCGCGCTTCGCTGGCCAGCAGGTCGTAGTAGCCCGGGTCCATGCGCCTCTCGCTCACGTTGTAGCCGGTTCGGAAGAGGCGGCGCTCGGGATCGTAGAGGAAACGCATGTCCATGCCGTCGGCCAGCGTCTCGGCGGCCGCGATGGCGGACCGGGCTCGGGCTACAAGGTCGTGGGCCGCGGCCTGGGCATGTTCCGCGGCGTCAGCCAGCTCGTCCTGCCACTGCCGCAAGTCAGGCTGCATGCCGGACCGCTCGGCGCGGCGGCCGGTGGCCACGAGGACGGCCAGACCCGGCACGCGACCTTCGGCAAGATCCATGAGCGTGGGAGGCGCCGCCAGCGCCTGCCGCCGCCATTCGTGGGCCTCTGACCCCAGGACCAGGAGCCCGCCCGATGGGGGAGCCTCGAGCGGCGCGACCCACGGCAGGAAGCGGTGTATAACGACCTCCCAACCCTCGGCGGCATGGTCTGCCTTGGCCGCCGACCGGAGTGCGCGACAGAGGTCGCCAAGGTCGTCGGGATGGGGCGCTGGTTGGCCTGTCCGGGGCATGGCGAGCGCCTCGCGGACGGCCGCCAGGGCGCCGGCGCCCAGGATCGGGCGATGGATAAGCTCCTCCAGGGCCTGTCTGGTGGCCCAGAGCGCGGCCAGCAGGTTACCGCTGTCCACCATGGAGACGTACCGGGGCCGCAACGGCGCCAGCGTGCGCGTGTCGTACCAGTTCAGCAGGTGCCCCTCGTACAGCTCCAGCTTGCCCAGCGTCGCCAGCGTGGCGGCCGTGCGGTCGACGGCCTCCTCGGGCGTGATGAACCCGAAGTCAAGCGCGGCGAGGTTGGCCAGCAGTCCGAGGCCGATGTTAGTGGGCGACGTCCTCTCGGCTACCTGCTGCGACGGCGGTTCCTGCACGTTGTCCGGTGGTAGCCAGTTGGTGGCCGGCCCTGTGAAGTCCGCGAAGTAGCGCCATGTATCGCTCGCGAGCTTCCGCAGCATGTGGCGTTCCGGCTCTGTGAGAGGACGCTCCAGGTGCGGCGCATCGGGCCGGCCCAGCCAGCCGGCGAGCCATGGCGCGATGGCCCAGAGTGTCAGGAACGGGGCGGCGTTGGCGAGGGCGACCGACCCCGAGGACATCATGGCCCAAGCCGCGGCGGCGCTCAGGCCGGTGGCCCAGATCATTCGTTGCAGCGTCTGGCTCGACGCCGAACGCGACTTGCGCTGGACCTGCTGTGCGGTCTCCCACTCCAGCAGTAGCGCGTGCGACGCCCTGCGCCGCCACTCGGCCCGTGCCATGGCGTCCAGAGCCGTGACGGCCATATGGGGCAGCATGGCCGCCTCCACCAGGGCCCGGGCCGCGCCGCGGAGCAACTCACGCCGTCTGGCCGAGCAGGGCGGGCCGAGACCGGTGACGCGAGCTAGCAGGGCAAGGAGCGGTGGTAGGGCCAGGACCGCCCATACGAGAGCCGATGCGCCGGACTCAGCCCCTGGAATGAGCCATGCCGCGGTGAGCAGCGCCATGGCGGTCGGCGCGATCATGCTTCGCCTCAGGTTGTCGGCGATCTTCCAGCGGCTCAGCGGCGACAGTGGGTTGCGCTCACGACGTCCGCAGCTACCCGGGACCACGGGCCATATCCAGTCGGTGATCTGCCAGTCTCCGCGCGTCCATCGATGCACGCGGCGGCGGTAGGCGTCGAAGTCGGCTGGGAACTGGTCCAGCAGTTCGATGTCGCTCGCCAGCCTGACGCCCACGTGGGCGCCCTCCAGCAGGTCGTGGCTGAGTATATGGTTCTCGGGCAGCCGTCCTGAGAGGAGTGCGTGGAAGGCGCGCAGGTCGTAGATGCCCTTGCCGTGGTAGCTTCCTTCGCCGGCGAGGTCATGGAAGGCATCCGAGACGGCCTTCGTGTAGGGGTCCATGCCGGTGGGATCGGAGAAGGCCATTGAGAAACGGGTGGCCGTGGCGCTTGGGAGGCTGGTGGTCACCCTGGGTTGGATGATGGTGCATCCCCGCACCACCGACCGGCCGTCCGCGGCGATGTGCGGTCGGTTCAGCGGGTGCGCCATGGCGCCAACCAGACGTCTCGCCGCGTCGCGCGGGAGTTGCGTATCAGAGTCGAGCGTGATGACAAACCGGATGTCACGCAGGTCCTCGGCCGCCCCCACGCGGAGCAAGCCGGCCTCTGCAGCCTCGCCGCACAGGTAGCGGTTCAGCTCTTCCAGCTTGCCGCGCTTGCGCTCCCAGCCGATCCACCTCCCCTCACTATCGTTGAGGCGGCGCTCCCGGTGGAAGAGGAAGAAGCGGCCCGGCCCATGCTCGGCGTTCATCTGTCGGATCGCGTCGGCCGCGACGTCGAGCAGCTCAGCGTCCTCCGGCATGCTCTGTCGTGGCGCGTCGGAGTAGTCGCTGAGCAGGGCGTAGAGCAGGTTGTCGTCGGAGTTGGCCAGGAACCGGGCGCGCAGGTGTTCCACCTCGGCCAGGATGCTCTCCGGCGTCAGGAGCATCATGGGGATGACCACGAGGGTACGGCAGTCGTCCGGGAGGCCGTGGCGGAAGTCCATCTTCGGCACGAACCTCGGAGGCATCATGCGCATGGCCAGGAGGTTCAGCGCTTGCACCGCCAGTTCGCTGGCCGGCGCCACGCCGATCACCATCAGTGCGGTGATGGCGCCGGCGCCGACACCCATGGCGTGGCACCATGCCGCCAGGCCCGCCAGGGTGGCCGCTGTCCCGAGGGCGGCGCAGCTAACGTAGGCCTGGGCCGCGTGCCGCTCGGTCCAGCGCCGAACGGACTGCATTGCGCTGGGCCGGCACTGGAGGCGAGACTCAAGGGCCTCCCGGCCGTCGTCGATGAGGTAGTAGCCCGCATGGTCGGCCGGCGATGCCTGTGATCCAGATGCCAGGTCCACTGCCGCGGAGGCCACCGTCGTCTCCTGGGTTCGAGCGCGGCGGGCCAGGGCCTCGACCTCGTGGCGGTACCGGTCGCGCGTGGCGAACTCCATGGCGGCGTAGGCGCCGGCGGGCTCGTTGCGCAGGATGGCTTCAGTGGCGCTGAGGGCCTCGAGCGTCTCCTCCCATCGGGCGTTGGCGAGGAGGCGGAGGCTGCCGATGGCGTTGGCCAGGGCCACCTGCTCGGCTGCCTGGATCACACTTTCCTGCTGCTGGGCCGCGGGCAACGGGTCGGCCAGTGCTTCGTTGAGCCATGCCCGGGCGGGAGCCAGCGCCGTCTCTTCGTCGAAGAGGTAGTCCATCAGTTGGTGGGCCAGGTGTGCGGTGGGCTCCGGGTGCCGGCGGCTCAGCTCAAACATGAACTGCGGGACCTTGCCGGGCTCGCGCCGCGCCGCCGCCAGGAGGCGGTTGGCCCAGAAATCCGCCAGTACGCGCTCAAGTTCGCGGCGCTCCACCTGCGTGGCCAGATGGCCGATGGTCTCAACCAGGCAGAGGCGCAGCATCTGCGGTAGCGCCCAGATCTCGCCCATGGCCAGCGGCGTTACCGTCTGGAATGAGGCTACGAACTCCTGGATGCACGTCTGGTCCAGGCGCGCGTCGGTATCGGACACGATCTCAGCGGCAATGCCGTAGACCCTCGGCAGGCCCGCCCAGCGACCAGTGGGGATGACGGGCAACTGACGGCAGAAGCTCCGGGGCAGGTTGTGCCGGAACTCACGGATCGGCTCAGCGATGACGTGGGCGTTGTCGAGCAGCCACTCTGCGGCCAGGGAGGAGTCGATTCCGAGCCTGGCCATCTGCGCCAGTGTCTCCCTCACGCCGACGATGCGCCGCTCGCCGTCGGCCAAGCGCTGGTGCAGCGGGCGCGGCCGCGAGGATCGAGGGGCTAGCGAGCGCACCGACCGGGCCAGCTTCTCCGCCGCCTCGCGCATGGCCGCGACCGTCATCGGCGGCAACTGCACCTCCTGCACCTCGGAGTGGACAGGTATGCTCCGGCCGGGGGGGAAGGCGAACGTCAGCGGGGGATCGCCGGGGACACTGGCGGCGATGCGCAGGGCCGCCTCCAGCGTCCGGAGGCGCGTCTGGACGATGATGAGCGTCTCGTCGGCCACAACCAGGCGTGAGTAGACGGCCATGGTGCGCCGATCGATGCCTCGATCCAGGACGAGGAGTATCGAGGCAACCAGACAGGCGCAGCCGACCTCCAGGATCGTATGGAACGGTTGGGGGAGGAGGACTGGTGGAACAGCGCGGGTCAGGGCCAATCCGAGCGCTACGCCCAGTAGCCCGGCCAGTAGGGGATGGACGGGGGCGTTGTCGATGGTGACACGTCCGTTCGCCCGACCGTACACGGCGGCCGAGCGCCAGCGCCCGAGACGTCGAAGTCTACGTAGGACCGTTCCTGCGACCGGCCTGTCCTGGTAACAGGCCAGTACGGTTCCGCGATCGACCATGGCGCATCGCCAGATCTTTCTGCCCGGCGCATCGGCTGAGCCCGTCCGTTGCGCAGCAGACTGACCGGGCTCCCGGCCGCCTTGCTGCCGCGTAGACCAGCGCTCCGGGAGATTGCAGGCTCCAGGGAACTGCGCCCGCACCGGAGCGGCTGCGCCATAGCGGCCGGATGCCCGCCTCACTGGTCCTGCTTAGTCCCACCTTACGGTACGCTCGCACGGTGGCTGGAAGTGCCGCGGTCAGTTTCCAGACCAATCCGCTTCGGTAGTTCTCGATGTTCAGCAGGGCCATTCCGAGGTCGATGCCGATGACATCCGGGCCAAACCACTCGGGCTCCAGGTTGAACTGGTTGCAGAAGCCATAGCGACCCCAGGCGCGGTCGCCCAGTTCATTGCGCATGCGCATGGCCGTGGCCAACGCCTCTTTGGGCCGGTAGAGGATGGCCGCCAGTACGCCGGTGGGGGAGACCGTGCCGTCTTCGGGGCCCGGTACGCCGAAGGCCTCGTACCGGCCCCCCGAGGCGTCGCCGGCGTTGAGGCCCCAGTAGCCCTCGCGGTAGGTCTTGCGCCTGGCCGCGTTGTCGGCGCAGAAGGCCCGGTGGATATCCATGGCCTGCTCGGCCGCCGCCCAGTAGTCGTAGCCCAGCCGGTCGCGGCGGTTGCGAAGGTCGTAGTAGCCCTGCGTCATCTGGTGCCAGAAGATGGGCCCGCCGGCCAGCGTCTCATGGTTGCCATACCGGTAGCGGGGCCGCTCAAGGCGGGTCCAGACCTCAGCCGGCAGGTCCTGCTTGGAGCCCAGGGCCGGCAGTAGCAGGACGGTCGACTCGCAGAAGCTGCCCCAGTCCGCCGCGATGAAGCCCGTCTCCGGACGCCAACCATGCGTCAGCGCGAGTTTGTCGGGCCTGGTTCCGCCGTTCGTGAGCGCCCATCGCCAATCCATGCGGTCGGTGAACCGCTCGGAGAGCGCTCGTACCTTTCCGCCGAAGTAGCGCCCGGCGGTGAGGGCGCCCAGTGCGCAGAGCGCGGTATCGATGGTCGATACTTCGGATTGCCAGACGCGTTCGCCGGTGCGCTTGTCGATGAAGTGATAGAGGAAGCCGTGGTTGTGCGGCATGGCGAGCAGGAAGCGCAGCGTCTTCTCTGCGCGGGCCGCGGCTTCGTCCCGCTTGAGCCACTTCCGATCCACGCCGACGGCCAGCGACGAGAGGCCGTAGCCGGTTGCGGCCGTCGAGGCGACGGTGTAGCCGTCGGAGCCGCTGTTGGAGGCGCGGTCCGTGACCAACCCGGTCGTCGGGTCCGCCCGCTCCCGGAAGTAGGCCACGGCGCGCTTCTGCACATCGTCGAGGAAGCGGCGCTCCTCGGCCGTGTCGGCCGCGGCCGGCCTCGGGAGGAGCCCGATGCAGGCGGCGGCGATCAGTAGGGCGAGAAGGGCGGGCCTGCCCACGGTCATCTCGTGGCGGGCTTCGGCAGGCCCGAGGGCAGGACGAACCGCGTCGGGTCGGGCAGCTTGACCTCCGGCAGGTCCTCGTCCGTGTTGGCGATCATGACCCACCAGTTGTTGTAGCCGTACCGCGTGGCGCCGGGGAACTTGGGCACTCGCTCCAGCAGCCACTTCATATAGCCGAAGTGGCTGTTGCCCCATTCGGCGGCGCCGATCACCCGCGGCTTCGCCCGCACATCGGGGTAGTTGCGCCAGCCGTCGGCCCAGGAGAGCGTGCGCCGCTTGTTGTTGTAGTCGTACCCGCCCTGGCCGTTGGGCGGGACATGGCAGTTGCCCACCATGGAGGGCGTGCCCGGCGTGTCCATCTCCAGCCAGGAGAAGGCGTTCCACGGGTCGCGTAGCGTCTTGGGATCCCAGATGCCGTCGGCCATGGACAGCGCCGCCATGCTCTCGATCCGGTGGGCGTAGCTGTGGATCATGTTGTCGGCGCCCACCTCGTAGTTGAAGCCCATCACCCACATGGTGTGGCCGATCTCCGGCGGGATGTCATAGGGGCGATAGAGCCATGGGTTGTCCGTTGGGCCGAAGCGGGCGTAACGGTTGGGAATATACATCGCGAACTCGTCGAAGTGCATTCCCGGCGCGCCCCAGACCCAGAGCTCGGTGATCCCCTCGCGCTTGCACCGCTGCAGCAGGCCGTTCTCCTCGAAGAAGCCGCGATAGGAGGAGGTGATCGGAAACCAGTTGTTGGTCCGCTTGGCCTCAAGGTAGGTCTCTTCGTCGTATCGGGTGCCGTCCAGCCGCTTGGGGAACCGGGCGGTCTCGATGACATCGACGATCTCGTAATTGATGTAGCCCCAGCTGGCCTGCCGCACCACGTCGGCCAGGATGTGCGAGTACTCGACGGCGTCGTTCCACTTGAAGTACTCGGTGAGCGTCTTGTTCTCGTGCTTCGGCAGGCGCGGATTGTAGATGAGCACGATGACCTTGGCCAGCTTGCGGCCCGTCGCCACCTTGTCGTTGGTGACGACGGGCGGCCGCTTCCAGCCGGCCCGCGCCGTGAGCGGAAGCGTGTAGCATCCCTGGGTCTGCTTCTCCCCGGCGGGCCGCACCAGGGGCAGCGACTTCCAGGCGGGCTTGGCGGGCGGTGGGGCCGGCACTGCCGCAGCGGCGGTGCAGGCGAACGCCGATATCCAGGCGGCGAGGCGGGTCATGGCGTGGCTCCTTGGCGGCGCATCAGGCGGGCCTTCATCATGATAGTCGCCAGAAAGGCCGATCGGTACGGAATCAGGAGCCTCCGCGTCGAACATAGGGCGAGCCCCATGCTGCCCAGGGAGAGACGCTTGCCCCGGTCGAGTGCCTTGCCAGCCGACGAGCCGACCCGCGCCCCAGTCCGGCCGCGCTTCCCGTGGCGCGCCGTGGGGCTGGGACTGCTGCTGCTGCCGCTGAACGCCTTCTGGCTCGTGCACATGGAGATGACCACGAACCAGGGCTCCGGCACCGGCGGCACCTCGGGGCCCTATCCCACCACCTTCTCGCTCTTCGCCAACGTGATCTGCCTGCTGGTCCTGCTCACGGCGCTGAACGGCGCGGCGGCTCGGATGCGCCCGAAGTGGGCCTTCAGCCAGGGCGAGCTGCTCATCGTCTACATCATGCTCACCATCGGGACCTGCATCCCCAGCGTCGACTTCCTGGACGTGCTGCTCCCCATGATGGGCCACTCGACGCAGCATGCCAACGCGCAGAACGGCTGGTCGTCGCTCTACATGCAGCATATGCCCTCCTGGTTCCACGTAACCGACAAGGAGGCGCTCAAGGACTGGTACCAGGGCAACGCCGACCCCTACACCTGGGCGCACCTGCGCGCATGGCTGCCCGCGCTGACGGCCTGGGGGCTTTTCATCCTGGCGCTCTTCGGCACCATGTTCTGCCTCAACGTGATCTGGCGGCGGCAGTGGACGCGGCACGAGAAGCTGAGCTACCCGATCATCCAGCTCCCCATGGATATGACCGATCCGGTGACGCCCTTCTATAGCCGTCGGCTCATGTGGGCGGGCCTGGTGGCGGCCGCCGGGATCAGCCTGCTCAACGGCGTGAACGTGCTGGCTCCCAGCGTGCCGTCGATCCCCGTGAAGATCGTCGATATGGCGCCCTACTTCACCGCCAAGCCCTGGAACAACATCGGCTGGACGCCGATCTCCTTCTATCCCTTCGCCATCGGGCTCGGCTTCCTGCTGCCTGCCGACCTGCTCTTCTCCTGTTGGTTCTTCTACTTCGTCTGGAAGGCTGAGCGCATCCTGAGCAGCTTCGCGGGCTGGTCGGACTACAGCCAGAGCTTCCCCTACCTCAATGAGCAGTGCTTCGGCGGCTATGTGGGCATTGCGGCCATCGCGCTCTGGGGTCTGCGTGGGCACCTGGCGCAAGTGCTGCGCGAAGCGCGGCGCCCGGCCCCGCCCGACGAGGACGAGCATCCGATCTCCTACCGGGCGGCGCTCATCGGCGCGGCGCTGGGCTTCCTGTTCCTCGTGGGCTTCTTCGTGAAGGCCGGGCTTTCCATCTGGACCGCGCTGGCATCGTTCCTCATCTACTTCGCCATCGCCACGGCCTGCACCCGCATGCGCGCCGAACTGGGGCCGCCCGCGCACGACCTCCACAACGGCGGCCCGGACTACATCCTGACGGCGGCCTTCGGCACGCGGGCCTTCGGCGGGCAGCAGCTGACGCTCCTCACCTGGTTCTACTGGTTCAACCGGGCCTACCGGAGCATCGCCATGCCGTACCAGCTCGAGGCCTTCAAGATGGGTGAGCGGAAGGGCATCTCGTCGCGGCACATCGCCGCCGCCATCGGGCTGGCCACGCTCGTGGGCCTCCTCAGCGGCTACTGGGCGCTCTACCACATGGGCTACCGGTACGGCGTGGAGGCGCGCATGGCCCCGCACCTCTACTGGTTCGGCAACGAGGCCTTCAGCCGCCTTACGGGCTGGATGGCCAGTCCGAAGTACACCGATATCCCGGCCATGCTGGCCGTGGGCCTGGGCCTGGCAGGCACGCTGGCGCTCCAGGCAATACGAATGCGCTTCGCCTGGTGGCCTATCCACCCGCTGGGCCTGGCGGTCTCCGGCAGCTACTCCATGAACACGATCTGGCTGCCGCTCATCATCGCCTGGGTCTGCAAGGTGAGTATCCTCCGCTACGGCGGCATGAAGCTATACCGCCAATCGCTCTGGTTCTTCCTGGGCCTCATCGTCGGCGACTACCTCATGGGCTGCGCGTGGCCGGTGGTGGGGTACTTCCTTCGGGCCAACACGTACAGCTTCCAGCAGTAGGGGCGGGCGGCATCGGGGTAGGGGCGGGTCTGAAACCCGGCCCTGCGCTCATCCGTGGCCGTCGGGCGTACCCGCTGCGGGTTCGCTTGCTGCGCATGTCGCTCGCACGGCCTCCTGCCGGAGCCGCATACTCCGGCTACCGACTTCAGGGCCGCTCGCCGAAAGGTACGGCCCGGAGCGAGCCTCCCTGTAGCCCACACGCGGGGCGTGTCACCCGGTGTACAGGCCTACCCGCACAGAAGCCGGAATGCCCAAAAGATGAGGGGCGGCCCCTTCGTCAGGGCCGCCCCTCAGTATTGCGTCGGTCGGGCCTACAGGCCGGCCGGCGGGTTGCCGCCGCCGGGGCCGCCGGGGCCGCCACCGGGGCCGCCCTGCCGTCCCTGGCCCGGGCGGCGTCCGCCGAAGCCCATGTTCTCGGGGAACTTGAAGGCGGCGCCCTTCATGTCGGTCCAGGTCTTCTGCTGGGCCGGCGTCAGGACGGCGATGACCTTGGCCTCGGTCTCCTTCTGGGCCTTGGTCTGCTGCTCGCGCATCTTGGTCATGGCGGCCTGGCGCTCTTCCTGCGTCATGTTCTGCCAGTCGACCTGCGGCTGGTTGTCACGGGCGGCCTGCATGGCGGCGCGGGTGATGTCGCGGATCTGGGTCTTCTGGGTCTCGGTGATCTTGAGCGCGTCGGCGACTTCCTTGCGCTGGAACGCGTTGATGCCCAGCTGCTGGTACTCGAGCTGCTGGAAGCGGACAAGCTGCTTGGCGTCCAGGATCGATGCGACGGCCTTGGACTGGGCCTGCTGCATCTTGGCCATCATGGCCGTGCGCTCTTCCTGGCTCATGTCCTGGAAGTTGATGCCCTGCATCATCTCCTGGGTGACCTGCCGGAGCTCGTCCTGCTTGGTCTGGATCTTGCCGACCTGCTCCTCGGTCATGGCAAGCTCTTTCTGCACCTCAACGACGCGGAGCAGCATGAGGCCGCCGCCTCCGCCGCCGCCGCGCTGGCCCATCATGCCCATGCCCTGCCGCCGGCCGCCCTGGCCGCCGCCCGGACCACCCTGGCCGCCCGGTCCGCCCTGCGCCGAAGCGGCGCCGATCGAAGCGGCGATAAGGCCGGCAGCGGCGAACGCCACCATGATGCGTCTCATTTGCATTTCCCTCCGTCTACCGTGTGTATTGGGGTTTCCCGGCCGGGCCTGAGCCCCGTCGGCTGTTCAGTACGGCGGCTCGGGCCGCCCTGTCTGCGTATTGACGGGGGGCCAACACACTGGTAACATGGCTCGCAACCCGGCGCCCGGGCAGGAGGAACGACATGAGATTCCCGAAGCAGCGCATCCGATTCGCCACAGTGCATGAGGGCCACACAGCCCCGGACGGCTACCTGGTCCTGGACCTCAAGGGGCTCGACACGGAGGGCGCGACATCGTTCGTTCTCGACATGCGTGACGTGGATGCCGCGCGGGCGCAGGGCGACAAGCAGTCTGACGCCGCCAGGCGCGTTCGCGACCTGTTCGGCGCTTAGTGGTTCGGCAGCCTATCATCATCCAAGAACGAGAGGTGCATGACGCGATGGCAGGAACGACCAAGACCGTCCGCGGGGCCGTCATCGGATACGGCGGCGCGTTCAACATGGGCAAGGCGCACGCAGGCTGGATGAACGCCGCCGGCATGCAGACCGTTGCCGCGTGCGACATCGACCCCAAGCGCATGGAGGCCGCAGCCGAGGACTACCCCGGCATCCGCACCTACACCGACATGGGCGAGCTCCTGAAGGATCCCGAGGTCGACCTCTGCGTGGTGATCCTGCCCCACAACACCCATGCCGACGCCGCCGTCGCCTGCGCCGAGGCCGGCAAGTCCGTTATCGTCGAGAAGCCCATGTGCATCACCGTGGCCGAGGCCGACGCCATGATCGACGCGGCCAAGCGCAACAGCGTGATGCTCTCGGTCTTCCATAACCGACGGCACGACGGCGACTTCCTGGCCATCAAGGAGATCATCGACAAGGGCGTCATCGGCGATGTCTTCCATCTGGAGGCCTACTTCGGCGGCTGGGGCCATCCCGGCACCTGGTGGCGCGCCGACAAGAAGATCTCCGGCGGCGCCATGTACGACTGGGGCGCCCACTTCCTCGACTGGGTCCTCAACATGATCCCGTCGGACATCGCCACGGTGGACGGTTACTTCCAGAAGCGCGTCTGGATGGACGCCTCCAACGAGGACCATTGCCATGCCACCCTCCGCTTCGCCAACGGCTGCGTCGCGGAGCTCACCTCCAGCAGCATCAGCAAGGCTCCGAAGCCGCGCTGGCGCATCCTGGGCACCAAGGGAGCCATCGTCGACGACTGGAAGGAGCCGTTCACGGTCTACGTCGACCATGACGGCTACAACGGCCGGATCGAGGTCCCCTACAAGAAGACCGACTGGCAGGCCTACTACAACGACATCGCCGCGCACCTGACCCAGGGCGCGGAACTGGACGTGAAGCCCGAGCAGGCGCGCAGGATCATCTCGATCCTGGAGGCGGCGGAGCGCTCCTCCAAGTCCGGGCACACGGAGATCCCAGCCTACAAGTAGGTTCGTGGCCCCGCACGCCATGGACGCGCATCGGCAGCAACCCGGGCCGGCAGGCTATGAGCCGCGCCGGCCCGGCCGAGGAGGTGTTCCATGAAGACGGCGGCAAGGCTATCGGCGGTTCTGGCGGCTCTGTGGCTCGTGCCCGGATGCGGGCGCCCCGACATGGGGAGCGCGGTAGCGGAGAGCGCCGACTCGTCCAAGCAGGCGGCTCAGATGCCCATGGCCCGGATGGCCATGGGGGGTGCGTCCGCGGGCGGTCCGCCCGCCGCTGCCGGCGAGGGCGCCCCCGGTAGCCCTGCGGCCCGGCTGCCGGAGCTGCAGGGGGCCTCGTCTGACCGGTACCTGATACGCGAGGGTACCGTCACCGTCGAGACGGCCGACGTGCGCAAGGCCGCCGCTCAGATCACCGAGTCGGCCACGCAGGCCGGTGGGTACGTGGCCGACGGCAGCGAGACCACCGACCCGATCCAGGGCGTTGCCGTCACGCTGCTCATCCGCGTGCCCGCAGCCCGGTTCGACGCCATCACCTCGCGCGTCACCTCCCTGGGCCGCCTCATCGACAAGCGCGTATCGGCAGAGGATGTCACCGAGGAGTACGTCGACTCGGACTCGCGCGTCCGCAACCTCAAGCGCACCGAGGAGCGGCTTCTGGCGCATCTGAGCCGAACGGGCAAGCTGGCCGACACGCTGGCGATCGAACGGGAGCTGACCCGCGTGCGGGAGGAGATCGAGCAGACCAGCGGCCGGCTCCGCTTCCTGTCGCACCGCATCGCCTTCTGTTCTCTGACCGTAACCCTGCGGGAGACTGCGCGCCAGCGCCCCGTGGAGCCCGCCGAATCGTGGAGCTCGCGGCAGGTGGCGTCGGATGCCGGACGAAGCCTTGTGGGCTTCGCCCGAAGCATCTGGTCGATGGTCATCTGGGTGGCGATCTGGAGCCCGGTCTGGGCGCTCCTGGTCGGCCTGGGCGTATGGCTCGTGCGGCGCGGCCGGCGGCCCGCCCCGTAGGCTATCGGCCCGGCGGGGGCCAGTCGCGGCCGAGTATCCGGGCGAAGTAGCGGCCCTGGTGCTCCATGGACTGGCCCACCGCCGTGCCGACGCCGGCGTCCAGTTGCAGTGTGCCCAGCGCCCCCAACGCGTAGACGGCCATCAGCAGGCAGGCGGTCCAGCCGGTGATGGCCGCAAGCGCGTCCCGGAAGCGCATCCGGCCCCGCCGCCTCAGGAGCGCGCTGACCGCCACCGCGAAGAGCCCTGAAGCCAGGAGCGCACCGGCTGAGGCGAGCCGGCCGGCCATGCCTCCCGCCGCGGCGCCGGGGTCAGGCACTCCGCTTGCTGAGCCGGCCACCTGCGCGAGGCCCGTGATGCCCCTCGCCTGGAAGATCGCCACCCCGGCGGCCACAACCACGCCGGCGATCAGCGCCGCCTGCGCCGACTGGGTCGACAGCTTCATGCGCCAGACCAGCCCGTTGCCCGCCGACAGGAGGATGATCCAGAGGACGTTGCCGGCCACGATGATGCCCACGGCCCACGCTGCCGCCAGCAGCGCCGGCGTCGTGCTCAGCGGCGACTTAGCCGCCCCCTCCACGCAGAGGGCGCGCACGGCGTCGGCGGTGGTCATGCGGGCCGCCGCGCGCTTGGCCAGCGCGGGATCGCCCGCCTTGGTGGCGTAGGCCGCGAACCGCTTCAGGCGGTCGGAGCCGGACGAGCCCTTGCCGGCCGGAGCGCCGCCGGGGCGGGCGAGGGCGATGCCCGTGATGGCGCAGCCGGTCAGGGTGCCCTCGGCCGTGCGGGAATGCGCGCGGATGCGGCTCGCAAGCCGCATGATCTGGTCCCGGATGGCCAGCCCGGCGGTCTTGTTCCCGGCGGCCTCCCGCGCCCCTGCCAGGGCCACCGCCACGCGGGCGGCGGACCGGACGCGGCTCAGGTGCGGCGAAGCCAGCGAAGCCAGGGCCGCGGCCTGGTATGAGGCGGGCAGGCGGCCGAACGCGGCGCCCTGCAGCCGAAGGCGTCCCTCCACCTCGGCCATGGCGTAGTCGTCCCACTGCGGGCAGGCGGCCGCCCGCGCCAGCGATTGCAGCGCCGCCGCGTCCTTGCCGAGCTGCAGGAGGCCCGCCGCCATCATGGCAGGGAAGAAGCCGTTGGCAGGCTCCAGCCGGGCGCCGATCCGCGCTTGCGCCACGATCTCGGCGAAGGGCGCCGGCTTACCTGCATCGGCTGCCGCAGGACGGCTGGACGCGCCCCGGTCGGGCTCCATCTCGGCCTCCTCGGATCGCGGAGGGAAGCGATAGCCGGACGCGACGCGGATGTAGGCGGCCGGGATTGCGGGGGCATCGGGCATTTTGGCCGCCAGCCGGCGCAGGGCAGCCAGCCTGCCGTCGGCCGCCGGGTCCTCGGACCGCTCCTCCTGCAGCGCCAGTGCCACCTGCAGGCCCGCATCCTTCGGCTCATTCGCGGCGGCCTGGCGAAGGTCGGCGGCCATGCCGGCGTTGGATGCCAGGGTGGTGTCGCGGACGCCCTGGTCGGTCAGGAGCCATGCCAGGGCCGACGGGGAGCCGAAGAGCGTCTGGATCTGGACTCCGGCCAGCCACCGCGCTGCCGGCGCCACCGCGATGAGCAGGGCGATGGCCAGCGTCGTCGCCGCCACCGGGGGCACACGCTTGCCTTGTGCGGCCATAGGCTCACCTCGCTTACACAAATCGTGCGCCTCAGGCGCCTGTTACCTGTATGCTCCAGGAGAGGAGGTCGATGGCCGGGTCGGAGGCCGTCGGGTACGTATCCAGATCGGGCTCATAGAAGGCGTCGCCGGGACTCTGGCTGCTGTTGTAGACGCGGTTCGTGGCCGTGTCGATCGTTACATGCATGTTGAAGGTACCCGAGCCGGGCCGCTGATCGCCCAGTGCGTCGATGACCTTTGCCGTATCGAGGTTCACGGGGTCGTTAGGCGTGGTCGTCGTGGCCAGCACGTTCACCTGCAGGTAGCGCGGGCGCTCGCCGTTGTTGGGGTCCGGCTCGGTGGCGCCGGGCTGCAGGCGCGATAGGTCAAGCTCGAACTGGAGCACGGCCGATCCGGCGGGCCCCTGGGCGCGGTCCGGCTCGCCGCGCGGCTCGAACACGTTCGCGTTCGGGTCGCCGGAGATGCCGCCCGGCAGGTGGTAGAGGCAGTACCCCGACGTGGTGAACTGACGCTGCACGCGGCTGTATTCGACCATGTCCGTGAAGCCCGCGGTGGCGGTGTTCTGGCCCGTGGCGAAGCCGTTGAAGTAGGGCGGCGCGATGACCGGCACGGGGCCGTTCTGGCCCGAGGCGTCCGCCGCGTTGCGCAGGAGTACGAAGTACTGGTAGTTGTCGTTGATGGGTCCGTTGAACCGGAGCGTCACCACCAGCCGGACGCCCGAGCCGGCGGAGGCAGGCGCCCGGGCGCACCCCCAGATGGGGAGCAGGAGCAGGCATAGGCCCGCCAAGCCGCACCGCGCTCTCACCGCCATAGACCACCGCCTCCCTGACATCGCGCGCACGCCTGTGCCGCACACTGTGGGCATTCTGACAGAGAGGCGGCTCTGCTGGCAAATGCCGCGGTCCGTGCCGGTCGGGACTGGTATTGTAGAAGCGCCGCCCCGGACGGGGCGCCGGAGGCAGCGGAGAGTGCGTGCGTGCCCCATAACCGAACAGACCCAGGCCCGCCGGAGCCCGGCGCCGGGCGTCCGCGGCGTGGCGGCGGCGCTGGCCTCGGCGGCGCTCCTCTGGGCCTCGTTCCCGCCGCTGGACCTCGGCTGGCTCGCCTGGGTCGCCCTCGTGCCGCTGCTGGCGGCGCTGGGCGGCTGTGCCCGCGCCCGGCAGGCCTTCGCGCTGGCGTACCTCTTCGGCGTGGCGCACTACCTGGCGGTCATCCCGTGGATCGGCGCCACCGTGGCGCTCTGGTCGGGTTCGCCGGCGGGCTGGGTCACCTGGCCGCTCCTCTCGGCGATCAAGGGGCTCTGGTACGGCGCCGCCGGCGCGGGCCTCTGGCTGATCCTGCGCCGGCGGCGCGATTGGGCGGCCATCGGCGCGGGCGCCGCCCTTTACACCCTCATGGAGTGGGCGCGCACACAGGGCTCTGTTGCCATGCCGTGGGCCTCGCTGGGAGCCACGCAGTACCGGGCGCTACCGGTGGTGCAGGTGGCGGCCGTCACCGGAGGCATCGGCGTGGCGTTCCTGCTTGCCGCGACGAACCTCGGGCTACACGCGGCCATAAGCGCGCGTTGCCCGCGGCCCTTGGCGCTGCCGGGGTTGCTGGTATCTGCCGCGCTCTGCTACGGCGCCATGGCCTTGCTCCGCCCGCCGGCCGGGCCACCTGTCCGCATCTGCGTCATGCAGCCCAACATCGCCAGCGCCCGCGAACTGGTCCGCGACCCCGCGGCGGACTTCCGCCTGATGCGCCGGATGGCTGACGACGCCGCGCGGGAGCGCCCCGACCTGGTGGTCTGGCCCGAGAGCGGCTCTCCCGGCGAGGCGCTGAACGACAGGGCCATCGGCGATGGGCTGGCCGGCATGGCCCGGCGGCTGGGGGCGCCCATGCTGATCGGTACGAACTACTCCGACGCCGACGGCGGCGACCGCAACTCGGCCGTTCTGTTCCACCCGGACGGTAGCCCGCCGGAACGGTACGACAAGCAGTCGCTGGTTCCCTTTGGCGAGTGGATCCCGGCCCGGCGGCTCCTGCAGCCCTTCGCCGGCACGTTCCAGTTCTACGAGCGCGATGTCGTGGCCGGCAAGCCGCAGCCTCCGCTGGACCGCCGAGGGCGCAAGGTGGGTGTGCTGATCTGCTTCGAGAGCGTCTTTCCGCTCCTGGCCCGCGAGCGCGCCGCCATGGGCGCGGAGACGTTGGCCCTGTTGACCAACGACGGCTGGGCCGGGCCGTCGGCCGCGCCGGCGCAGCACCTGGCCATGACGGTAATGCGCGCCGTGGAGACGCGTCGGCCGGTCGCCGCGGCGGCCCTTACCGGCGTCAGCGCCGTCATCCAGCCCACGGGCGCCTACGAGGCGCTGCCGCCGGACCGCGTGGGGACCCTCACGGCGGATGCCGCCACCGGAGGCGGCATCACGCCCTACGTCAGGTTCGGCGACTGGTTCGCCGGCCTGTGCACCTTGCTGGTCGCCGCCTACGGCCTGTGGCGGCGACCCTGGCGCTACAGCGACCAGTAGACGACGCCGTCACCCACCTCGGCGGGGTGCAGCACCGACTTCACATCCATGAGTACGCCGCCGGGGCGCACCATGCCCGCCAGCGCCGCGGGTCCCAGGGCCAGGTACTCGCGGTGCGAGACCGCCAGCACCAGCGCGTCGAGATCGCGGAACTCCGAAAGGTCGGCCAGGCTGACGCCGTACTCGTGCTCCGCCTCGGCTGTTGTGACCGTGGGGTCGTGTACGAGCGGCTGAACGCCGTAGGCGCCGAGCCCATCGATGATGTCGGGCACCCGGCTGTTCCGCAGGTCGGGCACGTTCTCCTTGAACGTGAGGCCCAGGATGCCCACGCGGGCGCCCTTGATGGGTGTCACGTCGGCGTTGACCATCAGCTTCACCAGCCGCTCGGACAGGAAGGGACCGATGCCGTCGTTCACGCGGCGGCCGGCCAGGATCACCTCGGGGTGGAAGCCGATCTGCTCGGCCTTGGCGGCCAGGTAGTAGGGATCGACGCCGATGCAGTGGCCGCCGACCAGCCCCGGCGAGAAGCGGAGGAAGTTCCACTTGGTCCCGGCGGCCTGCAGCACGTCATGCGTCGAGATGCCCATGCGGTCGAAGATCAGGGCCAGTTCGTTCATCAGCGCGATGTTCAGGTCGCGCTGGGTGTTCTCGATCACCTTGGCGGCCTCGGCCACGCGGATCGACGAGGCGCGGTGTACGCCGGCTTTGACCACGGCGCTGTAGACGGCGGCGACGCGCTCCAGCGTCTCCGCGTCCTCGCCGGAGACCACCTTGGTGATGCGCTCGAAGGTGTGCTCCGTGTCGCCGGGGTTGATCCGTTCCGGCGAGTAACCGAGCTTGAAGTCGATGCCCTGCTTCAGGCCCGACACCTGCGCGATGATGGGTCCGCAGACCTCCTCCGTGACGCCCGGATAGACCGTGGACTCGAAGACCACGACCGCGCCGGGGGCGATGACGCGGCCCAGCGCGTCGGAAGCCGATCGCAGCGGGGTCAGGTCCGGCCTGCGGTCCTCGTCGATGGGTGTCGGCACGGTGACGATGAAGAACGTGCAGCCGCGCATGCGCTCGGGATCGGCAGTGAAGTCGATACCGGCGGCAGCCAGGTCATCCTTCGTGAAAGTGTCGGTGATGTCGCGGCCCTGGCGCAGGGCCTCAATGCGGGCGGCGCTCCGGTCATAACCCACAAGCCCGGGCGTGACGGCGTCGAGCGCCATGGCAACAGGCAGGCCTACGTATCCCAGGCCGATAACTGCGACTCGCTCCATGCTGCGTGTTTGCTCCTTCCGAGAATACGGGCGCCATACCCGCCAGGCGCCCAGGTCCCCTTCCGGTCAGAGTGCAGGGGCCTGAGATCCCGTCGCGGCCGCCCCACAACCAAGTATGGACCTGTGGTGGGTACATTATATCAGCGGGTCCTGTGGGCCCGGTCTGTCATGCCGCCTGATCGGAGTGGACCAGGCCGTCAGGGAACAAGCCATTGTCACGACCCCAACAACTCAGACTGACCGTTGCTGACGCGCTCTCGGGAGTCATTACGCTCTTTGCGGCTTTCTGTATCCGGATGGACCGAGTGCCGCCGCCAGAGCCGTACCTCACGATGTACCTGCATACGGTGATAGCGCTGATGGTGTGTCGGGTTGTGGCCCTTCGGTTCTGTCAGGTACACCGAATATGGGTCCGCCACGTCGGCACTCGCGACGCCATGGTGATACTGGGGGCCACATCGCTGGGGTCGGCTCTCTTCATCGGCTTCCTGGCGGCCTCGGGCCGGATGAACTACCCCAAGGGCGCGGTGCTCATCGAGTGGATGCTGAGCTACTTTGCGGTGGCCGGACTGCGGATGCTGGTACGCGTCCAGTGTGAGAAGCAGGACCGGCGGGGGGGGCCGACGCGCGCGCAGTGCGCCGAGCGCCGGATACTGCTTGTCGGCGCCGGCTCCATGGGCGCCATCCTGGCCCGAGAGATCTCCCGCAGGCATAGCGAGGGGCTGCACCTGGTGGGTTTCGTTGACGACGATGACGCCAAGCATAAGATGCTCCTGCAGGGCGGTGCGGTGCTGGGCGGCGTGGACGACCTCCCCTCGCTCCTGGACCGCCTCTCGGTTGATGAAGTAGTCATCTCCGTCAAGGAGCCGACCGGCGATCTGGTGCGCCGCGTCACAGATCTCTGCGAGATTCGGCCCGTCCGCCTGCGGATCGCACCGGGCTTCCAGGTGCTGGAGCCCGACAACAACCTGAAGACTGTGCGTGATGTAGCCGTGGAGGACCTGATGCTCCGCGAGCCGGTCCGAGTGGACCGGGAGGCTATCGCCGCCTACCTGAAGGGTGAGCGCGTGCTCATCACCGGCGGTGGCGGTTCCATTGGCGGCGAGCTGGTGCGTCAGGTGGCCGCGGCGGGGCCCGCCGAACTGCTCATCCTCGGGCACGGCGAGAACTCCGTGTTCGAGATCGAGCAGGAGATGAAGCTCGATTTCGGCGTTGTCCCCACCTGCATGATCTGTGACACGCGCGACCTCGGACGCTTGCGCCGCCTCTTCACCGAGCACCGCCCCACCGTCGTGTTCCACGCGGCGGCGCACAAGCATGTGCCGCTCATGGAGTCGAGCCCCGAGGAGGCCATCACCAACAACGTCCTGGGCACGCGGAACCTCGCGCGTGTGGCCACGGAGTTCGGCGTCCGGCGGTTTGTGATGATCTCCACCGACAAGGCCGTGAACGCCACCAGCGTGATGGGCGTCTCGAAGCGCATCGCCGAGCGCGTCATCCAGGCTGAGAGCTATCGGAGCGAGACGGAGTTCGCCACGGTACGCTTCGGCAACGTGTTGGGTAGCCGCGGAAGCGTCATACCCACGATGCGGCGGCAGCTCGCCAAAGGCGGCCCCGTGACCGTCACCCACCCGGACATGAAGCGCTACTTCATGACCATTCCCGAAGCCGTGCAGCTGGTGATCCAGGCCGGGGCGCTGGGCGGTAACGGCCGCATCTACATCCTGGACATGGGCAAGCCCGTGCGCATCATGGACCTTGCCCAGAACCTGATCCGCCTGTCCGGCCTGGTGCCCGGCAAGGATATCCAGATCGAGATCACCGGGCTACGGCCGGGCGAGAAGCTCTTCGAGGAGCTCCTGACCGAAGAGGAGAGCACCAATGTGACGCGCCATGCGCGCATCATGTCGGCTACACCTTCCGACCTGCCCGTCGAGGATTTCGATGAGCATACGGATGCCCTGATCGCTGCGGCGCAATGCGGCGACAAGAAGAACATGTTCCGGCTCATCCAGCTACTGGCGCCCACGTACAAGGGCTACACGCCGCCGCCGAACGGGAACGGGCACGACGTCTGGAAGGGCCTGGGTCGCGTCGAGCAACTGCAGCTCCCGCTGGAGGAGGCCTCGGCGCCGGCCAAGCCTTAGGCCGAGGGGCGGTCGCCGCCGGACCCGCCGCGGCCGTTCTTCAATGCCGTCGCCCGGCTACGCAATGAGCGCGCCAGGGCCTGGGGGCTGGGCGCCGGCATCCGGGTAAAGAGGACGATGCGCAGGATTTCCCGGTACATGCGCCACCGGGAAAGCCAACCGCGCAGCAGGCCCAGTTTCTCTTCCTTCATGGGGTGCGTTACGCCCCGGAGCATCACCGTCGCGGTCGGAACGCGGCAGACGTGGCAGAAGCGGGTGATGGCCATCTCCACACCATAGCGGGAGCTCGCCACATCGGGGATGTCGGCGAAGACCGACCGCAGGATGGCCCGCTGCCCGCTGATGTTGGGCGCTATGCGCTGCGACCAGTCCGTGAGCTTGCGGCCGCCGCTGAATTTCCCCACGACCATGTCGGCCTCGCCGTCCCTGATCGGCCGGGTCATGGCCTCCACGTGTTCGGACCGCAGGCCGATGAGGTCGGCGTCCAGGAAGAGGAGCACGTCGGCGTCGGTGGCCTCGGCGCCCGCCACCATGGCGCCGCCCTTGCCGCGGTTGACCTCGAGCGTCACGAGCCGCACTCCGGCAACGCCGGAGGCGACGGCGGAGGTGTCATCCGTGGAGCCGTCGTCCACCACCACGACCTCATCCACGGCGTGGGCCGCAGATGCCGCCCGGGCCACCTCCGCCAGACGTGCGCCTTCGTTGTATGCCGGCAGGATGACGGCGATCTTCACGCCACGGCCGCCGCAGGCGTCACTTACCGTACCTGTAGTTCTGGGTCTCGATCATGCGCTCCACCCTGTCGATCCGTCGCTTGGTGTCGGGGTGCGTCCGCATGAACTCGGGCGGGCCGCCCTTCTCCTTCGTGGACGCCTCCAGTTTCTTGAAGAAACGCACCATGCCGTTCGGATCGAAACCCGCCTTGGCGGCATAGGAGACGCCACGGGCGTCGGACTCGAACTCGTCGTCTCGGCTGTAGTTCAGGTGCAGCATCCCTGCGGCAAGGCTGCCGTTGTCCTGGGCCTTGCCCTTGAGCAGGACGATCAGGCCCACATTGGTCACCATCTGCTGGCTCCACTGCTTGGCCGCGTGTCGGGCGTTGATGTGGCCCACCTCGTGCGCCAGGACGCAGGCCAGGGCGTCGTCGTCCTTACCCACCAGGTCGAGGAGCCCACGGTAGATATAGACGGGGCCGCCGGGCAGCGATACTGCGTTGATCTCCTTCTGTGCGATGACCTTGAATGAGTACGGGACCCCTTCGCGCGGTTCGCAGTGCGGCATCAGCTTCTCGCCGATGCGCGCCACGCGGGCCGCGTCGGCCGTGCCTGCCATAGGCGGGTACTGCTTCTCGATCTCAGTGGCGACCTCGCGTCCCATGTGCACTTCGTCGCGGGTGCTGAGGAAGTTAGTGCTCCTGCAACCGACGCCTCCTGCCAGCAGGCAGGCGAGAGTAACGGCGACCACGCCTGCGGCGGCGCGTCGGCTTCGCATCATTGTGCCGGTCACCATGGTCGCCTCACCTCCGGGATGCGCGGCGTCACTTCCTGCCCGCCTGCCCCGCTCCCTGCAGTTGCTTGCCGAGTTCCGTGGCCTGGTCGCCGAGCCACTTGAGCGTCGGGCCGGCCTTCTCCGAGGCCACCTTGGCGGCATCGCCCAGGGCCGTAGTGGCGCTACCGAGCGCCGTCCGCGCCTTCTCGGTATCCAGCGTGCCCATGGCCGCACGGGCCTGCCCCAGCGCCTGCACGGCCTGCGCCGTGAGGGTCGATTGCTGATCCTGCTTCTCGACGCGGGTGCGGAGTGTCTGGACCTCCTGCCGCAACGACTTTATCTCCATCCAGACTACCGCGTTTGCGCCGAGGACGACCACCAGAAGGAGTGCGATGAAGGCTCTCATTTGGTTACTTTCCTCCCCCAGTTCTCGGCCCAGACCTTGGCGCGCATCTCGAGATGATGCTCGAGCCGGTTGAGCCGAAGCATGGCTGATGCCCGGAGTGAGCGCGGCCTGGCGAGCAGTAGCCTCTCATTCATGACGTCCTCGGGCAACCATCGGTACTTATACGGCTCAGCGCCACGCAGGAAGTCAAACAGGCGGCAACCCTCGGCGACAGCCTGGCGGATGGCGTGGGCCGTGAGAACGGTGCCGAGGCTGAACTTGCCCAGCTCAGGGTCGAACCCGCCCAGATAGTAGTAGTAGCGGTCTCGGAAGCGATAGCAATAGAGGGCCGAGGCAATCCGGCCGTCAAGGCGCATCAGGTGCAGCCGGAGGGCGCCACGGGCGTGGAAGCGGCGCGCGATCTCGGTGTGGAACGCCTGTGTCCTGGCCGAAGCCAGCACCCCGGGCATCATGCGCGAGCGCCAACGGGCGCGGTGGAGGTCGAAGAGCGCCCGCATTCCTTCGTCGATCTCGGCCTCGCCGGCGATAGAGACCTCGACGGCGTCGAAGCTACGTGTGATGAGCCGCTCGTAGTAGCCGATGTTGGTGCGCATCTTTTTGCCCAGGCCGGCGGCGACCTGATCCCACGTGTCGGCCAGGAGCAGGCCGGGGCAGGGCTCCTGCTCGTGGGCGCTCAGCCTGGCGCGCAGGGCCTCTGGAAACGCGGCGTCGCCGGCGGCTGTACGTAGCGCCGAACCGGGCCTGAGCTGCTGCAGGTCGGCCATGTCGAAGCAGCGCGAGGCGGCGATCCGCTCCAGCACGGCGGCGCAGACCTGCACCTCCAGCCCTTCGGCGGCAACGATGTCAAGGTAGTCGGCCGCCCCCGTGCCCACGAAGGCCAATCGGCGCATGGGCGTGCCGAGGTGGAGGCTGACGTAGAGCGGGGCGATCCCGACCAGGGCGGCGCCCTCGTCGCGTACAGTGATCAGGTGGAGCCGCTTGCCGCGGCCATGGCAACGCCACCAAGCCTCGTTCCACTCCCAGGTCTGGTAGAGCGTGGCGGACGGGCTACGCTCGAGCAGGGCATCCCACTCGCCGCGCAACGCGTCCAACGCGCCGACAGCGCGCGTCTCCTCTACTATCCACCGGGCCCGGTCCACGGTGCGATTATAGCAGACGGTCCGCACCGGCGTGCCCTGGATGCCGGCGGCAGGCAGGAGTCCGGGTGCGCCGCGGCCAACTGAGCGGCGTGCGGAGTCGCTCCGCGCAACCCCGACCGAGGAGGCGCCGAACCATGTTCTGTTTTGCCCTGCCCTTCCTGACGGCCGCCACGATGGCCGCGCCGGACCCCTGGATCACGGTGCCCGCTGCCCGCGGGCCGGCCGCCGGCAAGCGCGTGGTGCTGGTGAGCGGCGACGAGGAGTACCGCTCCGAGGAGGCTCTTCCGCAACTGGCCCGGCAACTGGCCCGGCAGGGCTTCGCCTGCACGGTGCTGTTTGCCGTCGATCCGGCCGACGGCGCCGTCTGCCCCACGGTCACGAACAACATCCCGGGTCTGGAGGCCCTGAAGCAGGCCGACCTGCTGGTGCTCTTCACGCGGTTCCGCAACCTGCCGGATGACCAGATGCGGCATCTGGCCGAATACATCGAGAGCGGCCGGCCCATCATCGGCCTTCGCACCGCCACGCACGCCTTCAACATCGCCGGCGGAGCCTATGCCCGGTACACGTGGAACGGCAAGGAGCCGGGCTGGGAGGGTGGCTTCGGCCGACGCGTGCTGGGCGAGACCTGGGTGAACCACCACGGCATCCACGGCGTCCAGGGCACCCGGGGTGTCATCGCCCCGGGCCAGGAGGCGCACCCCATCCTTCGCGGCGTCGCACCGGGCTCGATCTGGGGGCCCACGGACGTGTACCAGGTCAACCTGCCCCTGCCCGGCGACAGCACGCCTATCCTCCTGGGCGAGGTGACCGCCGCGCTCGATCCAGCGTCGCCCGCAGTGGACGAGAAGAACCACCCCATGATGCCTGTGGCTTGGACCCGCACCTATACGGGTAGCGCGGGCAAGGCGGCGCGGGTCTTCACGACGACGATGGGCGCCTCTACCGACCTGCTCAGCGAAGGCGTTCGGTGCATGCTGGTGAACGCGGCCTACTGGGCGGTGGGGCTGGAGAGGAAGATCCCTGCCAAAGCCGACGTGAGCCTGGTGGGCGAGTACAAACCAACGTCCTTCAAGTTCCGCGCGAACGAGGAGTGGAAGCCCGGACTGCGGCCCGACCAGCTTCCGCGCTGACCTGCGCTTGACGGATTGGCCGCAGGCACCCATAATGACGCCCGGCGCCGCGCGATATGCGATGGGGTACGTCCTGCCCGGCCGCTCTGGCGGCACGGTGCGCCACACAACGAAGGGGAACGCATGAAGAACCGTATCTGGATGGCCGCTGTCGTGGCCGGTGCGCTGGGCGTGGCCGCGTGCGCGGCAATGGGACAGGCCCCCAAAGCTACCAAGGCCCCCAAGGCCCCGACGCCCAAGGAGGCAGCCAAGTCCGTGGAACTGAAGACGCAGATGGACAAGGTCAGCTACGGCATCGGCTACAGCGTGGCGCGCAACCTGAAGAGCCAGAAGATCGCGGTCAACGTCGAGGCGGTGGTCCGTGGCCTGCGCGATACGCTCTCCGGCGCCAAGCCGCTGCTCACGTCGCAGCAGATCGACGCCGTGATGATGGCGTGGCAGGCCGAGATGCAGGGCAAGCAGATGAAGGAGATGGCTGCCGTGGGCGCTAAGAACAAGGCGGCGGGCGAGGCCTACCTCGCCAAGAATAAGACCGCCGAGGGCGTCGTGACCCTTCCCAGCGGCCTGCAGTACAAGATTCTGAAGGCCGGGGACGGCAAGAAGCCCGCGGCCACCGACACCGTCGAGTGCAACTACCGCGGCACCCTTATCGACGGTACCGAGTTCGACAGCTCCTACAAGCGCGGCACGCCGGCCTCCTTCCAGGTCACCGGCGTGATCCCGGGCTGGACTGAGGCCCTGCAGCTGATGCCGGTGGGCTCCAAGTGGCAGCTCGTCATCCCCGGCAACCTGGCCTACGGCCCCAGCGGCGCCGGCCGCCAGATCGGCCCTGACACCACCCTCATCTTCGAGGTGGAGCTCCTGTCCATCAAGTAGGCGGCGGGTTTCCGGCGCGCCCGGTCGGCGCACATCCGTGTCGTAGGGGCGGGTTTCAAACCCGTCGTAGGGGCGGGTTTCAAACCCGCCCCTACCCCTATCGGGCACGCACAGTCCGGGGAGGTTCGGCGCAGGCATGTCACCAATCCTGTTCGAGAGGCGTACGCTCTTCCGGCTGGCGGCCTCTGCGGTCCTGCTTCCGGTCCTGGGGGCCTGGGCGCCCGCCTCCGCGGCCGGCCTGGCGGGTTACGGCAAGATCGAGTACCGCATCCCCATGCGCGACGGCGTGCGCCTCTACACCGCCGTCTACGTGCCCCTGGCAAAGCCCGGAACGCATCCGATCCTCATGGAGCGGACCCCGTACGGGGCGGGCCCCTACGGCCCGAACGAGATGCGGCAGGGGCACAGCGGCTCCTCGCGCTTCGTGGAGAACGGCTACATCTTCGCCTACCAGGACGTGCGTGGCAAGGGCCAGTCCGAGGGCAAGTTCGAGAACATCCGACCGCTGCTGGGCGGCTCGCCGGGACCGCAGGATGCCGATGAGAGCACCGATACCTGGGACACCGTCGACTACCTTGTGAAGCACGTGCCGGACAACAACGGCCGCGTGGGGCTCTGGGGCATCTCGTACCCGGGCTACTACGCTGCCCTCGGCGCCGTGCGGGGCCACCCGGCCCTGCGCGTCTCGTCGCCCCAGGCTCCGGTTTCGGACTGGTTCCTTGGTGACGACTTCCACCACCATGGGGCCCTCTTCCTCATGGACGCCGTCAGTTTCGCCCGCTTCGGCGAGACGCCCGATCCCGCACGCCCGGCCGCCCCGGCGATCGATTTCGGCGGCGACGCGTACTCCTTCTTCCTGCAGAACGGCACACTGGCGGGCATCACCGAGAAGTACTTTCCCGGCACCGACGGCGTCTGGAAGGACGTCATGGAGCACCCCAACTACGACGGCTACTGGCAGGTTCGCAGCCTGCCCAAGGCCATGCAGAAGGTGACCTGCCCCACGCTGGTAGTGGGCGGCTGGTTCGACGCCGAGGACTGCTGGGGCGCACTGAAGACTGCTCGGGCCACCGTCACCCAGAACCCGGCCTATGCCTCCACCCTCTGCATGGGCCCCTGGTACCACGGCATGTGGGCCGACGGCGGAGGCTCCACGTTCGGCGGAATGCGGTTCGGGATCGACACGTCGACCTACTACCAGGAGAAGATAGAGTTCCCCTTCCTGGACGCCTGCCTCCGCGGCTCCGGCCGGCCGGAGATGCCCGCCGCCGTTGTGTTTGAAACTGGTGCGAACCGGTGGCGCGAGTTCCGCCAGTGGCCGCCCGCCAACCTGAGGGAGACGCCGCTACGCCTGCTGCCCGGCGGAGCGCTGGGCGTGGGCGACGGGCCGGCCGCATCGGGCAGCGAGTTCGACGAGTACGTCAGCGATCCCGCCGTGCCGGTGCCCCACCAGGCCGGCCGCATCACCAGCCGCACCCGCGAGTACATGGTGGACGACCAGGGCTTCGCGGCCTCGCGCAAGGATGTCCTGACCTACCGCTCCGAGCCGCTCACGCGACCGCTCACTATCGCCGGCCCGCTCACCGCCGACCTCTACGTCAGTGTCAGCGGCACCGACGCCGACTTCGTCGTCAAGGTGATTGACGTGCTGCCCGAAGAGGGCGCCGACGGCTACCAGAACCTGCTCCGCGGCGACGTCTTCCGAGCCCGCTTCCGAAACAGCTACTCGAAGCCCGAGCCGATGAAGCCCAACGAGGTGACCCGCCTGAAGTTCGAGATGCCCGACCTGCTCCATACGTTCCAGCCAGGGCACCGCATCATGGTCCAGGTGCAGTCCAGCTGGTTCCCGCTGGTGGACCGGAACCCGCAGACGTTCGTAGACATCCACAAGGCCCGTTCCGAGGACTTCAAGAAGGCCACGATCCGTGTGTACCATACGTCCGATCGGCCGTCGTCCGTGCATGTGGGCGTACTGTGACGCCGGTGCGGTTCGGGTCGCGCGTCCGTACAGCAGTGTATGGTTCCGCCCGTTCGCGACCCAATCCCACTTAGAGGTGAGACCCTGATGTCCCTTAGCGATCCTGCCGGCCTGGTACTGGCGCTCACGTTGGCCTCCGCGGCCTGCGGCGCCATGGCGCAGCCCCGGCGCGTGACCAACGTCTACAAGATCGGACCCTTCTACCAGGACTCCAGCCGCAAGTACGATCCGGCGCAAGGCAGCGCCGCCGCCGCCAAGGCCGGCGCGCCGCTGGATGTGACCGCAGCCGCGGTGTCGCTTCCGGCCGGGGTCAAGCCGCCGATCGGGGCCCGCATCAACTGCTCCGCGGCCGACGCGGCTGGGCACATCTGGGTGGGTACCGACGCCGGCATCGCCGTCTACGGCGCCGGGGCCTGGCAGGTGATCAACGGCGCGGCCGGGCTTCCCGTGCTGGATGTGCGGCAGATCGCCTTTGGAGCCGACGGCTCCGTCTGGGCAGGCACCTCCGCCGGCGCGGAGCGGCTGCTGGGCGGCAAGTGGCGCTACTACGCAAGCCGCCGCTGGCTCTGCGACGATGACGTGAAGGCCATCTCCCTGGCGCCTCCCGCACAGCCCGGCGCCCCCTGCGACGCATGGGTGCAGACCGCCACCGGTGTGGCGCAGATCGCCTTCCGCAAGTCGACCATGGCCGAGAAGGCCGCCTACTACGAGACCACCGTGGCGCGCCACAACCGCCGCGGCTACGTGGCCGACGGCCGGCTGACGCGGCCCGGCGATGTCACCTCGTTCCGGTTCGACGCCACCGACAACGATGGCCTGTGGACCTCGCTCTACGTCGCCGCCGCCAGCTTCCGCTATGCAGCCACCCGCTCGCCCGAGGCCCGCGCGCTGGCCCGTAAGAGCGCCGAGGCCATGTTCTTCCTCCATGACGTCACCGGCATTCCCGGTTTCATGGCCCGCGCCGTGAAGCGCAACGATGAGGACATCGACGGCCGCGACCCCAACGACCCCAACTGGGGCTACGTCAACCCGAAGTACCCGGACTACCACTGGAAGGACGACACCTCGTCCGATGAGGTGGACGGCCACTACATGGCCTTCTACATCTACCATGAGCTGGTGGCCACGGCCGCCGAGAAGAAGCGCATCGCCGGCTACATCCGCGCCACTACGAACTACCTGATGGACCACGACTGGTACCTGATAGGTCCCAGCGGCAAGCACACCACGTGGGGCGTCTGGAACCCGAAGGAGATCAACGACAACCCGCGCTGGATCGAGGAGCACGGCCTCAACTCGCTGGAGTTGCTCTGCTACCTGAAGGTGGCCTCGCACATCTGCGGCGACCAGCGCTTCAAGGATGCCTACCAGGAGATGATCCGCAAGCACCACTACGCCCTGAACACGGTAGACCAGAAGACCCTGCCGCCCCTCTCCAACAACCACTCGGATGATGAACTGGCCTGGTGCGCCTACTACCCGCTCCTGATGCTTGAGAAGGACCCGGCCCTGCGACGCATCTACCTCATGAGCCTGGAGCGGACCCAGCGCATCCTGCAGCCGGAGGGTTCGCCCTTTTATAACTTCATGTATGCCGCCGTCACAGACCAGCCCTGCGGCGTGGAGGACGGTGTAGAGTGGCTCCGCAACTGCCCGCTGGACCTCATTGAGTGGGGAACGAAGAGCAGCCACCGCGCCGACATCACCATTGCCGGTCCGCCCGACCGCTTCGAGCGGGCCGAGGCGACGCGGGTGCTGCCGAACAACGAGCGCCGCGCCACACGCTGGAACTCGAACCCCTACGTGCTGGACGAGGGCGGCAACGGCACCGCCGAGACCGAGGGCACCTTCTGGCTGCTGCCGTACTGGTTGGGCCGGTACCACGGTGTGATCGGCGACGCCGGCAAGTAGTCCGCTAGTTGTGGTAGCGGGCCTGCAGGAAGTCGATGCGGCCCGTGTACCGAGACCACGGCGGGCCGCCGCTCCGCACCAGCCGTGGCGAGGGCGCGCCGGTGGTTTCGATACGGCCCGCGCAAAGGCGGCGCGGACCTACTCAACCAGCGGCTGGGGCTGTGCGCGGTGTCTCAGTCTGGGGTCCAGCCCTGCTCAAGGGGATCACTTCTCTGACGTAGGAAAGTGATACCCTTGAGCCTCGCCCGTCAAGGGGATCACTTCTCTGCCACAGGAAAGTGATACCCTTGAGCCTCGCCCGTCAAGGGGATCACTTCTCTGACGTAGGAAAGTGATCCCCTTGAGCCTCGTCCGTCAAGGGGATCACTTCTCTGACGTAGGAAAGTGATACCCTTGAGCCTCGCCCGTCAAGGGGATCACTTCTCTGACGTAGGAAAGTGATCCCCTTGACACGCTCCGTGCCGGATATCCAGGATCTGGTCAGCCGTCAGGCCGCTCTAACCCAGCCACTCGGTCCGCGCCGTGGGGCCTACTTCACCACGGTGGGCGTCACCAGCAGCAGGTAGCCGGCTCCCGGCTCCGGGCCGTCGGGGGCGGCCACGCCGTGAGGTTCGGTGGCGCTGTAGACGTACCGCGCGCCGTCGCGCCGGTGCGTGAGCCGGCCCTTCTCCTCCAGCACGCGGAGGAGCGCCCGCACCGCCGAGTAGCTGGGCGGGTCCGGCAGGGCCTCCAGCACCTCGCCGGCCGTGGCCGAGCCCCTGGCGAAGACGATATCCATGATCTGCCGTTCGCGCCGGCTGAGCCCGCGCACCGCCCCATTCGGCATGTGCCGCCTCCAGAGAAGGCCCGACCGCCACAAGGGTCTCGGGTCGACACGCTGGTTTTCTAGCACCTCTGCCGGGGATGTCAAGGCCTGCAGTGCAGTGTTTCCAGCACTTTGGCGGAGCTGCCCGGTACGTCCATTCGCGGCAGCCCTGCCGGCCGCGTCAAGAGCGTCAGGAGACGGTAACATGCAAATCGAAGGCTTGACTTTCGATCTGCATGAGTCCATCATGTCATCCATGATCCCACGCACTCTCGACGGCACACTACGCAGGGCGCTGCGCACCTTTCCGGTGGCGGTCGTCACCGGCCCGCGTCAGTCCGGCAAGACCACACTGCTCCGCCACGGGTGGGCCGCCACGCACCGGTACCTCTCCATGGAGAACCCGGACACACGCGCGCGAGCGCTGGCCGACCCGGTGGGCTTCCTGCGCGACAACCCGCCGCCGGCGATCCTGGACGAAATCCAGTATGCGCCCGAACTGCTGCCCTACATCAAGGCCGCCGTCGACGCGGATCGTGCGCCGGGTCGGTGGATCCTCACCGGGTCCCAGTCGTTCGCGCTGATGCAGAATGTCACCGAGTCGCTGGCGGGCCGTGCCGCCGTGCTCTCGTTGCTCCCGCTGGCCGCCGAGGAGATCACCGGCAGCGACCGGGCATGCCCCCGACCGGATGACCTCCTGATGCGGCTGCAGGCCGCCGATGACGGAACCAAGCCGCCAACGACGCCGGCCGACTGGCTGCTGCGCGGGACCTACCCGGAGATGCGATCAAACCCGGAAGTCGATCGTGAGCTCTGGTACGCGAGTTACTACCAGACCTACCTCGAGCGGGACGTGCGGCAGGTACTGAACGTCGGTAGCCTGAGCGCGTTTGATCGGTTCGTGCGGCTCGCGGCGGCGCGCAATGCCCAGATGCTGAACGTCACAGACCTGGGGCGTGATGCAGGGGTAGCGGCGCCGACGGCGCGCTCCTGGCTGTCGGTGCTGGAGGCCGCAGGCGTCATCTACCTGCTGCCGCCGTTCCACGCCAACTTCGGCAAGCGGCTGGTCAAGAGCCCCAAGCTCTTCTTCCTCGATCCGGGGCTCGTGACTTTCCTGCTGGGCCTCCACAGCCCGGAGCCGCTTCTGCGCGGCCCGCTCATCGGCCCGCTGATGGAGTCGGCGGTGGTCAGCGAGTGGGTGAAGCTCTTCCGGCATCGGGGCCTGCCGCCGCCGCTCTCATTCTGGAGGTCCCACGACGGCCTCGAGGTGGACCTACTTGTCGAGTGGAACGGCATGGTCCATCCGATGGAGATCAAGGCCACCTCCACCGTGACGCCGAGCCACGCGGCGGCGCTGCAGAAGTGGCGGGCGCTGGCAGGCCAACCGGACGTGCCCGGCACCCTCGTCGCCACCTGCGATGCGCCGTGCGCGGTGGCGCCCGGAGTGCGAGCCGTGCCCTGGTGGTGGGTGTAGCGGCCCCCGCCTACCGTCGCGCCGGTGCGGGTATAGTCCGGGGACGATGTCGGCGCTTGGCCGCGTCCTACCTTCTGGAGGTCGGCCACATGACCTGTCTTGCCGCCCTTGCGTTGCCGGCCCTCATGACCGCAGGGCTCGCCGTCGCGCCTACCGAGCGGCCTGAGCCCGACCTCCTCGTGCTCATGCACGGCTCCGGCAAGGTGGAGCGGTACGACCTGAAGACCGGTCGGCACCGGGGCACGTTCATCCGCGGCGTCCCGCTGCCCAACACGCTACTGGCCGGCCCCGACGGCCGCTGGTACGTCTCCACGGGCGTCCCCGGCACACAGGGGTCGGTCGTCATGTTCGATGGCCGCACCGGGCGGCGGCTGGGGACCCTCACCGACGCCCCGGCCGGTCAACCCGGCCACCTTGCCCGAGCCACGGGCATGGCATGGTACCAGGGCGACCTGCTGGTGGCGAGCCAGGGCGACGGGAAGGTGAAGCGCTTCGACGGCAAGACCGGCGCGTGGAAGGCCGACGTGGCCGCGGCATCGCCCTCCGGGCTCACCCAGATCGCGGTGGTCGGCGACCGGCTGGTCATGGCCGATTTCGGCGCATTCGGGCTACGCGCCTCCGACATGAAGGGCGCGACCGCCCTGGCCGATGTCTGGACGCCGCAGTCGAACCACGCGCCGTGGGGCCTGGCGTTCGATGCCTCCGGCAACGCCTACCAGAGCACGAACCAGAACCGTGTCCTGCGCTTCGACGGCAAGCAGACCACCGAGTGGGCGGGCGCAGGCGGCGGCCTCGGCACCCCGGTCTGCCTCGCGATCGGCCCCGACGGCCTGCTCTATGCGGCCAACCTCACCAGCAACGACGTGACCCTGTGGCGGACCGACGCGCCCAACCCCGGCGCCCCTGTCCGGCGCATAGGAGGCCCCGAGATGCTCTCGCCCATCAGTATTGCGTTCACAGATGCGCCCTTCGAGGAGCCCATGCAGATCGGCAACTTCCGCCCGAAGCCCTCCAACACAGGAAAGGATTGGACCCCGACCGGGCGCACGGTCTACAACCTCGCCGCGTCGCGCGCGTCGGCCGCCGTCATCGACTTCGGCATCGACACCGAGGGAGGCGACCGCGCCAAGACCAACCTGCTCCGGGAGCCGATCCGGCTGATAGTGACGCTGGACGACGGGACGCAGGTCGACTCCGCCGAACTGCCCGCCACGTGCCGCCTTCGCCGCGGACGCGCCGAGTACGGCTTCGATGCCTGCGTCGGCGCGCGCATCGACTGGACCGTGGAGCAGGTGCGGCAGGAGCTCACCATGCGCTTCGCGCTCTCCGGCCCGGGCGCAGGGCGCGTGGCCCGCGCGGAACTGCTGATCCCCTTCGATCCGCGCGCCATGGGCACCACGGTTCTGGCCGAGGAGTGGGGAGACGAGGGCG
This sequence comes from uncultured Chthonomonas sp., assembly GCA_903885605.1. GTDB lineage: Bacteria > Armatimonadota > Chthonomonadetes > Chthonomonadales > CAJBBX01 > CAJBBX01. Next base: position 55,126 of record CAISJD010000207.1, on the reverse strand, counting down.
TCGTGAAGGCGCCGCTCATCATCAGCGCGCTGGACATGGGTCAGCTCCGCCTGAGCGGCGAGGAGCCGAACGAGCGGCTCGACTGCGTCTTCACAGGCAGCCGCCTCTACAAGAAGATCGACCTTCGGGTGGCCGTGCTGGACCCCGCCACAACGGCGCGCACGCTGGTCTTCCGTCCCGCACGCCTGGAGAAGCCGAGCCGCCGCGTCTCCGCCGCCGAGTGGGCCAGGGTCCGCCGCGGCCTCATCTCGCTCCTCCAGATCACGCCCTATATGAAGCCGCAGGAGGACGGCTCCGGGTGGCTCGGCTCGCCCGGCGGCATCACGGGCAACAACGTCATCTCCGACCCCGTCTCGTGCAACATGGACCGCAACCTCCAGTGGCTGGCGGGCATGGGCGGCGCGGCCCGCATCCTGGGCATCGACCTGAACAAGGTCGCCCGCAAGACCGTCGAGTTCTGGCTGAACCAGCGCATGAACGCCGACGGATCGCTGGACTACGTGCTGCAGACCGGCAACATCTCGGCCGACGCCAACACCGGCGTGCTCAACTCCGCCACCGACTACTACCTGAGCACCCGCGACCGGCAGTTCGTGGAGGCCAACCGCGCCGTCCTCACCCGCGCGGCGGACTACCTGATCGCCCGAGACCTCGACGGCGACGGCCTCATCGAGACCTTCCGCGACGGGAACGGGCGCAACCAGTTCGGCGACACGGGCTATGACACCATCAGCTCCGGCTGGAAGAACGCCATGGTCAACGGCCAGGCCTACAAGTCGCTGCTGGGTGTGGCCCGAATGATGCGCGACATCGGCGAGGCGGCGGCGGCGGACCGGTACGCCGACTGGGCGGTGCGGATGCGGCGCGTCTACAACCGGACCTTCTTCGACGCGGCCAAACGCCGCTACATCTGGTGGATAGGCCAGGACGGCAAGCGGCATGACTACTCCAACCCGATCATCCAGGAGAACGCCGCCCTCTTCGGCATCGCGGACTGCCTGGAGCAGGATGCCGGCATCAAGGTGACGGCCCGCGATGTGATGCAGCAGCTCTGGGACGACCTCGCCTCGGCGAGCTACTTCGATAGCGCCAAGGGCAAGGTGGTCCGTTACATGGCGCCTGAGTTGGGCGACTACACCGGGCTCTACTGGGGCATTCCCGGCAACCTCGAGGATGTGCCGGACGAGTACAACTTCGCCGACTACGGCAAGCACGAGTTCCCCTACTACTGCAACGGCGGCATCTTCCCCCAGGACACCGTCCCGGCCATCATGGCCTTCTCCAGCGTCGGCATGAAGGAGAAGGCCGACATCATCAAGCGCGAGATCTTCCGCCGGCAGCACCAGGGCATCCTTCCCAACGGCAGCGGCTTCTACATGGGCGTGGTGAACGAGCCGGGGAAGTGCTACTCCATCCTCAAGTGGGACGGCACGCCTACCGACTACGAGGGCATCATCTCTCGCGACTGCGCGTTCCTGCAGTCCGCCATCCTCACCGAGGACCCGGCCGCGGGGTTGTTCCGTGAGGCTGCGCGTAGCCGCTAGTGCGGCTGAAGCCCCTGCGCGAACGAGGCCCGCTACCGGAGGCCTGAGCGACGATGCAATCCTGTGCAGACGGCTCCCGAAGACGCGGGGCCCCGCGTGCAGGTTGTAGAAGGCAACGCATGTTGGGGCCACCCCTGCGTGAGCAGTCCGTGTATGCCCCGGGCGGAGGGTTGTCCTGTCGCGCGTCTTGTGTTGAAACTTCCGGGCCGACGGTCCATAATGGCGAATAGGTGTCGCCCGTACCACGTGCCGCGGTGCGGGCCAGTGTGGGGCCGCACCGCAGGTTCTGCTGCCGGAGACTGGCGAACTCCATCGTTGCTGTCCCAGCCGGCCATCTTGCTTGGCCCCGAGGTCGCGCCCTGCGCCAATGCAGGAGGATGCCCGAATGCCGTGCCGCTCTCGCTTGTGGGTACCTATCGCCCTGGCTGTGTTGGGCCTTGCTGCAGGCGCCCACGGTGCGCCGACTTCCAAGCGCCAAGTGGGCGTATGGTACATCACCGTCTTCTACTCCGCCGGGTTTGAGAACAGCCACTGGGCCGAGGTCCGGTCCCGCGGGCAGGCGCTTCCCATCGGCGGGCCCGAGTCGTCGGCCGATCCGAAGGTGATGGAGCGCCAGTACCGGCAGATGCGGGAGTGCGGCGTCGACTTCATCGTGATGGACGACACGAACTGCGTGTGGGTCGACAACTCCCGCATCGACGGCCTCATCAAGGCCTGGTTCGACTTCATGGACGCAAAGCCGGCCCGGTCCCGCATTCCCATCGCCATCGCCGCCGGGGGCGAGTTGAACCAGCACTCCAAGCGAGACGCCTGGCTTGAGGCCGTGGACTACCTGTGGAAGACCTTCGCCTCACGTCCCAGCTACTTGCGGGATGCCGGCAAGCCGGTACTCCATTGGTACGTCGAGAAGGACGTGTGGCCCGAGTGGACCGACATCCGATGGACCATCCGACGGACCAATCACTTCTTCTGGTCCAGCCGGCAGGCCACCGACGGCGGTTGGGGCTACGGCTCCGACCCGAACCTGCCCGGCGTCAAGGAGTGCATGTCGTTCTGGCCGGGATGGGATCTCTCGCCGCCGGGCATCTCCCGGGAGGGGGGCGCCCTCTACCGGCGCCAATGGCTCAAGGCCCTGAAGGTCGACCCACGCCACGTCCTGCTGAGCGATTGGATGGGATGGCTTGAGGGCACATCGCTGGAAGACTCCGACCGCTGGACCGATACCTACGGCAACCCGGCCCCGGCGTGGTACCGGCTCCTGACGCAAGGTTACGTCGCCGCCTACAAAGGCCGGCTCGTGGCGGGCTTCTGCTATCGGGACGAGGACCAGCCGCAGGTTTTCCGCTGGGACGGTCGCCGGCTCACGCCCCTCGCGGTCGACCCGCCGGGGCGCCCGGTGGTAGTGCTTCCGGCCGGCAGGCTGGCCAAGATCGCCCGCGTCTCGGCGCCCCGGCCGTAACGAACGTGCGGACGATGCAGAGCGGAGACATCCTGCCGACGCGCACGGGGCACGGCGCTTCCCGCAGGGCGCCTGCCTGAGAGGCAGCGATGGGCCTGACTAGCCCAGTTCCTGTTGCGCGGCCTCGTCTCGCTCCTTGCGATCGGCGGCCGCCGACAGAATGCCAACTGAAGTGAGGCCCGACCGATGAAGCACGTGATGGTGTCAGGTGCGACCGGCAAGTTCTGCGGCTGGCCCGCCAACAACGGCCTGTGGAGCTGGGACGACGGCAGGGAGATCCTGGTAGGTTTCTCCTCCGGCGCTTACGTGGAGCAGCCGGGCCACAACCTGGAGGGCGGCAGCGACGCCGCCCCGGGGGTTGCGAGCCGACTGGCGCGCAGTCTCGACGGTGGTAGAACCTGGACGGCCGAGGATCCCACGAACTTCGTGGGGGACGGCGGCCTGCCAACGCATTCCCCCGGTGGTTTCGAGTTCCAGGCTCCGGGCTCAGCCTTGCGCGTCGTAGGCGTGGGATACCACGGGTCACACGACCCGGTAGGCTCATTCTTCGTCTCCGAGGACCGTGGGCGACGCTGGCGCGGCCCCTACCGGTTCGGTACGCTCATGGACGACCAGAACCTCCGGGGCATGGACCTGACGGCGCGCACGCGCTACCTGGCCACCGGCCCTCGTTCCTGCATGCTCTTCATGTCGGCGCGACCTACCAGAAGCACCCCGGGCCAGATCGCGACTGACAAGAGCTTCGTGGTTGAGACTACCGATGGCGGCAGGAGCTTCCGCTTCGTGGCCTGGATCGTTCCGCTCGACGACCCGCACCGTGCGGTGATGCCCGCCGTGGGACGGCTAGAGGACGGAGCCCTTGTGGTCGCGCTGCGACGGCGCAACATTCAGGACGCCGATATGCCCTGTTGGTTGGACTGCTACGCATCGGGCGACAACGGTCGGTCGTGGGCATTCCTGAGCCGCGTCGGCGAGACCGGCCTTGAGAACGGCAATCCCCCTGCGCTGACGGCGCTCAAGGATGGGCGGGTGGCCTGCGCCTACGGTGACCGTTCGCGCGGCAAGCTCTTCGCCCGCGTGAGCGCCGACGGGGCAAGGTCGTGGGGTTCAGAGATCGTGCTGCGCGACGATTTTGAGCCGGACAAGTTCGGCGACCACGATTTCGGATACCCCCAGTTGACCACCAACCATACGGGAGATCTGGTGGCACTGTACTACTGGGCTACCGCTCAGGAACCGCACCAGCATATCGCCGGCACGGTATGGAAGCCGTAGGCGAGCGCAATGGCCCGTCGGCAGGCAGGAGACGAGCATCGCGTGAAGCCGAATGGCCGGCATTTGATCTGTGAGTGGATGAGGTGGGCGCCGCGGGCAGGCCGATGCGATGCATGGCCGGCGAAGGCGCTGTTTGACGAAGCACGGAACCGGGGAAATCAGAACGGAGGGGTTTGATATGTCGGCTGTCACGACGAAGCGGTGGAGTTGGGGTCTGGTGGCCTGGGGCATCGCGGCCGCCCTGGCAGGTTCGCTCGCGTCCGCGGCCCATGCAGCCGATGAGCCGGGCAATCGGTCCGTGCTCTCCTTCGGAGCGATAGGCGACAGCAAGGCCGACGATACGGCGGCATTCCAGAAGGCCCTCGACACGGTGGGCCGCGAGAGCGGCGGCATTGTCCGGGTGCCCACCGGGAACTACCTGATCAAGGGCCACCTGACGGTGCACGACAACGTTACGCTGGAGGGTGTCTTCCGTGCCCCGACGGCGCGGAGCCAGTTCAAGGGCAGCACGTTGCTTGCCGTGGAGGGGCGCGGCAGCGAGGCCGGCGATCCGTTCATCAAGCTGAACGCCAACGCCGGGCTCAAGGGCATCACGGTGATGTACCCGGAGCAGGACGCCGAGAAGCCCGTCGCCTACCCCTGGTGCATTCGGGGCGAGGGAGACAACGTCACGGTCACCGACGTCCTCCTGGTCAATCCGTGGAACGGCGTCGACCTCGGCACGTTCCCCTGCGGCCGCCACCTCGTGCGGGGCCTCTACGGCCAGCCGCTGCACACGGGCCTCTTCGTGGACGTCTGCCTGGACTGCGGGCGGCTTGAGGACATCCACTTCTGGCCCTTCTGGACCGAGAAGCTGATCCCGTTCACCCGCAAGAACGCCACGGCGTTCATCTTCGCGCGGACCGACTGGGAGATGCTCACCAACGTCTTCTGCCTCGGCTACAAGGTCGGCTTCCACATGACGGCCCTGCGCACGGACGCCGGCAACGGCCTGATCCTGAACTCGGGCGCCGACGTCTGCGACGTGGGGGTCCTGGTGGAGTACAGCCAGGTCCACGCCGGGTTCCTCTTCACCAACTGCCAGATCAACGCGGGGATCGAAGTGCGCGAGGGCAGCCTTGGCCCCGTCAAGTTCGTGAACTGCGGCATCTTCGCCACGGGCTACCAGCAGCCGCACGTGGGCAAGGGCGACGCGCGGGCCGTCTACGCATCGCTGAACGGGCAGGGGCGCGCCACGTTCATTGGCTGCCACTTCTACTGGCCCGGCGGCCCGTTCGTGCCCAAGGACTGGAAGGACGAAGGGCTGCCCGGGATCTACACCAACGGGAACGGGCTCACCATCGACGGCTGCGACTTCACGGACATGGCGCGCCGGCACCTGCTGGTCGGGCCGAAGGCGAAGAGCGTCATCGTCACTGCAACGCGCTTCAAGGGCGGCCTGAAGCTGGAGAAGCGGGGCAAGGCAAGGGTCGTGACCGGCCAGAACATCAGGGAGTAGGACAGGTCCCGCCCAGCCCTTCCGGGGCCGAGCGGAACCTGCCTGCAGTCAGTGGTTAGCGTCGCCTATTCTGAACTTGCTGTATACCACTTCATTAGGGTGTCACGAACCGCCTTTACATGGCAATCGGAAAATGCCACGTTCTGAACTCCATGCGGGTGCAGGGCTCGGTCGTTGCACCGAGGCGAGGTCCCGCCGCTTCCGGTGGTGTTCACAGTCCCGTCCTCGTTGTAATAGCCGTCCCGGAGCTTGCGGCCCAGGTACGCGGACTGGTTGGAGGCCCGCTTGATGGCGCGCATACCCGAGTAACCCGCCGGGCTGGTGCCCGATGCCGGGTAACAGCCCTGGAGGATCGCGTCGTTGCGCGGATCGTACCCTCCCTTGATGTAGGGACCGGCGCCGATCTCGCCTTCCATGAACATGATGGACTCGGCCGGGTGGGTAAGCTTCGCCATCGTGGCGCCCAGGGCCAGGTTGCTGTAGAAGCCGCCGCAGAACAGCGCATTGGCGCTGCACGCGCCCTCCGGGTTCACCGCGTCGTTGTTGATCTGGCTCTGGTTCATGCCGTAGGTTGTGTTCCCCCACCCTCCGGCGGTCGCCCAGTCGATCTGGGTGTTGGTCGCGTAGCTCGTCGGGCAGGTGAACACGCCCCAGTTCGCCTTGGTGTTGTTGGCGTTGCGCGCCTTGCCGAGCTTGATGTACGGGTAGACATGGTCCGGCCAGTACCAGTCCGCCCCGCCGCCAGTGTACGGCCCAGCCACGCCGCCGCCGTAGTTCCACAGCGGCGGGCCGGTCTCGTCGTAGTCCTGGCCATACATCATCCATGCGTTCATGATCTGTTTCAGGTTCGACTGGCAGGTGGCCTGCCGCGCCTTCTCGCGTGCCTGGGCGAACACCGGGAACAGGATGGCTGCCAGGATCGCGATGATCGCGATGACTACGAGCAGTTCGATCAGGGTGAAACCCTTACGATGCGCCATTGCATACTCCTTTGCATGATGCGCGCGGTGCAGAGGTTGCGTAGTTGCCTCGACGGACTACGGCGAGGCCATTTCACCGGTCCGGCTCCTTCACCAGCTTCAGCGGTTGGGCGGCTTCGCTGTGGTCGTGCGCACTGTAAGCGTCGGGGCAAGCAGGATGTGGAGCCGCGGCTCGCTGATCGGCGCACCCGAACCCAAGCGCCTCAGCAGCAGGTCGCCCGCCCGATACCCTATCTCACGAAACGGCTGGCGCACGGTCGTCAGCACGGATGGCTGCGGCGAGAACTGCTCGGCATCGTCGAACCCAACCACGCTCAGGTCGATCGGCACTCGCAGTCCCCTCTCTCCGGCAGATCGTATCAGGTCGAACGCATGGAGGTCATTGAACGCGATGACGGCGGTTGGGGGTGACGGCAGGGCCATGAACTGAGCCAGGGCTTCTGCCGCCCGCACCTCGAACGAAGACCCTCCTCGGAACAGGAGCGCGGGGTCGAGGTACAGGCCGTGCCTGTGCAGCGCTTCTCTGTAGCCCTCCTCACGTTCGACGATGGTTGACTGCCGTTCCGGATGTGACAGGTAACCGATCCTGCGGTGGCCCAGGCCGACCAGGTGGGCCACCGCATCCCGAACGCCTGAGCGGTTCTCCACACCCACGAAATCGAACGCGAGCGACCCGGGCCGGTGATCTACGAACACGACGCTCACGCCGGAGCGCTGCAGGCGAAGCAGCGCCTCCTCCGACCCTTGGGCGCCGCAGCCCCAGACGACGATGCCTGCCACCCCTTCGGCTTCGGCGCGTTGCAGCGCCTCAGTCTCGGGATGCACTCCGTGGGAGGCCTGCTCGCCGCCGGCCAGATATGTGTCGTAGACCAGGAGCCCCATGCGGGCGTGTGTTCGCGTGAGCGCCCGGCTCAGGCCGCCCTGGATCGCGTGTGCGATCGTGTAGGATGGCGGCTGGGGAATAATGGCGGCAACGACGCTCCGCGCCCTGCGCACCGACGTGGCCTGCGCGTCCGGTTCGGCCGTCCACGAGGCGACGCGCGGCCTGCCTCCGGCCAGTCGCTCAACAAGCCCCTCGCGCTGCAGTGCGGCCAGCGCCTCGCGTACGGCCGGACGGCCCACGCCGATCTGGTCCGACAGCATGCGCTCCGCCGGAAGCCATGTTCCGGCGCGGCAGCGCCCGTCGGCAATCGCCGTACGGAGCCAGGTCGCGGCCCTCTCAGCTGCCGGTGTGTCGGTCAGGCCAGTGTCGCTCGTTGGTGTCTTCATGGTATCGGCATGGTCCGACCATAGGATAACAGGCATGTACCAGCGTGTCAAGGGGTATGATCAAACCTATCCGGTGGCGGAGCGCTTGGAGGCGCTGTTCCGAGCGCCGGATCGGGGGATTCGACGCCGGCCGGCAGGGCTTGTGGGCCCGGAGGAGCGAACAAGGAATGCAGACCAAAGCGGAGCGCCGGCGAAGCCGTCCAGGGGCCGGCCTCCAGACCACCGTCAGGCGCCGCACCGATCCGTTCACCGGGCCGACACCCCGGCAAGCCGCACGAGCCCTGTTCTGCCTCGCGTCCGCGCTCGTGGCGTGCCTGATCTGGCCGATGGTGAAGGGAGGTGCAGACGTGGCAGTCCAGGGCGGAGCCGTTCGCAACTCGCTGGGCATGGAGATGGTCGCCATACCCGCCGGGCAGTTCACCATGGGAGACGACGAGGGGCTGTGGGACCGCCGTCCAGCTCATCCGGTCCGCTTGGCGTCGCCGTTCCATATCTCGGCCACCGAGGTCACCTCCGAGCAATACCGGCAGTTCCGGCCCCATGCCGAGCTCCGCGAGGTTGATGGATTTGCCTGCGGCATCTCGTGGCACGACGCCGTGGCGTTCTGCGCGTGGCTGGGCAAGCGGGAGGGCAAGCCGTACCGCCTGCCGACAGAGGCCGAATGGGAGTACGCCTGCCGGTCGGCCGACCGATGGGGCGTCCGCGGCATGGCGTCGGGCCCCCTGGAGTGGTGCGCGGACTGGTACGGCGAGTACGCACCCGGCCTCCAGGCCGATCCGGTAGGTCCCGAGCACGGCGTGGTGCGCGTGGTCCGGGGCGGCACGTTGGACCACCTCGATCCCTCGTACCGCTTTGTGCCCGCAACGGAGTACTCGCGGCCCTGGCATCGGGCCGGCATGCCACCGTCCTTCGGGCCTCCTCCCGGCGGACGTCGCCTGGCGGCCGGCGCCCCGCGCCCAGGCCTCACAGGCGTCTGGTACGGATCCAGCAACTTCGAGCGCCCGCAGACCCGGGACCCGTTGATGGAGTTGCAGCGCGACTGGAGCGGCGACGGGATCCGCGGCGGCGACTGGTCGGCGGAGTGGCACGGTCTGCTCACGGCGCCGGCGTCGGGCGAGACCGTCATCGAGGCTGAGGCCGGCGGGCGGCTCTTCCTGTCGGTCGACGGCGCGACCGTGATCGACGGCCTCGGCCAGGCAGGCGTTCGCCGTGGCACGGTGGCGCTGGAGGAGGGGCGGCGCCATCGTGTCGTCCTACGCTACTCAAACAGCGCCGTGCCCGCTGAGCTGCGCCTCTTCTGGACGCTACCCGGAAGCGCCCGGGCGCCGATCCCGGCCGGCGCCGTCTCCCACGATGCACAGGATGTCCAGGCCGTCGCGGCGCTCCTGCCCGGCGGCGCCGACGACGGCCCGGGCCGCCACACCATCGGCTTCCGGGTAGTGCAGGCGCCTGCGCCCGCCACCCGCCCGACGGCGCCCTCGGCCTCCCTGGCGCAGCAGGGCGTGCGTACTCCGGGGGCATGGGCGCGCCAGGGGCCGGATCCGGCCCGCCCCCACTTCCGCAGGCGGCCTGCGCTCCCGACGCCGCTGGAGACCGACGCCCGTCCCGAGTACCAGGCCGCCATCGACGCCGTGGGGCTGCATCCGTCGTTCCGCGGGCACAACCACAGCCCGGCGCTGGCAGTGTGCGACAACGGCGACGTGCTGGCGGTGTACTACACGTCCTACAAGGAGTACGAGCCGGAGGTCTCCCTGATCGCCGCGCGCCTCCGCTTCGGATCCGACGAGTGGGATATGCCCTCGCCGTTCATCGACCTGCCGAGCGCCAACGACCACGCGCCCCTGCTCTGGTCGGATGGGGGCGCGATGCACCTCTTCTGGGGATCGCCCAAGTTCGGCGCGGGCGCCTTTCCGTTCCAGTGGACGACCTCAAAGGACTGCGGCGCGACCTGGGGCGAGGTCCGGTTCCCTGCGTTCGACGGCGAGATTGGTCCCCACTCGCGCCAACCGATCAACAGCGCCTTCCGCGGCGCTGACGGATCGATGTTCCTCTCCAGTGATGCCGCCGGTTCGACGTCGGTGCTATGGACGAGCCCGAATGACGGCGACACCTGGCGTGACACAGGCGGCCGAACTGCAGGCAGGCATACGGCGTTCTGCCTGCTCGGGGAGGGGCGCATCCTGGGCATGGGCGGCAAGAACTCCGACATCGATGGGTATATGCCCCGCGCCATATCGGCCGACGGTGGGGCCACGTGGCAGGTGGACCGCTCGCCGTTCTGCGCACAGGGCGGCAACCAGCGCCCGTCGCTGCTGCGGCTGGCGAGCGGACGGCTCTTCTTTGCGGCGGACCTCCAGCGCACCGGCGGCGTCCGGCCTGCCGGAGCCGACATGGCCGGGAGCTACGTTGCGCTCTCATCCGACGATGGACAGACCTGGCGCATCAAGAGGCTGCCCGGCGCCCTGCCCCACGAGGTCGGCCCGAGCTTCTTCGGGGGGCTGCCCGGCGCGACGACCCTGGGCTACTCGGTCGCCCGCCAGGCGCCCAACGGCGTGATCCACCTGCTGACCACCATGAACCGCCCCTGCATGCACTTTGAGATGAACGAGGCGTGGATCTTGGCGGACGATCCCGCGCCGGTGGATGAGGCGATGCTTCGACCTGCTGCAACAGGCGTGCGTGGCGTCCAGGCCCATGAGGAGCGACGGCCGGATGGACGTGTCCGGCTCCAGTGGCGCCTCGGAGTGGGCGACGACGGGCGCCCGCTGATGCATGGGCGGGAGGCCTGGTTCTACCCCGACGGCCGCAAGCAGTACGAAGCCACCTGGAACCTCGGGCGCAAGGTCGGCTTGGAGACCTACTGGCGCCCCGACGGGCGGCGGGAGTGGCAGTGGCGGAGAGCCGGGGACGGCACGTCGGTCTGGACCCAATGGTGGGAGAATGGCCGCCGCAAGGCCGAGTCCAGTTGGCGAGGCGACCGCGCCGAGGGACCGGCGAGGCTCTACGACCGGCGCGGACGCCTGCAGTCCGAGCGGCAGATGCCGTGAGGGCGCCGGTCCGCATGGGCGCTGCGATGCTCATCCTTCTGGCGCCGTGCATGGCCGCATCGGCCGGTCTATCGGCTCGTCAGGGTGGAGGTCAGGCGATGTTGAGCGTAGGCATCAAGCCCGGCAGCGAGGCCGGCGGGCTGAACGTCAGGTCCCGGCTCCACCCAGGTGACTTGCTGGACTTCCGCACGTGCGAGGGCGTGGTCACGGGATCGCGCGACTTCGGCCTGTTCCAGGTGAAGCTGCCTGCGGAGCCGGGCAACGGCGATCGCTCATGGCTCATAGACGGTGACAAGTGGAGCTACACGTGGACGTACGCGGCAGGGGTCCGCGTGCGCGTCGAGGTCGTACAGGCCGAGGAGTGCCTGAAACTCGCATACACGCTCACGAATGTGGGATCCGTGGCGTTGGATGCGGTGCAGGTACATACATGCATTCCGACCACCGAGGCGCCGGGGTTCCGTCCGGACCCGACCGGCCAGGGCGCCGACCGCACCTGGTCCGAGCTGTACCACCGGCTCTACGTCTGCTCTGAGGGACGCCGGCTCCCGTTCGGCGCGGCGCGCCTCTCCCGCGGCGAGCAGCACCTTGCCCTCTGCCGTCGGGGAGGACCTACGACACACTGGGGCTGGTGGGTGAACGGGTCCGAGACATTCGACCTCCCGATCGTGGCGCTCACGAGCCGGGACCGAAGCCACACAGTGGCGCTCGCGTTTGAGCAGGCCGCGTGGGCATCGGCAAATGTGGGCGATGATCGGGCGTGCTTCCATCTTTTCCCATGGTTCGGGCGCATCGAGCCTGGTGCCGCCGTCACGGTGCGCGGCCACCTGTATGTGCTCGAGGGTGGTCCCGATGCGGCATTTGAGCGCTTCGAGCGGGACTACCCGAGCCTCGTGTCGCGGGCGATCGGGCCCCGGTGGGTCGACCTCAGATCCGCCTACTCACCTGGTCCGAGCCGTTACCGGTTCGGCGAGCCTGATGTGCGCAATCCGGCGTACTACCCGATCCCCCAGGACCGCGTCACGCGCACGACCTACATGCGATGGATCGAGGGGTCAGGACTGCTGGAGTGCGCGAAGAAGCCTGCCATGGGCATGTCCGGCCCTCAGAGCTTCATGCCGGTACTCGCGAAGTATGTGGAGACGGGCAACCGGCGCCTTGGTCGGGCAATCATCACCATGCTCAAGGATTTCCACCGGGCGCTTCGCGAGGAAGTTACACGCAAGGGGTGGTTCTGGCAGTTCATCGAGGAGCCTGCCTTCATTCCGCTGTACCGCAAGCACCTGATGGCCGGCGGGATGCTGAAGCCCGATGAGCCCTGGTTCCGGGAGATGTGGCTCTACTACTGCCGAAACCTGCATGTGTGGGACACAGAACCCGTCGAGTGGCGCGGCGGCTGTCACCGCTCCATGCCCGAGGCCCTCGCCAAGGGGCTCGCCGCCAAGTGGTACCCGGATATCGCCGAGGCGGCACACTGGAGGCGTTACGCCGAGCTGGGCTTCCAGGATTTCTGGCGGGCAAAGGATCTGGCGCAAAACGACACCGGCTACCTGGTCGGCCCCGTCCTGATGCTGCTCTGCGCGGGCGACCAGTACCTGGGCGACGACCGGGCCGTCACGGATCCCGGCATGCTGAAGCTGTGGCGCCGTTTCGCGGCGGAGGTCACCCCTGACGGCGCGATCAACCCGTACGGCCCCAATGGCGGCTGGAACAGCACCGCCGCGTTTCGCGTGTTCATGCTGGAGTTGGTTGCGGCGAGGACGCGCGACGGCGAACTGCGCTTTGCAGCACACCGGGCGATGAACTACCTGCGCTACCAGACCCCTGCGTACGAGGGCGACGGCTATCTGACCGGCCGAGAGACAGGGCAGCATGTGGCTCTGGCCTGGCTGTTCGCCGATGATCGCGTCGCGCCCAGGACGCCGAGGGCGGCGTCCGAACTCACGGATCGCTTGCCGTCCTTCCGGATACCGCATACAGACAAGGCCATCGCCGGGCGCTACCTGCCGGACCTCGATCCGGACCCGCTCCGGGCACATGTCTGTTGTAGCTGGGTCTTTGGCGCAGAGCCGGTGCCCGACAAGCTGATCCTGCGCGGCGGGTGGGGCCCCGGCGATCTGTTCGGCCTCGTTGAGCTCTGCCCGACCAGCTTCCCGGCCAATCCCGGCGGCATCATGGGGCTGACGCGCTGGGGCGCGCCGTTCACCCAGATCGCCTCCACCAAAGGAGGCAGCGTAGAGAACCGGGTGCTGCTTGAGGACCTGTCGGGTCAGGCGCCGCGGCGCTACGTGAAGGACCGGACCTTCTTTGGTGAGGACTGGAAGCAGGGCTCCCTGCCGGCACAAACCAGCCGCGTGGACCACTTCTGCGATACTGCGCAAGCCACCTTCGCCCGGGTCTCCGTGGGGAGCTTCCTGGGCCTGCCGGTTCGATTCGAGCGGGAGTTCATCCTGATCAAGGACCTGTGCCTCGTGTCGCGCGAGACGGTCGTGTTCGAGGAGGCCTTCCCCGCGATAGTAGGCCCGACCTGGAACACGCAGAACATCGGGCCCCAGGTCGGGGCGCACTGGGCGAACACGTACATGACCGCCCCGATCGCCTCCAACGGGGCCGTCGCGCTACGGACGCCGCCTGCCGATCTTCTGGTCTGGTTCGCCCCGCGCCCGGACTGCCGCTTGCAGGTCATCGACCGGCGTGATGATGACCCGCGGACCGAGGTAGCGCCGTACCAGATGCGCTACGTGTGGGAGGGCCGCCCTGTCGCCGGGCGGCGCCTGACGTGGACCGAGGTGTACTGGCCGCACCGCCCATGGAAGCCACGCCCATCGACGAACAACCCCGGGGCGACGCCCGTGTATGACGAGGGCCGGATCGCCGAGTCCGCAGGAGCTTCCGCCATCGAGGTGCTGATCGATACATCCGACACGACGGTCCTGCGCCTGCACCTCAGCGAGGAGTGCACGGAGTGGGTCGTGGCAAACCCGAAGCGCAATGAGGTCGACATCGACGGACTGCGAACCGATGCCCGCTACGCGGTGGTCCGGGCGCCGATCTCGGGCCGTGCAACGGCTTCTGTGATGGACGCTTCGCGCTTGAGCCTTGCCGGAGAGGAGCTGTTGACGCCGAACCCTATTCGGTAGCACATCACCGATGCTGCTCACGGACTGGGTCTCCTACCAGTTACCTGCGCCTGTGTCATCGTACCGACAGACCCGGGTCGGCGCCCATGGAGGGCCGTGTCATGTACCCAAGTTCGAGCGTTCGTGTTGCAGCCAATGCATGGGTTAGCTCCGTGCTGTTGGTTCTGTTCGGGATGACCCCGGCTGTCGGCCGGCCCCAGGGAGCCGCCATGCCCGACTCAATGCCCAACCAGCTTCTTGTTCGCAATGGCGACTTCAGGGATCTGGCGGGCCTGGCCGACACTCAGGCCAACGGGTGGCTCCACGGCGTGCCGCAGGGCTGGGCGTCTTCCGCCACGGATACCCGCTACAGCGTGAACCGTGCCGGAGGCCCGACGCCGCCGACCTGCAATGTGGCGCAGCTGGGAAACCTCGAGCAGGCGGTGGGCGTCCTCACGGCAGCTTCCGACGTCGTCCTCTCCATCGATGTCTCGGAGCCCTGGGGGTTTGACGGCGGCGTCAGGGCGGCGATCCTGGACGGGGCCGGCGCCGTACTGGCGACCTCGACATACCAGGCCGGGGCCGGGCAGACGCTGGTCGCGGCCGGCGTACCGGCGGGCACGGCGATCAGGGTGCAGTTCGCCGCATTGTGGGATACCACGCCGGGCCTCGATAACGTGACGGTGACGGCGTTCCCTCCCGGATCGCGACCGGCGCGCGCCAGGCCGAGGCCGACCGCTCCCGGCGCCATGGGCGCCCTCGACGCGGCGTTTCGCGATCCCCCAAACACCTACAGGATCGTCCAGTACAGCGGCCACAACGGCGCGCTGCTCCCGATCAGCAAAATGCGCGACTACGGCATTGGCGGGCTGATGCTTTTCATGAGCATGCAGAATTATCTGCAAAATGAGCAAGCATGGGAGAATATGAAGACCAACATCCGCCTGGCGAAGCAGGCGGGGATGCAGGTATGGGTTGCCGACGACAACGGGTATCCCAGCGGACAGGCCGGCGGACGCGTCGTCGAAGGCGATCCCGCGCTGGAACTGCGCTGCCTGCGCCCGCTCACACGGAGCGGGACGGGTCCGGAGGTCGCTCGGATCGAACTGCCCAGGGAGGCCGAGAGCTTCGTTTCGGCAGCGATCTACCCGGTGAAGGACGGGCGGCCGGATTACGGGGCAGGCAAGCCGGTGACGCCTTCGGCGGCCTGGGTGGAGGCGACCGGCCTCGCGGGTCCATGGGAACTGCACGCCTTCGCGCTGCAGGTGAACAACGACGCGGGCAGCCCGGCTCGAGGCACCATGGCGGGGTTCGGCACGACAGGGCGCTACCCCAACCTGCTCGATCCTCGTGCCGCAGCGAAGTTCGTCGACCTGACGCACGCCGAGTACGCCCGGCGCCTCGCCACGCTCAAGGGCAAGGTCGACGCCTTCTACACCAACGAGCCCCACCTGGGCGCCACGTGGCACGCCGGTGGGGAGCGGCCCGACGGCGTCCCCTTCGCGCCCTGGCACGAGGGGCTTCCGGCGCGGTTCCGGCGCGATCACGGGTACGACCTGCTGCCGCTGCTCCCGGCTCTGTTCGGCGGCGACACGGACGAAGCGAAGCTCACGCGCCGGCACTTCTACGAGACGGTGGGGAACGCTTACTCGGACAACGTTTCAGGCCGGATCGCACGCTGGGCCGAAGCGAACGGCGTGCGCTCAGGCGGCCACCTGCTCCTGGAAGAGCGGATGGACATGCACGTCGTGGAGTACGGCAACTTCCTCAGAGCCATCGGCGATCAGCAGGTGCCCGGATGCGATGTGCCCATGCCCGACCCCGGCGCCTACTGGAACTTCTGGATGCCCCGTCTCATCAGTTCCGCTGCTGAACTCCGTGGCCGCACCACCGTCAGCGTCCTCATCGACCCGATCATTGACCGGGCAAAGCCCTGCCTGAACCCTACGCCGGAGCGAACCATGCGGGTCGTCAACATGGCCGCGCTGGCGGGCGCCAATCTGGTGACCAGCTACTGCCTATGGGAGCGCTACACGCCCGACGCCTACCGCCGGCTGAACGACCAGGTGGGCCGGCTCTGCGTCATGCTCCGCGGTGCGCGCCGGGCTGCGACCGTCGCACTCTACTACCCGATCGAGTCCTTCCAGGCCTGGGTTCGTCCCACGCACAAGAACTGGGGAGACGCCATCTTCGGCCGCCCTGAGGCGATGCAGGCGCTGTTCAAGGTCCAGGACCCCCTGATCCGCGGCCTGTATAGCCGGCACATCGACTTCGGATGGGTGGACGGCGACGCCGTCCTGGCCGGTACGGTTCGGGGCGGGCGCTTGATCATCGGCCGGCAGGAGTATGCCGCCGTCGTCATGCCCCAGGTGGAGCTCCTTCCCCTGGCTGTGCTGCGGAAGCTGCAGTCCTTTGAGCGCGCGGGCGGTAGGGTCATCTGGGCGGGTTCTGTGCCGAGACTTGGCGATGCCCCATCAGAGCATGATGCCGTGCGCCGGGCCGTCGCATCAACACCCGTGACGGCGCCCGCACAGGTCGCGGCGGCCCTCGGAGCATGCACGCCGCCGGGGTTCCGGTTGCGCGTCGAGGGTACGGGCGAGGGCCTGTACGTCGGACGGTACGTGCGCGGCGCCCATCGCCTCAACTACATCGTGAATAACAGCGCCGACCGGGCGTCATTCCGACTGCGCCTTTCGGGCGCCGGTTCCGCAGTCGTGTGGATCTACGACCCAGCAGACGGCAGCATCCAACGCCGCTCCGCGCCTGCCACCCTCACCATAGGAGCCTTCGCCGGCCTCTTCGTGGTGCAAGGTCCCGGGCCCACTGTGAAGGCAGGACGGTCGTGACTTCGGCGGCGGAACCCCGGCGTGCCTGGACCCGGGTTGCGTCGGGCCGCCGCCACCGGTATCCGCGCAGGGATTCGGGGCGCGGGCGGCCAAATAGGGCCTTGTGGGCGCTGAGCGCCCTCAAGGGCTTCACGGCCCAAGATCGGACACGAGCCGCCCATGACCAGATGCAATGCCCTCCTGATCCTCTGCCTTCTCGCTGCCGCGGTCTCCTGTGCCGCCGCTTCGCCTCCCGCCGCCCTGCCGCCCATCCCACGGTTCCTCTTCGGGGTGAACCAGTACAACGTGGGGCCGCCGGAGCTACTGGCCCGCTACTGGCCGCTCACCGACGAGGATGCGGGCTACCTGAAGTCGCTGGGCTGCAACGCCGTCCGATTTCCGCTCTACCCCAGCGAGGTCGGTATCGACGAGCGCAAGCTGCTTGCCTGGGCGGCCGATGGCCGGTTTGACCCCAGCGGCCTGGGCCCACCCGACTGGCGGAGCCTCGACGCGCTCATGGACTGGATGGTGAAGCACGGCTTCACACCCAACGTCTGCCCCTCGCCTGAGGTGCGCGGCGACTGGACCACCAAGGCCTGGATGTCGCTCCACGTGCCCGAGAACGCCGATCCCACCGTCTGGTTCACGATGCTGGTGGTGGAACACTTGACAGAGAAGTATGGCGAACAGATCGTCTACGGCTGGTACGAGAGCTGGTGGTGGAACACCTACAAGCACGAGAAGAGCGTCCGGTTCCCGGCGGCGTTCCGGCGCAAGCTGGCCGCCATGTACGGCGGCAAGGTCGGTGCGCTGAACCGCGAGTGGGGCGCATCGTACGCGAGCTTTGAGCAGGTCGAGACCCCGCGCATCATGGCTGCCGACGGCCGCTCCGTGGACCCCTCCGCCGTGAACAGCCGCCGCACCTACGACCTGCGCCGTGCCATGGACCTGATGCAGCGCGACGTGCTGTTCGGCCTGCGCGACGCCATCCGCCGCAAGGCGCCGGGGGCGGTCTGGGCCGGCGGCTGCCTGCTCAACCCGCTGGGTGCGCTGGCCGATATCCGGTCGTCCACGGTGCCCGCCTGCGGCCCAAGCATGCGGACCGCGGCGATGACCGGCGGCTTCCTCTCCGCCGACCTGTATAGCGACACGCTGGAGTACTACCCGCAGTACCGCACCCTCTCCAAGTTCGCGGCGGCTGCCGGCTCGCGGCTCTTCATCGCCGAGGTTCCGGGCGTCAAGCCCCGCGCGTTCCAGCTGGTGGCCGACGTGGGCGGCCCATCGGCGGGCGCCATGGCCTGGTGCGGCCGGGAGGAGGTCTGGGGCCTCATCAAGGGCAACGGCGAGCGGCGAACGGCCAACGGGCAGGCGTGGAAGGAGTTGGGCGACGCCTACGCCGCCGAGCCCGGCCGCTTCGCAGCGTACAGGCCCGGCAAGGTCCGCGTCTACTTTCCCGAGGAGACGCTCCACTACACCGTGTCGGCGCAGAACCACATGGACGCCTGCCTGAGGATCTGCGACCAGATGCCGCCGGGCGACCTGGAGCTGGTCCTCACCGACGAACTTAGGAAGCTGCCCGCGTCGGCTCGTGTCTTCGTCATCGAGCGGACGCTGCCGCTACGGGCCATCCGGCAACTGGCGCGGATGGGCGATCGCGTCATCACGCCACACACGTCCTTCCTCGACGAGAACGGTCGGGAGCACCCGCGCAAGCCGGCCACGGGCGGCTTCTTCCAGCGGCTGGCCGCCTTGCCCGAGGGGCCGAAGCTGCTCGACGTCTTCCGGCGCGTAGAGGAGAAGGCGAACTGCGTCTCGTTCGGCTTCGACGGCGCGAAGGTCGCCTCGCCGTCGGCCCTGGCGCCCAAGAACGACGTGCTGGCGGACCGGCCCAACGCGATCAGCAACCTCATCGACGGCTCCTTCAACGACGGCATCACGTTCGCCGATGACGAGCAGGAGGAGGTCGTCACGATCTCGCTGAACGGGACGCGCACGGTGCGCGGCGCCTTCGTCGACTACTTCGAGGGCGACGGACAGCAGATCCCGCCGTCGCGCATCCCGGACCGAGCCACGGTGTCGGTCTCCACCGACGGCATCACATTTCGGCAGGTGGCGGCCCTGTCCGGCGCGGGCGTCACCTCGCGGAGCCGCGTGCGCTTCGCGCCGGTGCAGGCGACGCACGTGCGGATCGACTTCGGCCGGAACACGGCCAAGCGTGGGCTGCGCCTCGTGGAAGTGGGGGTGGTTGGAGAGTGAGGATCGTCGCGCCGGGCTCATCGGGCATCGTCGCCGCTACGGTCGCCCGTGTGACTGCGGAGGGAACCCAATGACGTTTCCGGTCACTGCGTTCGCTGGTCTGCTGGCCATCTCCTTCCTCGCCGCAGGGATGCCGCCCGGGCGGCCGCAGACGGTAGCCGGACAGAGCCCGAACCGCGAGAGCTACCCCGCGCCTGAGCCGGCGTACCGCGCGGCCACGTGGGACCAGGGGCGCATCCTCCGCCATGGCGAAGGGCCAGACAAGTGCAATCTCAACGGCATGCGCGAGCCCAGCATCGTGAAGGAGGGAGACACCTACCACCTCTTCTACGACGGCCTCGGGCCGCAGGGGTACCTCGTCTGCCTCGCCACGAGCAAGGGCCTGGTCAACTGGACCCGCCACGGCCGCATGCTGACCCTGGGGCAGGCCGGCGAACCGGATTCGGGGTTCGCCGGCTCGCCCGGCGCCATCGGCATCGCGCGGACGAGGAATCTTAACGCGACGTGGACGCCTGACCCTGACCCGCTGTTCGAATCCGGGCACTACGACATCGAGAACTCGTCAATCCACTACGAGAAGGCCAACAAGACCTGGTTCCTGTTCGTGAACCACATCGGCCGCCACGATGGGCTGATGTACACCGATGCCACGCGGGTCTTCTGGACCAGGGACATCAGCGAGTGGGACGGCCGGAACTGCACGTGGAGCAAGAGGTGCATCGGCATGGCCACCGTGACCCCTGTGGGGAAGCGGTTGGCGATCTTCTACGACGCGCCGGGCGGAGACAGCGTGAGCCACACCTACCGTGATCTCAGCCTCGCCTGCCTCGACCTGCCCCTGGAGCCGCCGCGGAGCCGGCAGATCGGGTTCAGACCATGACGCACCTTGGACGCGCTATCGGCACGGCAATCTGGAGTCTACTCATGGCAACGATGCTTCGCACTACGGCGCTCGCCGCAGGGCCACGCCCCACCCTCGACCTCAACGGAGTGTGGGAGTTCCGGATGGACCCAAAGGATGAGGGCGTTGCCCAGGGCTGGTTCAGCGCGGATGCCGCTTATCCGGACAAGATCAAGGTCCCCGGCAACTGGCAGGCGCAAGGGTTCGGGCCGGCCAGGAACCACCTTCGCAACGACTACCAGGGCAAGGCATGGTACAGGCGATCGGTTCAGGTTCCGGCGAACTGGCAAGGTAAGCGTGTCTGGATCCACATGGATGGCGTGACCGCCCTGGGCGATGTCTATGTCAATGGGCTTCGCACCGGCACGGTCGAGCACTACCTGACGCCCTACGAATTCGACATCACCGATGCCGCCCGGTTTGGAGCCGTCAACACCATCGCGTGCCGCGTGGACAGCGTCTCCGGAAGCCATGATCCCCACAGGGATGCCGTCGTCCGGCCAGGCCCCGTCGGGATGTTCAACTACTGGGCGCATTGGGGCGGGCTGTACCGGCCGGTCTGGCTGGAGGCGCGCACGGACCCGTACATCGACACGCTGAACATCACCCCGCACCTGGCGAGCCGGTCGGCTGCCGTGGAGGTCTGCCTCAAGCGCGCCGTTTGCGGCAACGCGTGGGACGGCAGGCTCCGGGTAACCGTCGCGGCCGCCGGCGGCGGGGCGGGAGGTGACGCGGAAGCGACGGTGCGGTTCCGCGACGGCGAGTCGGTGAGCGCGCCGGTCCGGCTTGACGTCAAGCTCCGCCGCGTGCACCCGTGGACACCCGAGGACCCGTTCCTCTATGGGGTCCAGGCCGTCCTCTCGCACGGCGGCGCCGCCGTCGATGAAAAGCGGGACCGGTTCGGCATGCGGGAGATCACCACCGGCCCCGGAGGCGCCCTCCTCCTCAACGGTCGACCCTACTTCATTCGGGGCCTGGGCGACGACTACGTGGAGCCGATCACCGGCACCCTTGTGCCGGACAAGGCTGTCTACGCCGAGCGCATCAAGCAGTGCAAGCGGTACGGGTTCAACGGCTTCCGGTACCTCGGCCATACGCCGTCCAAGGAGGTGTTTGACGCCGCCGATGAGGTGGGCTTCCTGATCCTCGCGGAAGCGGCGGCCTACTGGAACACCTGGCCCCGGCAGTCCGAGGTCATCCCGCTCTACAAGAAGATGGTGCCGCAGATCATCCGGGAGCACCGGAACCACCCGTCGTGGTACGCGTGGTCGGCCGGGAACGAGTGTGCCGCCACCCCCGAATGGATGGAATACGTCCGGTATGCCCACGAGACCTTCAAGAGCACCGATCCTACCCGGCTTTTCATCGCCTCCGAAGGGACGGGCATCTTCCCGACGGACATCGTCACGCTTGCCGCCCAGTTCGGCGATAGCGATGCCTCCGCGAAGCCTGCGCAGCCCTTCCGGGGTGATATCTCGGAGGTGGCGTACTTCCGCACGTGCCTGCCGACGGCTGAGATGGCAAGGCTTGCCGGGACCGGCCCCGAGCTCCGCGCCCTCGTGCGCGCCATGCGCCCTTCCGGCTACTGGGCCCTGAACGATCGCCCGGGAGCCAGGGCGGCCGACCTGAGCGGGCACGGCCGGCATGGCGCCTACTCGCCCACCATGCCGGCGGGATCATTCGGCGCCCAGGGCCCCGTGCCGGTGCAGGCATCAGTCGGCGCGGTCCGGTTTGGCGAAGCGACCCCCGGCATCGATCTGAGACGCGCAGCGCCGGAGGCATTCGCCAGGGGCAATGATCCCTTCAGCCTTTCGCTCTGGGTCAGGCCGAGCGGCTTCGCCAAAGGCGACTTCGGTACGCCCTTCTCGTGTGGCGCGGCGTCGGGCGGCTCGGGCTTCCTGCTTTCGATGGACGGCGAGGAAGGGACCGGCAAGCTGCTCGTCGGGCAGTGGATGATGAACGTGGCCCGGTCCGCGGCATCCCTGCGGGCCGGCCAATGGAACCATATCGGCGTGACGTACGACGGCGCGCAGCTGACGCTTGCCATCAATGGAGCCGCTGAGACCCCTACCCGGGTTCACTTCATGGTTGACCCGGTTGACGGCAGGATCGGCGCGCTCGTCACGGAACCGAGCGCGGCCCAGTCCACCAAGGACAAGCCGCACATCTGGCACGAGTTCAACAACGTGTATGCCGGCAGTCTGCCGGAACTGTCGATCCTCCCGAAGTACACCGGCGTGGTCGTCGACAACGACTGCGTCGCGGTGCACATTCGCCAGATTGCCGACTACGGGCTCACTGACCGGTACCCGGCCATCCGCAAGGCCTCGCTGGACTACTTCGGCATGTACCTCAAGGACGCTTACGAGGCCGCCCGCCGGTCGCCCACGCTGGACGGCTACAACTACTGGCTCATGACCGACCTGCCCGGCGGCGTGGAGGGCGATCCGCCCTGCCTGGGCTTGCTCAACATGTTCTATGAGCCGGAGAAGTTCCCGGACCCTGAGCCGTTCAGCCGCTTCAACCGCGAGACGGTCCTGCTCATCAGCGCAGCTTCGTCGGACCGGGCTCTCGAAGCCGGCAAGACCAAACAGATCGGGATCATCGTTTCCCATTACGGCGCGGCTCCCATCGCCGGCGGGAAGCTGTCGTGGAGCCTGCGGCGGGCGTCGCACGTGGTGGCGTCAGGAACCATCGACCACATCGACGTTGCCGTTGGAAAGGTCAAGGAGGTGGCAAAGGTGGCCCTGGCTCCCGGAAGCGAGGGCGGAGCCGCCAAGCTGACCCTGGACGTCCGACTGGACGCGCCTTCCTGCACGCAGGCCAACTCGTGGGATTTCTGGGTGTTTCCGGCCACGAAGCCCGGTCCGGCCCGCACCGGCGTGGCGAACCTGATCGGCGAGGCGGCCATCGGCGCACGTTACGGCGCACAGGCCTCCACGCTGTCCGGTACGACCCGTCTGGCTGTCGCCGACAGGGTGAGCCCTGCGCTGTTGGACTACATCGCCGGCGGCGGCACCGCGGTCCTTCTTGCGGAGGAGGGCGTTATGGCCCGCACAATACCGACCCCGTACTGGCCGCAGGGCCTGCGGAGCATCGGCACCATGGTCGAGGACCATCCCGCGGTTCGCGGCTTCCCCGGCGACGGCTACTGCGCCCTGCAGTACATCAGGCTCTTCGGTGCGGAGGTCGCGGCAGTGGACCTGACCACGTCGAACGGCATTGAGCGCAGCCGGCTGGCCCCGGTGGTCTGGGCGCTGAAGGCGGACTTCGACCCGGCGTCGGCCGCGCCGTGGCCCGATCCGAGGAACCGCACCAAGCTGTACCGATGCGGCCTCGTAACCGAGGGGCGCATCGGGCAGGGCAAGCTGCTCGTCTGCTCCCTGCGCGTACTGGCGGGCATCCGCAACGGGCTACCGGAGGCCGGGTACCTCCTGGACTGCCTTGTCGATGGCGCGCTGTCCGGCGCGTTCGCCCCGCAGACGGCGCCGATGTCCGCCTCGGAGGCGCGAGAGGTGTTCATGGTCCAATGAACCCGCGCGGCAACCGCCGGTGTCAGTGGCCGCGATCATGCCGGCCTCCGGCGATCGGCCATACCGGCGGCATGTACCTGCGAAAGTGTCGGCGGGCCCGGCGTGGCAACGCCTATGTGCACTGGCAACTCGTCGAGAGCTACCGGACCGCGACCGGTCCGCGGCCGCGCGAGTGTGGCGTGGCTGAAGGTCGATGAGTGGCGCGAGTGGGCCGAACTGAGCGAGGGCAGCTATGTCCTGAGAAGCACCGTCACGGACTGCCCGGCCGAAGACCTCTGGCGCGCCTGCATCCAACTGACCGAGGCGGAGCCCGCGTTCCGTTTACACAAGACCGACTTCGGACTGAGGCCGATCCGGCACCAGACCGAGAGGCGCGTGCAGGCCCACATCCTGGCCTGCTTCCTCGCGTTCGTGCTGTGGAAGCCGGGCTAGTGCAGGCTTGCCTTCCGGGATCGCCACAGAGCACAGACGGTGTTGGTCAGCGTCCGCACGCCAAGTGCGCCCGCGAACGCTGCTGTCAGCAACCGCCGAGCGCGACCACAATCAACGTTTTGCGGTACCTGCCTATCCCGCCACCGGCTCCTTCGCCGCTTGCTCCGGGGCCGCCGGGGGCTCGAAGCTGACACCGGCGTAGACCTCGGCCAGCGGCACGTCGCACCCGATGGAGCTGACCTCGGCTGAGGCGTCGAGGCCCTCGTAGGGGGTGTAGAGCCAGGCGTCACCCTCGCGGCGGCTGAAGACCTCGATGATCGGCGCCTCCTGGCTGACCAGGACGTAGTCGCGCAGCGAGGGGATGCGGCGGTAGTGGGCGAACTTCCGGCTGCGGTCGTATGCCTCGGTGCTGGGCGATAGGACCTCCACCACCACGGTGGGGTTCAGCAGCGTATCGCGCTGCTCGTCGAGGAGCTGCACCTCGCCGCAGACGATGGTGAGGTCGGGGTAGGTGTAGGCGCCGGTCTCAGCATTGTGCACGCGCAGGTCGGCGCTGTACGGGCGGCAGGGCTTACCGCGCAACTGCAGGCCAACCTCGGCCGTCAGCTGGGCGATCAGAAGCGCATGCGCGACGCTGCCGCCGGACATGTCGTAGACGATCCCGTCAACGTATTCGTGCCGAACGTCGGACGCCCGCTCAAAGGCCAGGTAGTCGGCGTCGGTCCAGCGTGGTTCGACGGCGGCGATACTCATCGGCTTCCTCCATGGACCCATGCTACCGGCTAGCGTGCTATGGCGTCAAGGCGGGTTCAGTCGCCTCCGCCCGGGTCCTGCTCGGCCCGGCGCAGGGCCTCCAGCACTCCGTCGCCATGGCGCTCCAGCTTGGCCGGGCCAACCCCCGTGATGCCCGCCAGGTCGGCCAGGCGCCTGGGATTGGCGGCGGCGATGGCGCGAAGCGTTCGGTCTGCGAAGATCACAAAGGCCGGGACTTCCGCCTCTGCGGCGACCCCCTTGCGCCAGTCGCGCAGGGCCTCGAACCGCTCGGTCTCGTAGGGGCTTGCCTCGCTCCAGGAGGGATCGAGTTTCCTCCCCTGGGCCGCGGTTCGGGAGGCGCTTCGCCCTCGGGAACGCTCGGCCTTGCCGGGGGGTTCAGGCTCCTCGCCGCCGTCGCACCGGTCACAGGACCTGCCGCAGGGCTCCATCGCCTGGCCGAAGTGGCGCGCCAGCGTTGCGTGGCGGCACCGGCTGCTGGAGGCGTAGCTGACCACGCCGTCGAGCCTCAGTTCGGCGTGCTGGCGGCGCCGGCGTATGAGGTTCTCAATGGTGATCTTGGCCGCCGGCGGGGCAGGCAGGAGTTCAACCACCAGGCTGCGGCCATAGTCGGCGTGGCGCACCAGCATGTTGCACGACTCCATGATGGAGATGGCCACTCGCACCGCGGTGCCCTTCTCTTCGACCCGGCCGACGCCGAACGCCGCCTCCGTGAGGTCCTCGGCATCGATGGTGCGGCTCCCGGCGGTCAGCATCGCGCGCAGGGCTCGGTAGGTGACCTTCACGTCGTCGAGGTCCACAGCCTCGGAACGCATCCACCGGCTCAGCATCCCCTGATCCGAGGCGGTATGCAGCAGGACGCATCGCGAGGGCTTGCCGTCGCGCCCGGCGCGCCCCACCTCCTGCATGTAGTTCTCTACCGAGGTCGGCAGCATGTAGTGGGCCACCAGGCGTACGTCGGGCTTGTCGATCCCCATGCCGAAGGCGATGGTCGCGGCCACGACGCGTGTGCGGCCCTCCATGAAGCGCTCTTGCGTCATCCTGCGCGAATCGGGGTTCAGGCCCGCGTGGTAGTGCTCGGCTACGATCCCTGCGCCGCGCAGGTTGTCGGCGAGTTCCTCGCACTTGGCGCGCGACGTGGCGTAGACGATGCCCGGTCCAGGCGTCGATCGGCAGATGCGCACCAGCGCTTTGGTCTTCTCCTTGTTGTCGGCGCACCGGAGCGCCTCGAGCCGCAGGTTGGGCCGGAAGAGCGGCGCCATGGTCACGTTCATGGTCCGCCCGAACTGCGCCTGGATCTCGCGCTGCATCTCCGGGGTGGCGGTGGCGGTCACGGCCAGCAGGGGCGGGCGCGACCCTGCCTCGGCCAGCCGCTCCAGCGCCCGGCGGATGAAGAGGTAATCCGGCCGGAAGTCGTGACCCCAGACCGAGACGCAGTGCGCCTCGTCTACCACCACCAGCGAAAGGCCCACCCGCTCCATGCGCTCGAGGAAGCCCTGCTGGCGGAGCCGCTCCGGCGCGGCGTAGATAAGGCGGGTGCGGCCCCGCTCAATATCGGCCAGCCGCTCCTGGATCTCGTCCTGCGGCACGCTGCTGTTGATGATCGTGGCCTTGTCGCGCAGGGCCGGCGGCAGGTTGTCAAACTGGTCCTTCATCAGCGAGATGAGCGGCGAGACCACCAGCGTCGGCCCCGGCAGTAGCGCTGCGGGAAGCTGGTAGCAGAGCGACTTGCCGCCTCCCGTGGGCAGCACGGCAAGCACGTCGGAGCCGGCCATCACCTGCTCGATGATGGGCTCCTGGTACGGCTTAAAGGCGTCGTAGCCGAACATCTCCCGCAGGGCGGCGGACAGCCCTCTGCAGGCAGGCTCTGCGGCGGTCACAGGGCGCGCCCCGGGAATCGGCCGCCGGGACACTTGACCGATCTCGCGCCGTATGTTACGATATCTCACATCCTAAGTCGTCTGCGCACGTCTGCGCTCAGGGAGGAACCCCATGTTCACATCCAGGCGGCCGCTGTTGGTGGTGGCCGCGCTCCTGTTATCAACGCTCTGGGGCTGCGGCGGCGGCGGTAGCGCCGACAAGCTGGGCTTCGGTAGCCTCTCGGGTTCGGCCTTCATCCAACGGGACGCGTTGGCTGCTGCTGCAGGCGCCGAGGCGATCCAGGTCTCTGTCGAAGGTACCACGCTGAGTACGACGGCCGCGCCTGACGGCAGCTTCACGCTCGATAGCGTGCCTGAAGGGTACCAGACCGTGGTCGCCCGCACGAGCGGCAAGGCCGCCTCGCTGGTGGCTCAGGTGCGCCGCGGGCGGCGGACCGACGTGGGCGATGTGATCCTGGCTGACGCCGGGCAGATCAGTGGGCTCGTTACCTCCTCTGCGGACAAGAGCCCCATCGCCGGCGCCCGCGTGACGGTGACGCCCGCCGTGGTGAGCAACACCGCCGATATCCTGCCGCTGCCCGTGCGCCATGCTCGCACCGACGCGGCAGGCAGTTACACCCTTCGCGGCCTGCTTCCCGGTAACTACGCGGCGACCATCGAGAAGCCCAGCTTCCTCGCGACGTCGCTGTTGCTGGAGGTGAAGCAGGGCGCCACGACCGCAGGTGATGCCGCGCTGGACCCCGCTCCCGCCGAGGCTACGGGCGCCGTCGCGGGTACGGTGACGGCCATCAACGCGGCGGGCGAGGCCACCCCCGTGGCCGGCGCGCTCATATGGCTCCACCGACCCGGCGATGTGGTGATCCAGAGCCTGCCGCCCGTCCGCGACGGGATCGGCCCTGCCGTCTGGCCGCCGCCGCTCCATGCCTATACCGACAATCAGGGCGCTTACCTGATCGCCAACGTCCCGGCGGGCGACTATACGGCCACCGCTTCGAGGCACGGCTTTGAGCCCGGTACCCAGGTCGTCACGGTGACCGAAGGCAAGACAGCTACCGCCGACATCAGCCTGACGCCCCACACGCCGCGCGTCGGATCCGTCTACGGCGTGGTGACGGACAAGGCGACGGGCGCGCCCATCGCCGGCGCCAAGGTCGCGGCCCGACTGCAGGCCCCGCCGCCGCCGCCGACCGATGACTCGGGCATCTCGACCGGTAGCTCCGGCTCCTCCGGCGGCGGCTTCGTGCCCGGCGATATGCTGCTGGTCACCGAGACCGACGCCAATGGCAAGTACAGCCTGACGGTTCCTTCGGGTGAGCGCATGCTGGCCGTGCACTCCAACGGCTACCGCATCGCGACGCAGACGGTGACCGTGGCGGCCGGCGCCGATGTGCAGGCCGACGTGGCGCTGGATCCGCTACCGGCCGGTGACCGGTTCATCGTGAGCGGCCTGGCGGTTCGGATGCGCGACGGCGCTGAGGTCCCCGCGGCGGGCGCCCATGTGGTGCTATCCAGCATGACCGACCCCAGCATGGACGGCTCCGACCGGCCTGTTGCGGCGTTCCACACCCGCGCGGGAGCCGACGGCACGTTCCAACTGAAGGTGCCCGCAGGTGAGTACGCCATAGCGGCGGTGTTGCGCGACCTATCGTCTGTGCCTGCGCCGCTCACCGTGAGCGGCGATACCCGCGTGAAGGTAGTGCTGGAGCAGATGATCGGCCTGTAGGGCCTGTCTCGGCTCCGCGCAGAGCGAGCCGGCCCCCGCCTCCGGCGAACCGGGCGCGGGGGCCGTGCTGCGTCTGGGGCATGTCGGCGGGTCAGGCGTTCGGGTAGATATGGGGGTTCTGGCGCTGGCACTCCTCGATGACCACGATCTGCCGCCGGACCTGCTGCGGCGTGATCTCCAGCGGGGCGCCCTCCGTCAGCGTGCGGTGGAGCATGGCGTAGTAGGCGTCCACCATGGCGCGGAAGGTGTCGAAGCCCTCGGGCGCCTGCCAGCCGTCGCGGTTCCACTCCAGCGGGTCAAAGCAGTAGCTGGGGGTGCCGTCGGGCTTGCAGAGCGGCTCGCGGACCAGGCTCACCTGAGGCGCCGCCTCCGGGTCGAACCACTCCCACTCCGCGGACGACATGCCGGCGCGGAGGCCGCCCTGGGTTCCGTAGACCTCATACGTCGGCCCATCGAGGCGCCGGCAGTTGGTGATCTGCAGCCGGATCGTGGGCCGCCCGGCGCCGTGAAGGACCAGCATCGTGTGGTCATCTGCGTCGCCCTTGCTCAGGACGTGGCGCATGACGGCGAAGACCTGCGGCTGGGCCTCGGGGTCGTAGAGCTGCAATGCCTGATCCAGTGGATGCGGGCCGGTGTTGAGCAGGTTTCCGCCCATCTCCGACGTGAGGGTCTGCCAGTCGTAGCGCCGCTGGAAGCCGTCATAGGCGATGTTGGCCTGGACCACCTCACCCAGAACCCCGGACGCGATGACCTCCTGGATGCGCAGGAAGACCGGCGAGTAGCGCGACTGCTGGAAGATGGCCAGCAGCCGGCCGGAGGCATGCGAGGCGGCGATGAGGCGATCCACGTCGGCGGCGCGCTGGGCCAACGGCTTCTCGCAGAGGGTGTTGAAGCCCGCCTTCAGGCACTCCAGCGTGATGGGCACGTGCAGGCGGCTGGGCGTGGCGTTCACCACCAGGTCAAGCTCGCAGGCGGCGAGCATCTCCTGGTGCGTGGCGAACGTAGCGCAGCCATACTCGGCCTCAGCCCGTTCGCGCCGCTCGGGCAACGGGTCCACCGCCGCCACGACGGCGAACCGGTCGGCCACCGTCGCCAGGTAAGCCCCATGGATATCGCGCCCGCTCCGGCCCTGGCCGATGATGCCGACTCTGATGATGGACATAGGTCAAGCTCCTGCTGCCTCACAGGCGTAGGTCATGCGATGAGCGTGGATGCCGTCAGCCGCGGCGGCGAGGGGCGCTACTCCGCCAGCCACTCCTTCAGCTGCGCCACGGATGCCATGACGTTGGCGGGGCCTGCTACCTCCAGCGTCGTCGCGCCGTCGAAGCCGACGGCCTTCAGGGCCCGAACGACGCCGTGCACGTCCACGATGCCCGTGCCCACCGGGATGATCGACATGCCGGTGCCGAACACCGTGCCGCGCTGGGCCTCCATCTCGGCGGGCATGTCCTTCCAGTGGACGTGCTGGATGCGCGAGCCGAACGCCTTCACGAAGTCGACCGGGTCCGATCCGCCGAGCCAGCTGTTGCCGGTGTCGAGGCAGATGCCCACGCTCTTCTCGTGGCCCAGCTTCGCCAGCAGGTCACCCATGGTCGCCACGCTGTCGGTCACGATGCCGTGCGGCTCCAGGAGCAGCTGCACGCCGAGCTCCTCGGCCCACTCGATGGGGGCCTGCAGCTTCTCGGCGGTGGCGAAGAGCCGCTCCGCGGGGCTCAGGTTGTGACCCCACGCGGTCTTCGGGTCGCCTTCGGTGGTGATCACATGGTCGATGCCGAGGAGTGCGGCCAGCTTGACGGCCTTGATGATCTGGGCTGTGCCGTAGACGTCGGGCGAGGGTGGATCCAGCAGGTTCGCGTGGGCGCATAGGGCCGTCAGCGTGACGCCTGTTCGCTCGGCCATGGCGCGGACCCTCGCCGGATGGCTCTCCAGGCTCACAGAGGCGGCAAAGCCGTACTCGACGCCCAGCGTGGCGCCGTCGTGGTTGTCGGTCAGGTCGGCATAATCGATGCCCATCTCCCGGATGGCCTCGAACTGCCGCTCCATGCCGCAGAACGGCTCGACCAACGCAAAGCACCCGATCTTCATGGAACTCTCCTCATGTTAGGGTTCGTCACATGCGCACCATGGTTCAGCCGAGCCGCTTCCGTCGGGCCCTCAGCTTGGAGAGGTCGCCGGCGGAGGGCAGGCCGGCCTCGATCTCGGCACGGAGGCGGTCGGCTTCGCGGCGGCGGTCGCCGCGCAAGGACGCTCGCCCGGCTAGGACTGTGCAGGCAGCGGGCAATAACCGGGCCGTCCTGCCCAAGCGGCGCAGCACGGTGCCCGGTGAGTCGCTCCTCTTGCTCGCAACTGCCGAATAGGGCGATGATGAGCTTGTCAAGCACCGGTTGCGCACAGGGAGTATACACTGAGTGGGGGGGCGTGGTAGCGGTCACAGAGGTTGGGCGCCGACCAGGTGCCATGGCTTGGCCTGTACCAGGCAGAAGGACCAGGCCGATGTCTGGGTCCTACCTCTGGTGTCATTGCGCCGGGTTCGACGGGCCGCCGGCGCGGTTAGGTCTCCAGCCCCACCACGAAGCCCTTGTGAAGCCAGAAGGCGCCCAGACCAAGAACCACAAGGCCGATGACGGGAACTGCGAGCAGTGGGATCCCGATGGCGACCGCCACGATCCCCTTGGTAGCCACAGGCCAGTTGGTCTTCTTCCGCGGCACGAAGGCAGGTCCGCCTGGCGCCGCCTGCGGGGCCTGGGCCATTGCTTGTTCGCGTATGGGTCCAAGACGACCCAGTTCTTTTCGAGCCTTTATGGCGATATCAGTGTCGTCGCTGTCTGCAGCGAGCTGGAACATCCGGGCGGCCTCGGCCTTGCGGTCCAGCATCGTGAGCACCAGGCCCAGGTTGTAGTGGTAGACGGGTCGAGGGTCTTGTTCGATCGCCTGGGAGAGGCATTCGGCTGCCCTCACGATGGCGTGTTGAATCCTGGGTTTGTACTCCGGCAGACTAGCGAACCTGCAGTACGCATCGTACACGGCCAGCTGGACTCGCGCCTCCGTCGAGGCGCAGATGCCCATGAGCTGTGGCTGCTCATGAGCCGGAGCGCCGGCCACGTGCTGCCACGCCAAGCGTAGGTCACCCGAGACGAGCGACTGCAGCCGATCGGCGCGCACCAATTCGTTATCGATAGATGTAGCAGATCTAACCTCCGAATCAACATCATCAGTATAGGATACAACAGTTTGCCCTTCGATTGACCAGCCTGACATGGTGGCCTCCTGTGCTGTGGTTCAGCTGGGGAATCGGATCATCGCGCCCGCCACGACACCCCGGCAGTCGGATTCCCCGGGCGGGAGCAGGCACTGGGTTCGGGCTCTTGCCTCGGCAGGCAGGATCGAGTGCTACGACACATCGCGCACTTGCCCCACGCTGCCTACCGCACCGTCACCGTGATCCTAGACCTGGGGTAGTCGTCGTAGAGGATGGAGCCGTCGGCGTAGACCTCGATCTTGTCCGAGTCCGACACATTCACCTCAAACTCCGTTTCGCCATTCGAGTCGGTGCGCTGCTCTGCCAGCCAACCACCGAAGAGGCCCGGCGTCTTCACGGAGACGCGGGCATACTCGCGGGGCCTGCCGGACGGCTCGACGACGCGCACGGTGATGTAAAGCATGACTGGCTTCTCCTCCACGGGCTGACCAAGCGTTGCCTTGGCCCCGGCCTCCTGGTTACGGCGCTGCCCGGGTAGGGCCCGGCTGACGGCCCATCCCCGGGTGCAACGCAACTCCATGGTCGCACAACCCGCCGGACCGATGTGTGACAACTGTGTGACAGGCTCACTCAGCCTCTGGGCCCGGTACCGCGCATCAGAGCCGCGCTGTAGGCGGCCCGTGAGCGCGGCGGGGCCTCCTGCCCTGCCGCGAAACCTCCGTGGAGCCGGAAGCCGCCGACACAAGAGATGGTCGGCCCGATGACCCGCACCTCGGGGTTCGGCAACCCAATGGCCACGGTCACGATGCCCGCCTGGGCCTCTGGCCTGTTGGCCTTCTTCGCCGCCACGAAGGCAGGCCCGACGCAGACATGGGCTCGTCGCGGGTCCGACCAGAGCGATCTACGCAGGCGGGTCCACTGCCTCCGTCCGCGACAAGACACAGGCGCCGGAGTGTCACGGAGCGGTCACGCACCAGAAACGCGCGTTCGAGTAGGGTGGGCCTATCATGTCGGACATGGAGGTGCCAACGTGTGGCTGCAAACGGGGAAGCAGGACCCCGCTGAGACGGTGACGGGCATCCCGCGCCGGAGCCGGGCCGGCGCACCGCCGCCGTCGCGCCTGATGGCGACGCCGATGGAACGCGAACCGGGTCCTCTGTACCATCTGCTGGCCCCGCCGCTCATCTGGGCCCCAACGGCGATGGTGAACCGGCGGCGGCGCCGTGGCATCGTATTGGATCGCGCGTTCGTGCTCTGCGATGGCCTTAGCGCCGGCATCCGGCGGGTTCGGGCAGGGGCGGCACGCTATCCGGCCTTGGACGCGATCTACAACTGGCGCCCGTCCGGCGCGACCCCACTGGAGCGCTTCTACTTCGGTATCCGGAACTGCCGCGCCTTGCGCAACCGGTACCGCCTCGTCGCCCAAGCGCTTCGCGCCCAGGCCATCACCGCACGTGATGTCCACGGCGAGGTGCGTGTGCTGTCCGTAGCGTCGGGCTCGGCCCAGGCGGTCTTCGAGGCGATGGATGGGCTGGACCGCGTGAGCATCCACTGCATTGATCGCGATGCATCCGCTATCGAGTATAGCCGCGAACTGGCGCGGCACTACGCGCTGGGCTCCGTTACGTGGCAGTGCTGCAATGTGCTTGCCGCCGGTAAAGTGGCCGCAGCGCTGGCTCCGCACATCGTGGAGATCGTGGGTCTGCTGGACTACCTCTCGGACACCACGGCCGTCTCGTTGTTCAGCCGCATCCGCGAGGCCATGGCGCCGGGGGGCCGGCTGACGACCGCCCACGTGCACCCGAACTCCGAGCGGGAGTTCGTGACTGCGGTGGCGGACTGGGATCCGGATATGCTCTACCGCACACCCGGCGAGCTGGCCGGACTCGTGGAGCGGGCCGGGTTCGCCGGCGTTGACGTGCGCACCGAGCCGCTCGGGATCCACTCGGTGGCGCTGGGTCTGCGAGAGTAAGGGCGCCTGGCGCGTGCGACGGGCTCACTCAGCGCGGCGCAGCGGCGCTGGGCGCCACCAGCGCGAGCATCTCGCGGGCGGCGCGCACGTAGGCCTTTGCCGTGGCGGGCAGGAGCCGGGCGGTCGTATCGCGGGAGGTGGTAAGAATCCACTGCCCGTCGGGCGAGAAGGTGGCCGAGTTGATGCCCTCGCGGTGGGCCCGGACGATCAGGCGCGGTTGGGCCCGTCGGCGGGCACGGGCTGCGGCCAGGGCGGTCGCCACATCCCACAGGCGCACCGAGGTGTCGGTGCCGGCTGTGAGCAGGCTCTTGCCGTCCGGCGAGAAGTAGGCCGATAGCAGCCGGCCGCCAAATGTCGGCAGCGTCGCCACCACCTTGCCGTCGGTCGATCGGTACAGGTAGGCGTTGCCGTCGTCGTCGGCGGTGACGAGCAGCTTGCCGTCAGGCGACCAGGCTGCCTGCCAGGGGTAGTGCGTCGCCGGGGTCTTGGCCCTCTCCACCTCTCGGCCCGGCGGCAGGAAGGCGCGAAAACCGGCCACGCCGGAGGCCGACCAGACGTAGGCGGCGCCGTCAGCGCAGGCTGCCGCCAGCGTGGCACCGTCGCGGCTCACCCGTATGCTGCGCGGGCTCCCCGGCAACTGCCAAGCGGCCATTTGCCGCTGCGTCTTCGCGTCCCACAGCGCTACCCGGCCGTCAGCGCAGGCCGTGTAGAAGGCGGAGCCGTCAGGCGTCCACTCGATGGCCCAGAGGTACTTCTCGCCTGCACGCCACCGGCTGGACGTCTCGGCCTTGCCGTCGGGGTACAGGACGATATCGGTGCCGAGGGCGACGGCAACGGCATGCCCTGCCGGACTGCAGGCCACGTGGCCCACTGCCCTCAAGCTGCCGGCCGGGGCCATCTCCATCATGAACGGCAGGTCGCCGCCTATGGCGTCCCAGCGGTACACTACCGGGGCTTTGCCGCCGTAGTAGACCGTCCTGTTGTCCGCCGCCACCTCGCCGTACGACACCTGTTCCACGACACTGCCTCTGTGGCGGGCTGCATAGCGCCACATCTCCACCGTCCCGTCACCATCTACTGCCGCGAAACCGCCCTGGTGTTCTCCGCCGGCCACACGTACGGTACCGTCCGTGGCCGCAGCCGTTGCGGCCAAGGGATCAACCATATGCGCTGAAATACAAATCGCTACACGTCTGGTCTTCGAAGATAATCCTACGAAATAGGGGCTTCCAACGGTGGTAAGGCAGTTCAGAGCAGCCGCCGTCGGGTGGTTCTCATAGAGCAGCTCCGATCTCGCCCAGACCCACGTGAACACGGATCCCCGGCTGTCGCCGGAGACGAGGCGGTCATGTGTGAAGACGAGCCTTACGGTCTCCTCGCTGTTGCGCTTCAGCGACGTCGGTGCTAGGCTGTGTTGGGTGTGGCCCGACACGAACTTCCCGGTCGTGTCCTCGAACACGTAGACTGCACCGTCTGTGCCCGAAGTGGCGACGACGGGTCGCTCTTCCGACGTGGCAATGTCGGTGATCGCGCCGGTGTGCGCCTTCTCCATGTTAACCTGCCCGGCGCCGTCCATCTCCACCACGGTGCAGCGCCCTCCCGCCCGGCTGCAGGCGATCCGGGTTTGGCCCATGCAGACGCGCGCCCTCGGGTCCGAGTGAGGGCCCATCTCCCAGGTACGGAGCCGCACAGGACCTCCCCGGGCTTCAAGGTCCCAGAGGCAGAGCCTGCCCTCAAGTCCGTAGGTAATGAGCCGTCGGCCATCGTCGGTGCAGTCCATCGCCCTCACCCTGCCACCGGCCCGGATGGCACGCAGCGTGCGCCCTGTGGCGGGGTCAAGCATCAGCACCGTACCGCTGTCCCAGCAGACGGCCAGGCGGCGGCCGTCTGTGGAGAGGGCTACGCCGGTGAAGGGGCGATCCATGAGGCGGCGCCAGCGGCGCACGAGGCCCTGGTTCACGGCGTCGGCCAGGCCCTGCAGCGCCTCCTCCGGGGGCTCGCGACCTTCGTTCACGGCGGGCTCAACGGCCTGGAGGCCCGTGCGAAGGGCCTCGACTTCGCGGCCCGAGACCACCGCGAGGCCCGACGCCACGGCACCCTGCATGGCCTCGGCTGCGGCGGCAGCGCGGATACGCTGCGCTTCGGCCTGGCGTGCGCGGGCCTGCTCGACGGCCACGGCGGCGCGGTTCTTCCGGAGCGTCCGGGCTGTATCTTCCTGCATCTCCAGCTGCCGCCGCTCCATGGCGGTCGTCCGGTGCTGCATCTCGGCCATGCTGCGCCTCAGGCGCGCCTCCTGGCTCCGCAGAGCGCCAACCCGGCGCTCCAGACCGCCGGCGCGGAAGGCCTGCCCCACGGCCACGGCGAGGAGCGCCATGCCGGTGGCCCAGACGGCCGATGCGCGCAGGTAGCCCACGCGGAGTGCCCGCCGCATGCGCCGCACTTCCTCGCCCGGCAAGGCGCCATCGACCCACCGGCGGTCGAAGGCCCGGGCGTAGATGCGGCACCGCACGGCGATGTGCCCGTCATCCGGCTTCACCACGCCGGCCAGGCGGAGGAGGGCAACGCGCGGGTCGGTTGGGTCGTTGGGCACCCGGCGGCGGCCGTCAAGGAGGCTTCGGTAGAGCAGCAGCGTGGCCGCGAGGCCGGCGCCCGGGTAGGGGCTCATGATCCGGTCGCGGGCGAAGGCCAGGTTGTCGTCCACCTCCCGGGCCTGCCGGGTGAGGAAGGTGGCCCGGCAGACGCGGTCGACCTGGCCGTCGGAGCCGTCGCACCCGGTCTCGGCCAGGGCGCGGCAGAGGCGCTGGGTGAGGTAGGGGTGGCCTCCGGTCCAGTGGAGGATGCGCCCGATGAGCCGCGCGCCGTTCGTCTTGGCATTCAGCCCGGCGGCAAGCCCGGCGGCCTCTTCCCGTGTGAAGTCGGTCAGCTCAATGCGTCGGCCCACGTTGAAGGGCGTGGTACGGGCATCGCGGATCAGGTCCGAGGGTGTCGCCACGCCGATCAGGCAGAAGGTAAGGCGGCGCAGCTCCGGCCGGTCGGCGCGGAGGTTGAAGGCGGCACGGACCGCCGCGAAGAGCTCATCGGCGGTAAATGGCAGCCCGCGCACGGCGTCGATCTCGTCGATGAAAAGGACCAGGGGCGCTTCGGACGCGGCCAACAACACCTCCTGGATGGTGGCCATGAACCGCACCACAGGGCTGAGGGAGCTGTGGCGGCGCCAGAAGGCCTCGCACGCCTCCTCCGCGTCGAGCTGCGACGAGGCCATGTGGAGCAAGCCCATGTACCACTGCTCGGGCTCCACATTCCGGCCTGCGCCGCTCAGGTCCATGGCAGCCACGCGCACACCCTCGGCACGCAAGCGCGCGGCGGCGCGGACCATGAGGCTGGACTTCCCTACCTGCCGCGTGTCGAGCACGTAGCACAACTGGCCGTCGGCCAGGGCGGAGTAGAGCTCGTCGTCGGCCTTACGTGCGACGTAGCTGGGTGCGCTCGGCGCCAGGCTGCCGCCAGTGACGTAGAACGAGCCGGGCGGGCCGCTCATGCGTGGGCTGCCAGGTACGTCTTCAGCACACCGCTCCGAAAGAGGGGGCGCTCCGGTTCACCGGCCAGGATACCGCCCGAGCGGAGGCGATCGAAGGCTGCATCGCTGCATCTCCCGCCGGCCAGGACAGCCTTCACTTCGGCGACGAGGTCCGCGTCAGAGCCCAGCAGCCGCCACAGGGCTCCCAGGGAATCGGCCAGTGGCCCGTCCTCCCGCCCGGCGTGAGCGCCAAGTTCGGCAACCGACCAGCCGTTCTCCTCCATGGCCTGCAGGGCCTTGCATGCGAAGTAAGCATGCCCGCCCACCAGGACATGGAACTGCGCCCGCTCTGCCCGTGATCCGAAGGTGGCGCCGTAGCGTCGTACGAGCTCGTCTAGCTCCTCGGCGCTGAGGTCCTCCACGGCAATGCGGGCGCCCACGTTGAAGGGAGAGTGGTTCAGGTTCCTCAAATACAGGTGCGCATCCGTGGCGAAGACGAGCGCCATCGTGAGACGGCCCAGGGGGCGGTCGGGCTCGAACGCATGGCGGCCGTGCCAGGCGCGGAGGAGGGCGAAGAAGTCAGAGGCGAAGGGATAGGTGAACAGGCGGTCCACGTCGTCCATGGCGATGACGACGGGGGTCGGCTTCTCGCCCAGCACGTGGCGCAGGACGAACCGCTCCAGGTTCACGCCGGGGCCCATGGCATCGGACCAGTCGGCTCCGGGATCCGGGTCGCCGTCAAGCTGGGCAGCCAGGATCGAGGCCACGCGGAGGCAGAGGGTCTTCATGGAGGCAAGGTCCTCGGCCGCCAGCCGCTCGAACTCTAAGACGTAGGTGGTGTTGCCGAGGGCCCTGGCATGCTGCAGGCCACGTGCGAGCACCGACGATTTCCCGGTCTGCCTGGGTCCCTGGATGCGAATGATCGACTCGCCCCGATCGAGGGCCGCGGCAAGGCTCACGTCGGCGGCCCGTTGGACGTAGAGGGTCGAGGATAGGGGCACGGCGCCACCGACGCCGCTACGGCCGACGGGCGCCGACGCAGGATCGGATGGCCGCCCCTCGTCGGTTCGTAGTCGCGTGTGCATGGCCTCCATCTCCGGTGACGGCGCCAGGCCGTGGCGCGACTTCAGGTAGGTGCTGAAGGCGGCATACTGCTCCAGTGCGACAGCCCGTTCGCCGCTGGCCATTAGCACGGCCATCAGGTCGGACCAGGCATGTTCCATGGTAGGCTTAGCGCGCGTCAGCCTGTGCAGGAGGGCGCAGGACCGCGGCAGGTCGCCGCAATCGCGGGCCAGATGCGAGGCCCGGTGGAGCAGGTCGGTCAGGACACGCTTCCGATCGGACCGAGCCTTCCGGGCCCACTCCTCGTGTCGCTCGTCCAGTAGCGGGGCACGATGCAGTGCGGCCGCAGACAGCAGATCCTCCAGGCGATCGGACCGGGCCAGGTTGTCGAACGCGATCACGTCCACGCCGGCTCCGGTCGTATCGAAGCTCAGCGCTCCGGCCTGGCCGCCAAGCCGCCAGGCGTGGTCACCGAGAGCGCGTCTCATGGAGGTCAGGCTCTGGCGCAGGGACTCCTGACTTCCGGTTCCTGGCCAAAAGGTATCGGCCACGGTAGCCTTCGAAACGGGCCTCTCTTGCAAGATGAGGAAAGCCAGGATGCGGTCGCCATCACGCCTTGAGATGGCCGGGATTGCCATGCCATCGATAGAGAGCTCGAACAACCCGAACAGGCGAATCTCCAGGCCTCTGGGTTCGGTGCCATCGGCCGAAGGTATATGCGACAACGGAAGCTCCACAGGGCTCACCTCACAGGCATCAGCGATCACCAGCGCGATCCAGCCATCCCTCCTAATCTCAACCTCTTCATTGTGTCATCACGACAACCGGGTGCGCTTCACTGCCGTTCGATTGTCACACCTCTGTCACGCGTGGCAACCGGGCCCGATGGCGGGCGCCGACTGACTGCGCCCGCCACTCGCCTCTTCCCGCTACCTTCCTGTCTTCCCGAATACGTCCCGGATGGCCTCCAGGTACTTCATGCCGTTCACCATGTCGGGCTCCAGGTAGCTGCCTTCCGTCCATTCGTTCCAGCAGTTGATGTTGAGGATGCGCTGGGCGGGCGGCTCGGCCAGCAGGCGCTCGCGGGTGATGGCCAGGGCCTCGCGGAAGCGCTCGGGCGTGTTGCCGCTGATGGTGTTGGTGAAGGGGTAGCCGGTGTTGCCGAACGGGTCGTCCTGGTGGGCGCGGGGGCTCGAGTCCCAGCCCATGCTGACGTTGGGGTAGTAGGGCACGTCGTAGGTCTTGCGGGCCTCGTCCCAGTACTTCAGGTAGGCGTCGCGGACGTGGTTGAAGTCGGTCTGCTGGTCGGGCAGCGGGACGTGGTGGATCCAGACGTAGGAGGTGACCGAGTCGAAGCCCAGCTCCTTGACGAGGCGCTTGGGATCGGTCGGCATCGTCTCGGACGGCAGGACCGTCTGGCCCCAGACGACGGCGTTGAGGTGGAGGCCCGGCAGGCCCGCGGCGACGGCCCCGGCGCGGAAGGCGTCCAGAGCGGCGCGGGTGGCCGGAACGCTGCCGAAGCTCTCGACGAGCTTGCCGAGGTCGTAGAAGGAGAAGTAGGGCCGCCCCTCGATCTTCCAGTAGCTGGGGTGGAGGAAGTAGTCGTGGATGACGTGGCCGGCGATCGCGCCGAACGTGCTCGGCGTCACCTTGCCGGGGTAGAGGAGCTTGTGCTCGGCGCCCAGCCGGTAGGGGTGGATGTCGATCCAGTCGTGGTTGGCCCACATAAGGGCGAACTTGAGGCGGCTGTTGTTGGCGGCCTTCAGGAAGCCGCGCTCGATGGGCCGCTCCAGGAAGGGACCGTCGTCGTAGTAGTACCAGTCGAAGAGGAAGGCGTCCACGCCGTGGTCGGCGGCCGCGTCGATCTTGCGCGCCATAGCCCTGGGGTCCGACTCGTCCTCGTAGCCCCACATCGGTACGTTCGGCTGCCGGTGTCCGGGGAAGCGTGGCTTGGCCGCCTTGACCAGGTCCCATTCCGACCAGTTGGGACCTTTCAGCTTGCTGTTCCGGGTGTCGCCGGGATGGTAGTTGCCGAAGTAGTAGCTGACGACCTGGAAGGTGCGCGGCGGGTTGGGTGGTGCGTCGTTCGCGCTGATCATGCGGTGGGCCTTTCGTTCGCCTGTGGTGTAACCAAAGCGTAGCACACCGAAGGCAAGCAGGAGGAGGGCTGCCGGGAGCCGAACCTTGGTGCAACGCAACAGGGGGCGTACCATGGGACCACTCTTCCTCGCACTCGGCCTGCTCACGAGCCTGGCCCTTCCCGGTCCGGCCGCGCCGGACGGCTTCTGGCAGGCAGCCGCGGCTGACGGACGGCTCACCGGCCTGCGGTGCGACGCCTCGGGCAAGGGCCGCTTCGGCTCAGAGCTACTCTGCGCGAGCCTGGCCGCCTCGGCTGAAGGCCGAACGCTCGCGCTCACGCAGGACTGCCTGGGCCGCGAGCAGGGAGGACGCACCCTCCGCCTGACGCTGCCGGGGCAGGGGCCCACCGTGCTGGAGTGGCCCATCGACCTCGGCCCTGACGGCTTCTACGACCGCCTCACCGGACGCACGACGGGCGCCGACCGCCAGGACCATCCGGCGTTGCTTCGCTTCACCGCGCTCGGCTCCGGCCACACGCTGGTGATCGAGTCCTTCAAGCGCATGGGCCGCGTGCCCAGCCTGCCCTCGTTGCGGAACGACAAGGGCCGGAGCCTCCTCCTGCAGACCGCGGACGGAGCCCAGGTCACGTTGGACGGCGGGCCCGGCTCCACCGCCACCTTTGCCTTCGAACTGGGTCGGCTGGTGATGCGCTTCCACGCGACGGGCCGGGTGATCCGCCTCGGCTTCGCGCCGCCGGGTCCGGGCGTGGCGCTGGAGAAGGGGCGGCTCCCCTCCTTCGCGTTCGCGAGCGACGTGCCGCTGGCCAACAGCGCCGGCGGCAAGACGAGCCTGAACCGCCTGCTGAACGACTTCTACCTGCAGGCCGGATACTGGTACCCCTCGGGCACGGGCCTCACCTGCTGGGGTGAGTGGGGCGCCCTGGGCCACTCCTATGTCGATGGCCCCTACCGGCAGGATGTCTTCAACCCGCTCAGCGGGCAGGTGGTGGGTGACGACGGCTACGGGCGCGACGGCCTGGCCTGGTCGTGGGGCGACCAGCGCGGGTGGCCCTTCCCCGGCGGCTACGACACGCGACACCTGAACGTGAACGCGGTGCAGATCTGCGCCATCCGCCAGTACCTGCTCTGGACCAGGGAACGAGGCCGCACGCGGGGCCGCGACTTCGGGCTACGGGTGGCGCACGGAACGAAGACGTTGCTCGCCCAGGAGGTCGCCAACCAGCCCGTGCGGATCGCCGCGGACCGGCGCCTTTCACAGCCCTTCACGGCGCCGTCGGCGTTCGACCGGCTCGCGCTGCGGCTCCGGGCGCCGGTCGTGGAGCCCGTGCTCGGAACGGGCGCGCTCACCCAGCGGCCCGCGCTGGCCCGCCGCGTAGACCGCTGGGACCCGCTGGCCGTGGCCTCGGCGCCGGGACGCTCCGTGGCGCAGGTCATACGGCCCGACGCGGACTACAACACCGTGGGCATCTCCACGCCCACCTGGTCTACGCGCGAGAGCGGCGGACGCCTCCGCCTCTTCCGCTGGACCGGCGACTATGCCGCCAGCGCCGCCGCCGCCCCGTTGGCCGAGGTCCGCATTGCCGGCCTGCCGGACAACACCATCGCCTGGGCGCTGATGCCGACAGCGCTGCCGGCCGGGACAGAGACGCTGCTGGTGCTGGACGAGCCGGCCACCACGTCGACCACGGACCCGCCGCGCACCGGCATCTGGCATACCTCGGCGCAGGAGGGCGACCGCCTGCTGGGCCCCGCCTTCCGAGGCGGCGAGCCGTGGCCGGGGCAGGTGGTGATGGTCCACTTCGGCACGCGCTGGAAGCCCGAGGTGGCCCTGACGCTGCGGGACGCCGGCGGTAAGGAGGCTTGGAGCGGCGGACCCCTATCCGTACCTACCGGTGACGCCTGGCTGCCCGTGGACCTGGGGCGCCCGCTGTCGGCGGGCCGCTACACGCTGGAGGCGACGGGGAGCGATGCCGGTGTGGAGTGGCTCTCCTCGCTGGAGCCCACCACGCTGGGCGGCAAGGCGGCGCAGGATGGGCACACGTGGGACTGGCTGGAGCGCGCTCGGCGGATGATGGCCTACCAGCTTGAGACGCTCAACGGCCGGGCCGAGGGCGTGCTGAAGTTCGACCGCAAGTGTGGCGATGGGGACCACCTGGGTCTCAACGGCCGCTCCATCGGCAACAACTACTACGATATCCTGCCCTTCGGCTACCTCGACGCCTACGCCGGGGCCTGGTTCTACCGGTCGCTCGTCGCCATGGCGGAGCTGGAGGCAGCCTACGGCGACCCGCGCCGCGCCGCCGAGTGCCGACGCCTGGCCGGACGCGCCGCCAAGCGCTACAACGAGCTCTACTGGACCGCCAGGGGGCAGGGCGACGGCGCGGCCCGCTATGTGGGGTGCATCGACGCAGATGGCGGCGTGCACGACCTCGGCTTCACCTTCGTTAACCTGCTGGCCGTTGCCTCGGGCCTGGCGCCGTCCGACCGCGCCGAGGCCGTGCTGCGCTGGCTCGACACCGGCTCCACGCGTGACGCCCGGGGCAAGCTGACGCCCGGCGACATCTACGCCTGGCGCTTCGGGCCGCGATGCACCACCCTCGACAACCCGGACTGGTGGGCGGCCCAGCAGAATGCCTCGGCCTACCCCTGGGGCGACCAGATCCAGAACGGCGGCGCCGACCTCTACGAGAGCCACTACGACATCCTCGCGCGGCTCCGGACGCGGGGAGGCGACGACGGCTACGCGCGCCTGCTGGAGATGCTCCGGCGCTACGCCGAGCCCGACAGGCTCACCGGCGGAGGGCCGCTCTTCGACGGCCGGAGCGTGCAGGGCGGGGGCACGGCCGGCGGCGCGGGCGTGATGAGCTTCGAGTTCCCAGAGACCGCCATGCTCGCGGGTGTGGCGCTGCACGGCTTCCTGGGCGCCGAAGCGAACGCCGCGGGCCTGACGCTGCGCCCCAGGCTGCCGAGCAACCAGGCCTGGGTGGAGGCCCGCGACATCCTCTACCGCGGCGCGCGGCTCACGATCCGGGCCACGCGCACCCATGTCACGATCAGCGCCCGCTCCGGCGGCGCGTTTCGGTGGGGCGGGCGCACGGTGCGCGCGCCCTTCACGGCGGCGGCGGCCATCGGCCGGGACGGCTCGGTGACCCTGCGGCCCCTGTAGGAGGAGAGATATGCCCGGCGCAACACAGACCGACACAACCGGCCGCTGCCTGCTGGAGGGCCTGCCGAAGGTGGGCTTCTACGACGGCCACGGCGCGCCTGAGGACGACCTGCTGCCCTCGTGCATTAAGTCGTTCCTCCAGTCTCGGGGCGAAGACCTGGGCTTTCTGAGCCGCCGGGGCGCGGTGGACCCATGGCACGACCTCCACTGCTACCTGCTGGGCCTCTCGGGATGCGCCTTCCGCCGCATCATGACGCCGGACGCCTGGGACATGGGCGACGGCAGCCCCTTCCGCATGAC
Organism: uncultured Chthonomonas sp.; assembly: GCA_903885605.1. Taxonomy (GTDB): domain Bacteria; phylum Armatimonadota; class Chthonomonadetes; order Chthonomonadales; family CAJBBX01; genus CAJBBX01. The sequence goes on along the minus strand of CAISJD010000207.1, from coordinate 11,299 downwards.
CGACGATCCCATGGAGCCCGCCCGCCGGGCTCTTGCCGGCTCGGGCTACGGCTGCGAAACGCTGCTGAAGCCCGGCTTCGCCGCGGAGTGCGGGCCGTCGCTACCGGCCGAGGCTGTTGAGGCGGAGTGGCGAGCGCGGATCGTGGAGAGCATCCGGGTGAAGGGGCGTCCGGTCATCGCCGTGGGCGTCATCGGTCCGCCGGAGCCCTGCCTCGTCACCGGGTACGACGAGGGCGGCGACGTCCTCATCGGCTGGAACGCGTTCCAGTCCATGCCCGAGTTCGCCGACGGGGTGGAGTTCGAGCCCGACGGCCGCTTCCGCAAGCGCGGCTGGTTCACGGGGACCGAGGCGCTCACCCTCATCGGCGATCCGCAGCCCCGGCTCGAAGCGGTCGCGCTGCACCGCTCCGCGCTGGCGCTGGGCGTGCGGCTCATGCGTGGCCCCAATGTGCGAGGGCGGCTCAGTGGGCAAGCCGCCTTCAGCGCCTGGGCCGAGCAGCTGCTGGACGACCGCTGCTTTGCGGCACAGTCTGCCGAGACGCTCATGCATCGCATGCTGGTGCACCACCAGCGCGGCGGCGACCTGGCCGAAGCGCGTGCCTACGGCGCCTGCTTCCTCCGCTTCCTGGCCGAGGCGCACCCGGAGGCGCGAACGGAGCTACTGGCCGCTGCCGGCTGCTTTGACGACGAGCACGACCTGGTCTGGGCGATCTGGGAGTTCACCGGCGGGATGATCGCCGACCAATCGGGCGCCGAGAAGCTGGCGCAAGCGCACGTTCGCGGGCGGATCGTGCCCCTGATCCGGCTGGCGCGGACCCGCGACGCCGAGGCGGCCGCGCATCTGGAGCGAGCCATCCGGCGGATGGACGAAGCGAGTTGGACCGCCCGCCACGCGTCCCTGGCGCCGAACCCGTCGGCCAGGGTGGTGCGCGAGGGCGGGTGGACCGAGATCCTCGGGCTACCCGGCCTCGAGTTCGGCGCGGGCCGCAACTGCACCTTCATCGGATCGGTGGAAGCGCTCACGTCCGTCACCGAGCGTCCGCTACGGTATAGCGACATGATGGGCGCCACGGGGCTGGCCTTCCGGCTCCGCTGGTCGAACCCCGACACACTGGGCGGCTGGGACATGGCCTGCCCCTGCGGCGAGTTCATGGAGGAGTGGGACGACCTGCAGCGCGCCATGGGGATCGAGCTGGAGGCCGAGTTCCCCGGCGTGGGAGAGGACGCGGTCGCCGACGCCAACGCCCTGCGCGTGGTGCGGCACATCGAGGCCGGGCGGCCCGTGATGGCCTCCGTGGACGGCCCGGACATCGGCCTGATCGTGGGGTACGCCGACGGCGGGCGCACCATGCGCGTCCATCGTTACGGCACGGCTGGAGCTTACGACATCTCGGCCCAGGCCGCCTGCGGGAGCTTCCAGCTCCACTGGGCCGGGTTCACCCAAGCTGCGCCGCCGGTCTCAGCCTTCGTCGGCGGCCTGCGCACGGCGGCCCGCAACTGGCGCCGCGGCAGGGCCCACGCGGGCTACGCGGTGCATGGCCACGAGTGGTACTACGGCCGAGGGGCGTTCGGGGCCTGGATGGACGACCTCACCGTCCGCGACCACGCCGCCCTACCCGACGGCGACCTGGCCCGGCTCTACGGCTTGAACCGGTGGGTCTGGATGTGCCTGATCGACGCCCGGCGCGCGGCGGTGACCTACCTGCGCGACTATGCCTCGCTGCTCCACGGCGACGGCGAGGAGCAGGCGCTGGCCGCCGCTACCGCGTATGAGCGCGAGGTCAAGCTGCTGGCCGGCGCCGCCGACCTGCCCTGTCTGGAGCCCTGCCGCCGGCAGCCGTCGGCCTGGAGCCTCGAGCAGCGTCGTCGGCAGCAGGGGATGTTGCGAGAGGCCATGGAGATCGAGGAGGTCGCGATCCAGCACTTGGAGCAGGCCGCGTCTGCGTACGAGGCCGTGCCGCCCGCCATGCGCGAGGGCGAGACCAGCCACTTCGCGCTACTGCCCGATGTGCCGCGGGTGGGCTACGACGTGAACCTCTGCCCTTTCCCCGGCTCGCTCCACGCCGCCTTGCGGCACATCGGCGACCAGGCGAGCCTAGACGCCCTCATGGCGGTGACCGGCGCGGCGTTCCGGCGCTTATGGCAACGCGACGACGGCGGCAACGTGGACCTGATGTACCTCGGCCACGAGCCGATCCTGCGGGCCGAAGCGCTTCTCAACCGCTCCCTGACCATCGTGCCGCCGACCGACCGCGGCGCTATGCTGGAGGCCATGAAGGAGAGCATCAGCCACGGGCGGCCGGTGGTGGCCTTCGGGATCATCGGTCCGCCCGAAGCGGGGCTGGTGACGGGCTACGACCGGGGCGGCGACGTGCTCTGTGGCTGGAGCTACTTCCAGGACCGGAGCCGCCCCGGCTACTACCAGCGCACCGAGTGGCACGAGCAGGCGGCGTGGGCCGGCGACCTGGGCTTCCTCGTCCTGGGCGACAAGCGCCGGTGGCCGGGGGCGTCCGCCAGGTCCATCCTGCTCGACACGCTGCGGTGGGCCATCGATCTGGCTCGAACGCCGGTGCGCCCTGAGCGTCCCGAGCATCTGAGCGGCCTGGCCGCCTGCGACGCCTGGGCCGACGCGCTGGAGGTCGATGCCGACTACCCGGCCGGCGACGACGAGACCATGGAGCGCCGCGTGATGGTCCATGGCGACCAGTGCTGCATGCTCGAAGATCGGCGAGCGGGCGCGAGGTGGCTTCGCGGCATGGCGCCTGCCACGCCTGAAGCGGCAGAACACCTGACTGCCGCGGCCGACCTGCTGGAGCAAGCGGCAGGCGCCAGGGTCTGGCCGTGGCCCGACGACGGGTGTGATCAGGCTCGCCGGGGGCTGGCCGATGCGGAGCTGCGGCGGAGCATAGCCGCACAAGTGCGGGAAGCGCGACGGTGCGAGGCCGAGGCCATGGAGCGGCTGGAGGCGGCGGTGCGGGAGATGGAGGCCGGATGATCCTAGAAAAGAAACGGCGCCCCTCCTATGCGGGAGGGGCGCTCAGTTGCATACAGAGACCTGCAGCACATGAATGTCCCATGCCTAGTACGCAGAACTCTGTGCCGGGGTTCACAGACTCCCGGGCCATTTTGGGCCTTCTCGCGGTCGCGGCCGCGCTGATCGCCGGAATTCCGGCCGGCGGCGCCCCCGGTGCGGCCCGCCTGAGCGCCTCGGTGCGGGTGCGGCAGGGCGCTCCGCGGCTCCTGGTCAACGGCAAGCCCACCGCGCCGCTCATCTTCTTCTTCAACCTGCAGGCGATGCCGGCGGTGAAGCAGAGCGAGCAGTATATGCGCGAGCAGGTCGCCCTGGCCGCGCGGTCGGGCATCCACCTCTACTCCATCCCGCTCACGTGGCCCCGGAAGGCCGACGGTGAGCCGGACGTCGAGTGGGCCGACCGGCAGGTGGACCTCATCCTGGACCTCGACCCGCAGGCGAAGATCATCCTGCGCCTCTTCCCGGGGATGCCGTGGACGTGGCACGAGTGGCGCGGCGTGCCGGAGGGCGACCAGGCCCTCTTCGCCGACGGCTCCCATGCGCCCCTCTCGGCGGGCTCGCCCCTCTTCTGGGAGCCGACCGACCGGAGCATGGCGCGGATGATCCGCCACTACGAGGGCGCCCGGTACGGCGGCAAGATCATGGGCTACCACCTTGGCGGCCCGGATAGCGAGAACTTCGCCGTGCAGTACCGGGAGAAGGGCCCCGACCTCTCGGCCGCCAACCAGACGCGCTTCCGCCGCTGGCTGGCCGCGAAGTACCCCGCCGACGGGGCGCTGGCACAGGCCTGGGGCCGCCCGGTGACACCGACCTCCGCCGAAGTGCCACGCCCCGAGCCCGGCCGCTTCCCCATGCACTCCGTGGGCTGGCAGGGCCCGGTGCAGGCCTTCTACCAGATGCCGGGGCAGCGGGATTGGGTCGACTACTCAGACTACAGCGCCGACCTCGTGGCCCAGCGCATCCGGGACTGGGCGAGGGTCATCAAGCGCGAGACCGGCGGCCGGAAGCTCTCGGTCTTCTTCTACGGATACACGTTCGAGTTGCCCGGCAGCTTCTCGGGCCACGACGCCCTGCAGAAGGTGCTCGACTGCCCCGACGTGGACGTGCTGGTGAGCCCCTATGCCTACGGCGACCGGGGCGCGGGTGGGGCGGGCGCCTTCATGGCCCCGGTCGACAGCGTGGCGGCCCACGGCAAGCTCTGGCTCAACGAGGACGACACACGCACGCACGCCATCCGCCGCGAGGACCTTCCGCCGTGGTGGGGCACGCAGGACGCCTTCACCCGCGATGGGCGCGAGACGGTGGGAGTGCTGGGGCGTAACGTGGCCTCGGTCCTGGCGCATAGAGCGGGCACCTGGTGGATGGACCTGGGCGCGTTGGGGGCCTTCAACGACGCTGCGTCGTGGCGGATGCTGCAGGCGCGGGCGCCGCTCTTCACCGCCACACGCGGCGCGTACCGGCCCGACTGCGCGCTGATCCTCGACGAGCGCTCGCGGCTGCTGGTACGCGACGACTGGGATGTGAACTACTGGACGCTCCTCCACCTGCGCGATGAGATGGCCCGCTGCGGCGCCACCGTGGGCCTCTACACGCTGGATGACTTCGCCGCGGGCCGCACCCCGCGCTGCAAGCTGACGCTCTTCGCCAACGCCTTCGGCCTGGAGGGCGCCCGCGCACCGGCGGTGCGGAAGCGGCTGCAGCGCGACGGAGGCATGGCCGTCTGGCTCTACGCGCCCGGCGCTGCGCTACCCGGCGGCTTCAGCGCCGACGCGGCGTCGCGGCTCACCGGCATCAGCCTCGTCGAGGCCCCCGGCCGGGTGCGCTCACGTGGGGAAGGGCCGCTGCAGGGCCTCACCTGGGGCCCGGACTACGAGGTGCGCCCACGCCTGGCCGTGGATGATCCAGCCGCCACGATCCTGGGCCGCTTCGTGGCCGACGGCCGCACCTCCTGCGCCGAGCGCACCTTGGGTCGCCTGTGCACCGTCATCATCACCGACCTGGGCGCTTCGGCGGACCTGCTGCGGCGGCTGGCGGGCATGGCAGGGGCGCACCTCTGGACCCAGGACGGATCGATCGTGCAGACGGACGGCGTAACCCTGGCCGTACATGCCGCCCGCGACGGCGACCTGACCGTGACGCTGCCGCAGGGCCTGGCCGCCGAGCCGCTGGACGGCGTCGCCATGCGCACCGACGGCCCCCGCGTGACCGCCGCCGTGCGCCGGGGCGATACGCTCTGGCTGCGTCTGGTGCGGGGCGGGAGGTAACCTACCGCCATGGAAAGCATGACATCCCGTGAGCGGCTTGCCGCCGCCCTCCTTGGCCGTCCCGTCGACCGGCTGCCATTCGCTCCGTTCCTGGCCTACGTCTGGGAGAGCTTCCCGGCCGAGGTGCAGGCGCGCGGCGCGTTGCGGTTCCACCAGGACATCGGCGCCGACCCGCTCTGGCGCGGCGCGCCCTGCCCTGTGCGCGTGAGCACGCCGGGGCTTGAGGTGCGCACATGGCAGGAGGGACGGCGGGCCACCGCCGAGTTCGAGACGCCGGTCGGCACGCTGCGGACGGTCCACGCCACCAGCGACGCGGGCCGGACGGCCTTCATCGTGGAGCATCCTGTGAAGAGCGTGGAGGACCTGAAGACGCAGATATGGATCGAGGAGCACACGCGGATCGAGTACGACCCCAAGCCCGCCGAGGATCACCTGGCCGGCGACGGCCGCGAGGGGCTGAGCCTGGGCATGCTCGTCTACCGGGGCAAGACCGCCTTCCAGGCCATGGTGGAGCATACCTGCGGCACCGAAGAGATGGTGATGCTGCTGGCCGACGCGCCGCGTGAGACCGAGGCGCTCATCGAGGCCATGGCCGCCAACAACCTGCGATGCGCCGAACTGGCGGCGCAGGCGCCCTACGAGTTCTGGCTCACGTTCGAGGACTCCAGCACGCAGAACTACTCACCGAAGCTGTATGAGCGCTACATCGAGCAGGAGATCGCGCGGTACTGCGAACTGCTGGGCGGCATGGGCAAGCGCTACGTGCAGCACGCGTGCGGACACCTGCGCCGGCTGCTGCCCGCCATGAAGCGGAGCGGCGTCCTCGCCGTGGAGAGCCTTTCGCCGCCGCCCACGGGCAACATCACGCTGCGGGAGGCGCGGGCGATCCTCGGCACCGAGGTGGGCATCATCGGCGGCATCGAGCCCACGGCGTTCCTGAACCTGCCGGACGACGAGTTCCCGGCCTACGTCGAGCAGGTGATCGAGGACGGCTCAGGCGGGCCCTTCGTCCTGGCCAACTCCGACTCGTGCCCGCCGGGCGTCACCCCCGAGCGGTTCGCGGTGGTGGCCCGGATAGCGAGGGCGGCCACGGTAGCGAGGTAGGCGGCGGCGGCGAGGACCTTGGCCGCAAGCAGCAGGCAGGCGGCCATGTCAGGCGCCTCGCCCCGTGCCGCCCGTGATCATCCTCTTACGCCGGTTTCTGCCTGAAGATGGGCTCCGTGCCGGCGGCTTCGGCCAGGAGGGCCGTGCGCTCGGTGCGCGAGAGGGGCTTATAGCGCTCGGCTACGGCCAGGGCAAGCCGGAAGAGGCGCTCGTCGCCGGGCGGCAGGGCGGCCGTTATGGGCTCGGAGAGCGTGAACCGGAGTGCCCGGGCCGCCATGGCCGGATCGGCGAGGGGCTCGTACCAGCACTTCGGATAGGCGCGGTCGGCGCCCGGTTGCCAGGGCCGGTAGGCCATGGCCTTCAGCGCCAGGCAGCCCATGCCGCGCGCCTCGGTGGCCTTCAGCACCTGCGGCCCGAAGTCACCCTCCGCGAAGCAGACCCAGTTGAAGGGGAAGAGGATCGTATCGAACGGGAAGCGCTCCATGGCCGCCAGAGCCGCCTCCACCGAGTGGGCCGAGAAACCGAGGAAGCGCACCTGCCCGCTTCGCTTGGCCTCCTGCAGCGTCTCAATGGCCCCGCCGGACCCAAGGGCCTTGTCCACGTCGGCCATGGAGGTCAGGGCGTGGAGCTGGTAGAGGTCGAAGTGGTCGGTGCGCAGGCGCCGCAGCGATCGGTCGAGCTCGGCTCGAGCGCCGGCGCGGTCGCGGGCTGCCGTCTTGCAGGCAAGGAAGGCCTTCTGGCGGAGGCCGACCAGAGCCGGGCCCAGCTTCTCCTCGGCCTCGCCGTTGCCGTAGCTGGGCGCTACATCGTAGTAGTTGACGCCGCGGTCGAAGGCCTCACGGACCGAGCGGTCGGCGGCGGCCTGGTCCGCGCCCATGGCAACGATGCCGCCATAGCCGATGATCGAGAGCTTCGCGCCGGTCTTGCCGAGCGCCCGCTTTGGGATGCCGCCTGCAGCGGCTTCGACGGGGTCGAGGCCTGCCGCAGCCAGGGCGGCCGACGCCGCCAGGAACTCACGTCGATTCATGGATTGCCCCTTTCGCGCAAGGTGCGCTGATAGGCTCTACCGCCCGTCGGGCCGGGTTGGTTCCGCCGCCCAGTTGAGGAGGTTCCGCAGGAGGCGCTCGGCCACCGGATGAGCCGGCGACAGGTTCTCGCGCAGGAGCAGGCTGTTGAGCACGATGCGGCCCTGACCCACGCGGTAGGCCGCCAGCGTGAGGCCCGAGGCGTAGCCGAACGACGTGTTGATCATGCCGCTGATGACGATGTCGGGCTTGTCGAGGCCGCTGTAGAACTGGTTGCCCAGTATCTCGCGGTAGTACTGGTAGTCGAGCAGGCCCGTGGGGAGGCCGGCGAAGGCCGGGTGCCCCATGGCCCAGTCGTTGTTCTGGTAGAGCCAGTCGTTCACCGTCAGCAGGGAGCCCTTGTGGGCCAGGGGCAGCAGGGCCGTGGCGTTGCCCTCCCTGGCGAAGACCGACGGGCAGAGGAAGAGGGCCGTGGCTCCCGCGGCGATCTGTCGGTTCAGGGCGTCCCAGTCGCCTGCGCCGCGCCCAGCCAGGATGACGCCGCCCGTCCGCGCCGCGGCGAAGGGCCGCACGCGGACGCCCTGATCGCGCAGGAAGGCGGCCAGTTCCGGGTCATCGCCCCATAGGACCACTTCGGCTCCCACGGCGGGCATCTGGGCCGGGTCATGCAGCCAGAACTCGGCCTCGCCTCCCTCGGCCGCCGCGCCGCTCTGGAAGAGGGCGAAGACGCGGTACCGGCCCCCAGGCCCGTCGACCTTCACGTCTTCGCCGAAGATGGGCGTGGCGAAGGGCGGCTCAGGCCCAGTGGCGGGGTCGGGGATTTCGATCTCCACCACCTTGTCCAGCGGCATGGCGCCTCCGGGGCCGAGGATCTGGATGCGCACGGGATACTTGCCGGGCATGAGGGCGTCCTCGTTCACCAGCGTCGCCTCGATGCGGACCGTGCCGCCCCTGACCGCCTGCAGCGGCTCCGAGAAGACCGAGAAGCGAAGCGGCGACCAGGCGTCGGACATGGCGTCGTGCACGCCGGGCTTGGGCTCGCGGAACGAGGTGATGAGCCCCTCGGCGGCCAGCACCGTGTCGTGGCAGGCGGTGAGGCTGTGGGCCACGACGCGGGGGTTGGAGCGGATGGCGCTCGTGCCCAGCAGGCGGCCTTGCGCCTCCATGGCCACGCACTGGCGGAAGTAGCTCTCCATGTTGCCGAAGAGGCCGGCCAGGCCCCAGCGCTCCCAGTCGGGCGTGAACTGCTCGTTGAAGAGGCGCTCCAGCGCGGCGCGGTCGAAGGCATAGCCCACATCGACCTGGTTGTAGTGGCCCATGAGGTGGAGCAGGTTGTTGGCGCTGCCGAAGCCGTACTCGGAGATGAAGAGCGGCCGCTCACCGCCGCCGTCGATGGTGCGCAACGTGTGGATCACCGACGCCGTGTGCGGACACGACTGGTAGGGGTGCTTGTCGCCCAACAGGTCCTGCCAGTCGGCCGCGCCGGGGTTGCTGAGGCTTCCGATGCTCGCCGGCACGCCGTTGGAGGCGCCCACGGCCTTCACGAAGCCGGTCGGGGACGGGTCGGCGGACGGCAGATAGCCGTAGCTCCAGACCCCGTTGGGGTTGCTCTGTGTGGACCACTCGGCCGCCGCGTCGTGCGCCTTGCCGTCGGCACCGGTGACGGTGATCTCCACGCCGGTGGTGTCGCTGTTGAAGGTCTCGTTGCCGGAGCCGCAGAGCAAGTCCAGCGTCTGCCCCTTCTTCAGTTCGACTGAGCCCGACCAGGCGGTCTCGTTGCCCTTGCCGCCGCAGTTGATGGTGTCTGCGAAGAGCTGCTTCCCCGCCGCGAAGAGCCAGGCCGCCGACGTGGCGATCGGACCCGGCGCCGGAGGCCCGGCGATGCCCCGGATGCGGGCCGTCACCTTGTACGGGCCGTCCGCAGCCGCCGTGAAGCGCAGGGCCGCCGGCTCACCCGCAGCGCCCACATGGAGCGCCACGAGGTCCGTCGGGAAGACGGTGCCGTCGTGCGTGACCTCGGCGCCGGTGCGGTTGCAGGCCACGAACGGGACGCTGAGGTGCGGCACTGGCGCCCAGGCTTCGGGTAGCAGGGCCTTACCCGGCTCACCGGGCTTATCGGGCAGGCCGTTGTCGAACCGGCCGCTGTTGAGCATCACCACTCGGGTGTCGTCCAGCGACTTTACGAACGGCAGGGCGCTTACGGCGTGGCGGAAGACCGGGCCGTCGGAGGTCTCGTTCAGCAGGCCCCAGATGACGACGCTGGGATGGTTGCGGTCGCGGCGGATCATGCCGCCGACACTCTCGTTCCATCGCTCGGGCAGGTGCGCCGACGGCTGCATGCACCAGGAGGCGTAAGACTCGTCGTAGACCATGAGCCCGATCTCGTCGGCAAGGTCCATCACGGTCCGGCGGCCCAGCCCGGCGATGCAGCGGGCCATGTTGAAACCCATCGCCTTGAGCTGCAGGAAGTCCTGACGCACCAGGTTCGGGTCGAAGGGCACGATGCCGGTGAGGGGCGAGTCGCCGCCGAAGTGGGCGCTCTTGAGGAAGACGCGCTTGCCGTTCAGGCGGAAATAGCCGTCGGCGAACCGGAAGTCGCGGAACCCGCAGCGGACTGAGGTCTCATCCACGAAGGCGCCGCCCTCGGTGGCAAGGCGGGCGGTGACGCGGTAGAGCGCCGGGTCTTTGAGTTGCCACAGGCGGACGTCGGCCAGGCGCACCGAGGCCCGAACCACGCTTCGACCGGGCTTGATGAGCGGCTGAGCCGTGGCCGTCTCCAGCGTGGGTCCTCCCGACGCCTCGGCGGCTACCAGGGTGAGGTGGCCCAACACCGCGCTGCGCAGGGCGCTGTCAACCGTGAGCTCGGCGGCGATGACACCCGTCCTGGGGTCAGGGCGGAGGGCGAGGTCGGCGATGCGGACCGGCGGACCGGCCAGCAACTCCACCGAATCCTGGATGCCTCCGGCGTTGTACGTGGAGCCCACGCCCCAGACCGGGCCGCGGTTGCGCCCCGGCGTCTGGCCCACCACCAGGCCGTCGATAGGCTGGTCGCTGGGGTTCACCACGCGCACGGCGATGCGGTTGGTCGAGCCTGGGCGGGCGGCCTTCGTGATGTCGAGGTCGAACATGGCGTCGGCGCACTCGTGGCGGCCCACGGGCACGTCGTTCACCCAGACCTCGGCCAGGTAGTCCACGCTCCAGAAGCGGAGGGTCAGCCGCTCCTGCTTGTGCCGCGCCTTCGGCAGGTCCACGGAGCGCCAGTACCACGCCACACCATGGACCTCGCCCAGGGCCTCCTGCATGGTGCCCGGCACGCGCAGGGCCTTGGCGTCGGGCCGCGGCGCCGCGAACCAGCGCTGGGCCTTGCCCTCGTCGCCCGGGTCGGCTGCCACCACCCACGCGGTGGGGCTGTCGAGCGAGACCACCCGGCCCCGCAGCGGCGCGGCCGGAGCCGTCGAGGCCGAGGCGCAAGCCAGAGCGCAGACACAGAGCGCGAGGAGAAGCATGGCGGCACCACCTCCCGTGGCCGGGCGCGAGGGGCCCTTGGCCCATTCGTATGGGAGTGTACCTGCGGGTGGGCAGGGCGGGTGAGGCGGGACCGATGGGACAGGTGAGGCCAGTACAACGTATAGGCGATGCGCCGACGCGGGTGCGCTATGCGAACCCAGTCGACAGCGCGCCTCACCGCCCCGGTCCGCTACATCCCCCAGAGGGTGATGCCCTCGCGCTCCTCGCGGAAGATGCGGTGCTCCCAGGTCTGGGCGGGGCGGGCGTCGAAGAGGATCAGGTGTCCCTCCGGTGTGCCGCACCGGTCCATGTATTCCCGGGTCTGGGTGAGGCCCTCGGCGATGCTCGCCTCACGGGAGCGGCGGACG
>CAISJD010000206.1 GCA_903885605.1 uncultured Chthonomonas sp. | reverse complement strand
GTGTATGCCCTCTCTCGTCGGACGGCGCTCCATTGGCTCGGAGGCCCGGTGATGACGCCGATGTGCTGATGGCCCAGATCGATCAGCCAGCGGATGGCGCCGAACAGCGCGGCCTCATCATCCACGTCGACGCGCGGGATGGCCATCGTATCGGGCAAGCCGCCCACGAGCACGACCGGTAGCGCGGCCGCCTGAGCCCATGCCACCAGGGCGCCGTCGCTGTCAGGCGCGATGAGCGCGGCGGCGTCCATGCTTCCATTGTCGACGCACTGGGCGACGCTCTGCCTATCGTTGCACTTCAGCGACACGATCTTGACCTGATAGTCGGCCTCACCGGCGAAGTCCAGGATGCCGTCCAGCACCTCTACGCAGAAGGCGTTGGCCGTGAAGCGCCCGGTGGTCATCGTCTCAACGACCACGCCCAGCGTCCGCGTCTGCCGCCGTGCCAGGTTCTGGGCTGTCCGGTTGGGTCTGTAAGCCAGCTCCTCGGCGCTCCGGCGCACGCGCTCGACCGTGGCCGGGGCGTGCAGCGAGGACTTGCCCTGGAGCACGTGCGAGACCGTGGCCACCGACACGCCGGCGTGCTTGGCCACATCCCGGATGGTAGCGGAACCCTGCGCCCTCATGGAGCGCTCAGGCCCGGGACCGCCGGGCTCGGAGCTCGGCGGCTTGGACGCCATCGGACCTTCAACGTTCGCCTCCTCGCGCGATCAAGGGCGAACCCCTGTCCGCACGGTCTTGAAACGGTTACATGATCGAAGTATACTGGTCGCGCAGGCATCTGTCAACAGGCCGCTGAGGGTCCGGTCGATGGGTCCGGCAGAGCTGAGATGCGGCGGTCAGGGACCCGCTGCGCGATTGGGAGGCACTCTGATGTCGCTTGGCGACGAGCCGATCGTCGGTCCTCCGGTGCGAGCCCCGAGGCCGCGCCCCAACTGCGGCGCGCTGACAAGCGGCGCGACGCCGCACCACTCCGGCGGCCCGCTCACCGTTCGCGCCTTCGTCCTCAGCGCGCTGTTCGCTCCCCTCTGCGTCTACTGGGCCCGAGATCAGGGCGTCGACCGCATCTTCTCGCTCATGATCCCGCCGGTCGTGCTGACGCTGCTGCTGGTGGCCCTCAACGTGCCGCTTCGCCGCCTCAGCCGCCGATCGGCGCTGACCCAGACCGAACTGGTCCTGTTCTATGCCATGCAGGCCATCATCTGCGCCGTGGCGTCGGAGTGGATAGACAACACCGTCGCCTACGCACACAGCTGCGCGCTCTTCGGCGCCGGAAACAGCAGCGTGGAGAAGGGCATCCTCCCCTACGCGAGCGGGCGTCTCTTCTTCCTTGACAAGGCCGGTCTGGAGACATACACCGGCGGCGGCAAGCCGCTCTCCTATGCACTGACCCAGCTTCCGCTCTGGTGGCCCAAGATCGCCGCGTGGACGCTGCTCATGGGCCTGGTCTGCCTGGCCATGCTCTGCATCAACTCGCTCATGCGGGACCAGTGGACCAACCGCGAGCGCCTCTCGTTCCCGACGCTCCAGCTTCCCATCGCCATCACGCAGGCAGGGGGCGCCGGCCCCATCTGGCGGAGCCGCTGGATGTGGGGCGCCTTCGCCGCCATGTTCGCAATCGATATGCTGAATGGGTTCTCGTTCCTCTATCCATCGATCCCGAGCATCAACGTCCGGTTCATGGGCGACGTCGGCGCCTGGTTCACCTCCCGCCCGTGGAGTGATATCGGCTGGACGCCCATCGCGATCTTCCCGTACCTGTCCGCGATCGGGTTGTTCATGCCCACCGACCTGCTCCTCTCGTGCATCGTCTTCTTCTTTGTGCGTAAGGGCCAGCAGGTGCTGCTCTCCAGCATGGGCTACGAGCAGGGCTACTTCGGCGGCGGAGGCCTGGTGCCCACTCCTCCGTACGCCACCGAGCAGTCCTGGGGGGCATTTATCGGCCTGGCTGTGATGGCCGTCTGGGTGGCGCGCGGCTACCTGCGCGAGGTGTGGGGCGAGATACGGAGCGGAGCGCCGGTTGAGCGCAGGCTTGTGCCCCATCGCCTGGCGTTCGCGGGGCTCGTGGCTTCGATCTTCGGCCTGGGCGCCTTCGGGGCGCTGTGCGGACTGCCGTTCGCGTTCGTCGTCGGCTACAGCGGCGCCTTCCTCGTCTTCAGCGTCGCGCTCACGAAGCTCCGGGCGCAGCTCGGCCCGCCGCTCAACGAGGTGGCGCTGCTTGGCCCCAACCAGCTCATCGTGGACTTCCGGGGCACCCACGGCATCCCGGATTCGATGGTCGCGCGATGGGTCACCATGCTGAACTTCATGAACCGCATCCACCGCACGCATCCCATGCCGCACCAGCTGGAGAGCATCAAGCTGGCCGAGCAGCATGGGGTCAGCCAGCGGGCCATGTTCACTGCCATCGCCGTGGCCTCGGTGCTGGGCATCGCCATGGGCGGCCTGTGCCATGTGGCCATCGGATATCGGCTGGGCGCATCCAATACCGCGTGGGACACGCCGGCCATCGTCCAGCAGCTCACCGACACGCCGAGGCCACCCAACCCGGCCGCGATCTGCGCCATGACGCTGGGTTTCGCCGGAGTGCTGGCCATGGACAACCTCCGGTTCCGCATGCCCGGCTTCCTGCTACATCCCGCCGGCTACGCGCTGGGCATGAACTTCGGCATCGACTACATCTGGTTCGGGCTGATCCTTGTCTTGATCTTGAAGGTCTACGTGCAGCGCTACTACGGCCTCAATGGGTACGAGCGGCTTCGCATGGCGGCGCTGGGCGTCATCCTCGGCGAGTACGTGGCGGAGGCCATCTGGTCGGGGCTTGCCATGCTGACACATCAGGCGACCTATCCGGTGAGCATCAACGGACGGCTCATCTGGAACCAATGACGCGCCTACCCATGGCGTACCGGCGTCGACCGGCGCCCCCAGGAGACCCAACCCCATGACATCCCGCGAACGCCTGCAATGCGTGCTTCGAGGAGGCATCCCCGACTGCGTGCCCGTCTGCCCGGACATCTCCAACATGGTCCCGGTGCGCCGCACCGGCAAGCCCTTCTGGGACATCTACCTCTACAATGACCCGCCGCTCATGGACGCCTACGTCGATGCCGCCCGCCACTACGGCTTCGACGCGTTCATGGACCTCTTCCCGCTCACCTTCCCCGAAGAGGCCGTCGGAGCCGCGGGCTGGGAGCGCTTCATCGTCCGGCGCACTGAGAGCGCCATCACCACGCAGCTATGCCGCAAGGAGGCCGGCAAGCGGACCTGGAGCCCCACCGTGGATGTCTTCCCTGTGGCCGATCCGCCCACCTATGGCGTGGACCCCGCCAAGGTCGACCTGCCGCCTGTCCCCGAGCGTTTCGAGCCGGTGGAGGGCGTGCGGCCCTTCGATACGGGGCCCGCGGGCTTCCAGAGGATAAAGCGGCGCCTCGGGGATCAGGGCCTGGTGGGCGTCTACGTCACCTACTCGGCGGCGCTCGGCAACCCGGACATGATCTACCACTACCTCGATAACCCCGATCAGCACGAGAAGTGGGCCCGGGAGCGCGTGGAAGCCGCCGAGGAGCGCTTCGCCCGAGTGATGGCCATGGACGAGAAGCCCGACATCATCTGCGTGGGCGGCTCCGGCACGCTGGTCTTCCAGACGATGGAGATCTTCCGCCAGCTGGCCTTCCCGGCGGTGAAGCGGATCATCGACCTGGCCACGGAGGCGGGCCTGCCCACCCACATCCACTCCTGCGGCCCGGAGCGTGAGCTGGTGCGCGTCATGGCCGAGGAGACGAACCTGACGGTCATCGATCCGCTGGAGACGCCGCCCATGGGCGACTGCGACCTGGCCGAACTGAAGCGGCTCTGGGGGCGCAACCTGACGCTGAAGGGCAACCTGCACACCACCGAGGTGATGCTCATGGGAAGCCCCGAGGACGTGGCCCGCGCCTCGCGCAAGGCGATCGACGACGCCGCCGAGGGCGGGCGGTTCATCCTCTCCACCGGCGACCAGTGCGGGCGCGATACCCCCGACGCGAACCTGGAGGCGATGATCGAAACCGCCCGCACCTACGGCCGCACCTGAGCCCCGCGCCGGAGCGTGACCCGCACCACCTCGCCGAAGGGCGTCCAACCTGAAGCCACCAGCCGCAGCGTCAGGCGTGTCTCGCCGGCCTCGCCCGCCGGCAGGACGCCCTTGAAGCGGCCGTCGGAGAGGAAGGGCGTGTCGGCGGCCAGGGGGATCAGGGCCCTGCCTCCGTCCCAGGCGGCCTCCAGGTAGACGGCCCCGGCCTCCTCGCCGGGGCCCCTGGGAGCGAGCCACGCGGCCTCGGCGGTGTTGCCCATCTCGGCGTCGATCTCCACGGCCTCGCCGGCGCGCACGTCCACCATGGCTCCGTCGCGGGTGTCGCGCCCGCCGACGCGTAGCCGGTTCAGCTCCGCGTTCAGGTACTTGGGCGGGTTCGTGCCGGTGGCGGGCACGTTGCCCACGGCGACCTTCGGCGCGTCGGCCGACGTCGTCCCGGTTGCCTCGGTGCGAACGCCGGGCTGCTTGCCCGCCAGGAAGGCTTCCACCCAGGCCGGAGCGGCCTCGGCGTAGAGGCCGGCGAAGCCGGTGGCGTGCTTGTCGCGATCTACGGAGATCATCACGTCGGGCTTTGGCGCCGGCCCCAGCTTCCGCAGGGCGGCGGCCTCGGCCGGGTAGGTCTCCGCGGCGGGGCGGGGCGTGCCGTCGGGCTGGATGACGCCGAAGTCGCTCTTCTCGTCGACCCGCAGGCCGCCGGGCCACCACCAGCCCGCCGCGCCGTCGGCCCCGGTTTCGCGAACCATGGCCAGCGTCTTGCGATAGTAGTCAGCCGACTGCCGCAGGTTCTCGGTCAGCCGGGCGTGGGTGTAGGCTTCGGGGCTCACGCCATAGCAGAGCGCCGAGCCGAACTCCGCCCAGTAGACCGGCTTGCCGCCGCTGAAGTAGCGCCCGTAGGCGTTGAGGAAGCCGCCGGCAAGGAAGCCCTTGCGGTCGCCGCCGATGTTGTAGCCCTCGGGCGACGTGAAGTCCAGGTGCTTGGCTCCGCTGCGCAGGTCCACGGGCAGGTGGCCCTGGGTCCAGAGCGCTCCCAGCCCGCCCCAGCCGCTCCGCGCGCCCATGAGGTGCCTCGGGTCGGCCTCGCGCACGGCGCTCCGCACGGTCTGGTAGCCCCGCGAGAACTTGTCGTCCCAGAAGCGCCTGTAGGCGGCGGTGAAGATGCGCCACGGCCCGTCGGTGGTGAGTAGCTCGTCGGCCGGACCGGTCAGGAGGCCGTCGTCGGTGCGGGGCGCCGTGTACCGCCAGTCCTTCTCGGCGGCCTCCACGCTGCCGTACCGGTCGGCCACCCAGCGCCGCCACTCGCCGTCGTGGGGCTTTCGCGCGGCGTAGGGGCCCACGTGGACCTCCCACCCCAGGTCGTAGGCGAAGACGGCCGGGTCGTCGCCGAGGTGCGCGGCGCGGATCATCTCCTGCGCCCGCGCCGGCTGGTGCGTTACGGGGTCGAGGTGGGGCATGAAGATGTGCGCCTTGATGCCGCGCTTCTCGCACCGGGCCAGGAAGTCCGCTAGCGGTCGGGCCTGGTCCAGGCGCCCGTACTGGATGCTCACCAGGTTCATGCCCAGCCGTTGCATCTGCGCCAGGTCGCGTTCCACCACGGCGGGGTCGTACTGGTCCGGCGAGAGCCAGTGGAGCCAGTACTCGCCCGGCTCCTGCCCGGCGGAGTAGAGCGGCCAGTAGTTGATGCCCAGCGCGAACCATGGCTTGCCGCCGAGCCTGAAGCGGCCGTCGGCCGCAGTGACCGTGTTGGCGGCATTGGATCGGGCCCCGGCGACGACGCGGAAGGGCATGGCGATGCGGTCGGCCTCGGCGCCGCCGGTGCGCACAGCCACCTCAACGGTGTACTCGCCCGGCGCGGGGGCGCCCGGTGACGGCAGGTCGATGGCCGGCGGCTCCAGTGTACGCGCGGGAACCGTGACCCGGCGCTGGGTGCGGAGCGCCGCGCCGTCGGGCCCGGTCGATGTTGCCGCGATGGTCACAGCGGCGGGCTTAAGGCCGAAGTTCACCAGCCGCGCGCCGACCTTGACCTGCTCCCCGCCGAACGCGGCGAAGCTCTCGGCTCCGGCCGATGCCAGGAAGAGCCCCCGAGCCATGCGTCGTGCCATGTCGGCGGCCACGGCGGGGTAAGGCGACCCGGCCGCCGCCAAGGCCGCCTGCGACACGCCCAGGAGGCCCCAGACCGAACCCCGGTACGGGCCGTCGAGGTTCAGCAACAGGTGGGCCGCCGCTCCACGCCGATGGGCGGCCGCCTTGTCCATGGCCCATAGCAGAGGCACAAACCGGGCTGCGGGCGGCTTGAGGCCCAGCCCCGGAGATCGCGAGATGGCGCAGATGACGGGCCCGGCGGCACGCAGTCGTCGGCCGCCCGCGACGGGCAGGACGGCCTCGGCCATGGTCGGGTAGGTCTTGTAGGCAGGCGAGAGGGTCTCCAGCAGCGGCGGGTTCAGGTCCACCGCGCCCACCGGGTCCACGGCGGTCTGGAGGTCGGCCAACCAGTACTCGTGGGCGATGCCCATCTCCTGACGCGACAGCCCGTTGGCGAGGCCGAACGTGAACTGCCGGGCCCTGGCGGGGTTCATGCGGTCGACGTTGCCGCCTCGCCCCGGCGCGGCGCCGTCCGGCCAGAAGGCCATCTCCTCGGCGCGGATGGCGTAGCGCGTCCACTTCGGCGTCAGCTTCACGGTGGACATCCAACGCGTGCCGTCGGCCTCTTTCCACTCGACGAGCAGTTCGGGCGTCTTCGGCCCGCCATTGGCCCAAAAGGTCGTCAGCGTGCGGCCGCAGGCAAACGGGGCCTCCAGCGCGTGGCTGCCCAACGTGTCCCAGGTGTCGAGCTTGGCCACGCGGACATGGACCGCCGTGGCGCCGCCGGGCCCGCCCTCCTCCGCGGCATAGGTGGCCCGGCTGCCGGTGGTTCCCGTCACGCGGGTCCAGCGCTTCAGTTCAGCCGGGTCGAACCGGACCACGGGTGCACCCGCCGCCTCCGCCAGCCTGGCTTGCAGGCCCGAACGGCCCACCCACTGGCCGCCCACGGGCACGCGCATCTCCTGGAAGGGCGGACCAGAGAGCGCCAGCAGGTGGTTGCCGCGCTTCAGGAACCGCAGCAGGGGCTCCCGTGCCGGCGCCGGGAACGAGACGGAGTAGGGGAGGGCCAGCGTGACGCCGGGGCCGGCCTCGGCATCCAGTGCGGCGGCCAGGCCCTGTGCGCTCGTGTCGCGGCACTGCAGGCCGGCAGCGGCCAGGGCGCGGCGCAGCGCCGGAACGACGGCGTCGACGGAGCCTTCGAAACGCTCCGTGAGCAGGATCACCCGGCCCGCCGGGGGTTCTGCCGCTTCGGCGGGCGCGGCGCCGGCCAGCGAGGCCAATGCGGCGATCAGGCCCGCGAGTACGATCCACCAGGTCATGCTGCTCCTCCGGCCGGGCTCATCGCCGGCGGTCCTCCACACTTCGCCGCCCGGAGACGGTCAGTTCACGTATCTCGCCGCTCACACGGGCCGGGTAGGCCTGCGGCAGACCGGCGCGCTCCGAGTTCAAACCCACCATGCGCCCGTCGGCATGGCTCAGGTCTCCTTGCGGGGCGCGGCAAGACCCATGTCGGAGAGGCGGACCGGCTTGCCGCCCGTCGCGGCGGACCGTAGCGCGGCGTAGTAGATGGCGGTCTTCTCCAGCATGACGGCATGGGGGATGGGCTCCACCCCCGTGCGGAAGAACCCGGCCATCTCGTCCAGCAGGTGCTCGTAGGTCACTTCGAGGCGTACCTCGTCGGCGTCGGCCTTGGCGCCGAACATCTTGACCACGAAGGCGTACCACTCCGCGCCGGGTCCGATCATCTGCACCACACCTCGCGCGGGGCCCACGGCCGACTTGGCCGCGTACTGCACATAGGCCACCACCGGGGCGTCGGCGTTATCGGCATCCTGCGGCGAGCGGTGCAGCGAGAGCGCCTGCACTGACTCCACGCCGGTGCCCAGCACGCTGACCATCGAGGCGACGGCATGGGGCAGATAGAAGCCGAGGTGGCTAGACGCGCCCGTGACCGTAAAGAGCCGCAACCCGCCCAGCGTGGCCAGCTTCTCTCGCGCCGGCGCCGCCTGCCGAGTGTGGAAGAGGGCCGATGCCGAGTAGACGCGGGCGCCGTGCGCCGCTGCCAGGCGAACGATCTCCTGGGCGTCGGCCACGCTGCCGGCGAAGGGCCGGTTGAAGAAGAGCCGCTTCCCCGCACGTAGCATGGGGCGCGCCAGTTCGAGATAGGCTCCGGGCGTCTCCTCGGCGACGATGACGCCCGCCGTCTCCTGGCCGGCCTCCTCCGGGCGGGCGACTACGACGGCGCCGACCTTCTCCGCGAGCCGCTTGGCCGCCGACAGGTCGCGGTCCCAGACGCGCGTCGGCCGCATGCCGTAGCGCTTGCCGCCGTCGGAAGCCAGGATCTCCGACCAGGCCTTGCCGTGCGTCAGGTCGCCGCATCCGATGACGCCCACCTGCAGGACCTCGCCCTCGTGTCGCCCTTCCATGGCCTCTCCTTCCAGTGTCGCGGCTCCGGCAACCAGCGCCGCTCCCAGAGCCACCGCGCTTCGCCGCGTGATTTCGCCCATTGGCCCATCCTTCCGCATGACACCGGCACGATATCATGAAGGTTACGGGAAGCGGCGGCCGAATCCTGCGTACAATGGGATGGGATTGACCAGACAGGGGCACATGGGGGAATGAATGGCAGAGGCGATCGGCGTGGCGGTGGTTGGATGCGGGTGGTGGGGCCGCAATCTGGTGCGCAACTGCCGGGAGTTGGGTGCGCTCCGTTGCGTGTGCGACAGCACCGACGCAGGCCGCCGAGACGCCGGGCAACTGGCTCCGGGCGTGCCGGTGGTCCCCGGCGTGGCCGAGGCGCTGGAGTGCGGCATCGATGCCGTGGTCATCGCCACTCCGGCTGAGACGCACTTCGAGATCGCCCGGGCGGCGCTGGCGGCCGGCAAGGATGTCTTCGTGGAGAAGCCCATCACCCTGGACCTGGAGCAGGGCGCATGGCTGGTGCGCGAGGCTCGGGCGAAGGGGCGCATCCTCATGGTGGGCCATGTGCTGGAGTACCACCCTGGCATCGTGGCCCTGGACGACATGGTGCAATCCGGCCGCCTGGGGCGTGTGCAGTACGTCTACTCGCACCGGCTGAGCCTGGGGAAGATACGCCGCGAGGAGAACGCGCTCTGGAGCTTCGCCCCGCACGATATCGCCGTCATCGTCCGCCTCATGGGTGGGATGCCCATCCAGGTGACGGCCACCGGCGGGAGCTACGTCCAGCCGAACATCGCGGACGTCACGCTGACGAGCCTGCTCTTCGACAACGGCGTCCGCGCCCACATCCACGTCTCATGGCTCCACCCGTTCAAGGAGCAGCGCCTGGTGGTGGTGGGAAGCAAGCGCATGGCCAGCTTCGACGACGTGGCGAAGAAGCTGGTGCTCTACGACCAGCGCGTCGAGCTGCATGAGGGCATGCCTGTGCCGATCAGGGGCGACGGCGAACTGGTCGCCTATGCTACGGACGAGCCGCTTCGGCAGGAGATGGCCGCCTTCCTGGAGGCCGTCCGCACCCGCCGCCCGCCCATCACAGACGGCGAGAGCGGCCTCCGCGTGCTCCGGGTCCTCCACGCGGCCCAGCGCTCCCTCATGACCAACGGCCATCCGGTGGCCCTGGCTATGGAGGGCGCCGTGTAGGCGCCGGTGGCGACAATGGCATCGGGCGCACTGAATCGGTCACAAGCGTGGATCACACCGCGCCCGTCAATGCCCTCGACTCCCCCGATCCGCCGCATACCGCCTGGGGTCCGACCTACCTGTACTGGGGGTGTTGACAGTGGTGTAGGAAGGTGACGAGGATGCCCGGTACTAATCGTTTGGTGCAACCCGCCTCAACGTTGGTTGATCCATCATGCACAAACTGGTTTCGCGCCAGACGAATCTGATCAACCGCATCGAACGCTGCGGGAGGCACACGGAAGTGGTCGCGAAGCAGTTTGAGCCGCGCGGAGAGGCGCCAGGTCGATTGAAAGCCCGGCACGCCCCGTATCTGCCCCAAGTCCAGCTCAAACTGGGCGACCGCTGATACGAGCAACAGGCAGAACACGTAGTCACGCAAGGCGCGGTCGGAATCCCCTCCGCGCAGAAGGTGAGGTAGAGGCCCGCAGCAGTCTTGCGCTCCTCTTTGCCTTGCCGAGCATTCTAGATACTGAAATGCTTTCTGTAAATCGGTGTATGGGTTCCTCATGTGTAGAGGACGCTACCACGCCGGCGCGACTAAGTCATCCAGAAACGCCAACAGGCTGTCCGGGTCGGCGAGGTCAACGCTCAGAGGAAGGAGCTCCTGGCTGTACGCCTTCCAGGGCTCCTCCGCGATCAGCTCCTCTAGCTCGTCGGCCGTCATGCTAGTGAGGTCTGGATGATGCAGTCTGCGGAGGAGCATCGCCTCGCGCATGGCGGGGAAGGACGTCACGTCGATTCTGCCGGCCGAACCGATCGTGAACCGGTGATGGGGCTCAAAAACAACCCGCTCGACTGCATCGGCCTTGCGAGCAGTCCGGCTGAGGGCCAGGACTGGGGCGCTATACACGATGGGGGCGCCGAGCCCCACCGGGCTCTCGGTCACCTCCATTGTAGACTGCCGGCCGGACCACCCGTCGGCTTCGGCGGTCCGCTGGATGTCGGCGAGGAATCGGGCCACTTGATCTCGGTAAAGATCAATGGTCGTAATTGCCGTGATCGTTGGCATCGGCACCTCCGACTTTAGAACGGGCTGGGCTGAGTACGAGTAGCATACCCGCATGGTGCGGTCCGCCACCGGTGTGTGCCGGCAGGCACGAGCAGATGGGTCGGACGGACGCATCGGGCAGGAAATCTGTACCCGATCCCGCCGATCTGAGGGCACCGTACCGACTTGATGATGCCGCATGGCAGACTATAACCGTACTGCGGTGCCTTGCCGACACCACCCAACCGGAGATACCCAACCGCCATGCCCTCCACACTCAGGCTCCGCCTGACAGCCCTCTCCGCCATCGCTGCCACATTCGCCCTGACGACCGGGTGCGTCGCCTCCGGCCTTCCCGCGCAGGCGCCTCCCGGCGTCAGGGTGATACGCGACCTGGCGTACGTACCCGGCGGCGACGCGGCGCAGGTCCTCGACCTCTACCTGCCCGAGCAGGCCTCCGCCAAGCCTCTGCCGCTCTTTGTCTGGATCCACGGCGGCGGCTGGACGGGCGGGAGCAAGGACGGCCCCTACGGCCTGGATCTCGTGGGCAAGGGCTACGCCGTGGCGAGCGTGGAGCTCGCCGACGCCCTGCGCAAGGTGAAGGTTGATGCGATCCTGCAGCGGCTCACAGGCTCCGGACACGGCGGCCCGGCGTTCGACCAGCCGGCGGTGCGAAAGCTGGTTCAGGACTTCCTGGACAAGCGCCTGCGGGGTGCTGCCGTGCAGGTCGAAGCGGTCCCCGGCACGTAGAGGAACTCCCATGAACTCACTTCTCCCGGCCGCGCTCGTACTCCTCGCCGCATCCGCCACCGGCCTCCAGGGCGCCCAGCCGCCGCCGGTTCGGGGCGAGGTCGTGTTCACCGATGGGTTCGAGGCCGCCGGCTCGCTGCAGGACTGGCCCGGCGGCGCGCTGGATGCGGGGTTCCAGAGCAAGCAGTCGCTTCGGGTCGAGCGGGCCACGGCAGGCTCTGCGATGGCCCGGCGCAGCCTGCCCGTTGAGCGGCTGCGCGGCTGCGTGATCCGCGTGGCGGGCGTCGTCCGCGCCGAGGGCGTCTCGGATCGCCCGCAGCCCTGGAACGGCGTGAAGCTCATGCTTCCGATCACCTCGCCCGGCGGCACGCTCTACCCGCAGGCCAAGATCGGTACCGGCACGTTCGACTGGAAGCCGGTGAGCTTCATCATCCGTATCCCGTCGGATGCGGCGACGGCGATCCTGCACCTCGGGCTGGAGGAGGTCACGGGCAAGGTCTGGTTCGACGACATTCGCGTCACCGTGGTCCGTCCGCCGGCTCCACCCGCGCCGCGCAACGTGCCGGCCAAGCCCTTCCGCGGCCACAGCCTCCCGCGCCTCCGCGGCGCCATGGTGAGCCCCGGCATCGACGCCGAGGGCATCCGCACGTTCGGCAAGGAGTGGAACGCCAACGTTATCCGATGGCAGCTGATCCGCTCCAACTCGCAGGCGGCCACGCAGACCACCTACGACGAATGGCTCGAGGGCGCACTGGCCGGCCTCGACGCCGCGCTGCCCCAATGCCGCAAGAACGGGCTCCTCGTGGTGGTGGACCTCCACTCGCCGCCCGGCGGAGCCGCCAGCCCGGGCGGGTATGCCGCTGCCGACGCGGACCTCTTCTCCGACAAGCGGCGCCAGGACCAGTTCGTGGCGGTATGGGAGCGGATCGCCCGGCGCTACAAGGGCGTCGCCGGCATCTGGGGGTTCGACCTCGCCAACGAGCCCATCGAGGAGACGCTGGCCGAGGGCGTGGATGACTGGCACGACCTCGCCGAGCGGGCGGGCAAGGCGGTGCGCGCCGTCGACCCGTCACGGACGCTGATCGTCGAGTGCGCGGCCGGCGGCAACCCCGGCGGCTTCGACGGCATGGAGCCGCTGGACCTGCCCAACGTCGTCTACAGCGTCCACATGTACCTGCCGCACGCCTTCACCCACCAGGGCGTGTACGGGGCGAGCCCCGAGATCCGCTACCCCGGCAAGGTCGACGGCGTGATGTGGGACAAGGCGCAGATGGCGACGGCCCTCAGACCCGTGGTGGAGTTCCAGCGCAAGTACGGCGTCCATATCTACGCGGGCGAGTTCAGCGCCATCCGCTGGGCGCCGGACGACAGCGCCTTCCGCTACCTGCGCGACCTGACCGACCTCTTCGAGGCCTACGGCTGGGACTGGACCTACCACGCCTTCCGCGAGTGGGACGGCTGGAGCGTGGAGCACGGCGCCGACCGCAAGGACAACACGTCCGCGAAGACGCCGACCAGCCGCCAGACCCTCCTCCGTTCCTGGTACGCGAAGAACAAGAAGCCGGGGCCCTAGGCGTCAGGATACGCCCACGCCACTCCTATCGTATGCAGGGCTGTGGGGCGCTTGCGGATGATCGGCGCCGAGGAGGGTTGCGATGGTGTTCTGGATGCAGGCGCTCTGCGTGGGCGCACTGGCGGCGGCGGCAGTGGCTACGGCGGCCCCAGCTCCGCCGGGCAAGGCCGACAAGCCGCACCGCTGGAAGCCGGTGGCCGACGAGGTCTACCTGCAGGAGACGGTGACGCGCATCCCCACCGCCAGGCCCGTCGGCGCGGCCCTCTGTGCGGGCGGGACAGCGTATGTGGTGGTGGACGGCGCGCTCAAGACCGTGGACGGCGCCGCCCTGAAGGATGTGGCCGGGGCCCCGGCGGGCATCACGCGGCTCGGTGCGCTGGACGGAGCCGTCTGGGCCGCCGCGTCCGACGGGGCCTATCGGCTCCAGGGCAAGGCGTGGCAGCGCGTGGGGCAGGGCGCCTTCGTCGACTTCTGCCTGCACGAGGGCGCCGTGCTGGCCGCCACCCGCGATGAGCTCTTCCGGTTCGACGGCTCCAAGCTGGTCAGCGCCACGCCCGCCGGCGGCTACCTCTCCGACGACATCACGCTGGTGATGGACGACTTCAGCCAGGTCATCGCCGACCCGGTGCAGATCGGCCCCATCAGCCGCATCGCCTCCTTCGCCGGCGTCATCTACCTGCTCCGGGGCGGCTCGCCGGCGCTCATCGAGGGCAAGACGCTTATCCGCAGCGTGGCCGACTGGGGCTCGCTCCCCGCCGACGCCCGCGACATGCTGGCCACCGGCAGTTCCCTCACCTTCGCCACCGGCAAGGGCCTGGGCATCCTCCGCGGCATGAGCCTGGTGCAGCTGCGCGGCTCCGACGGCCTGCCGGTGGAGGACGCCACCTGCCTGGCCGACGGCTTCGACGGCGACCTATGGATCGGCACCACGCACGGGGCCATCCGCCGGGTGGGCCGCGAGCACCAGTACTTCGGCGCGGGCAACTGGCTGCCCGGAGAGCGGGTGAACGGCATCAGCGCCGATGCAAACCGCGTGCTCATCGCTACCGACGGCGGCGTGGCGCTCATCCGCTACGAGCCCTACACGCTGGCCAAGAAGGCCGCCCACTTCGAGCGCGAACTGGACGACTGGGGCTTCAAGCGGCTCGGCTTCGTCAACAGCATGGGCTGGGCCGGCGAGGCAGAGGGGTGGATCCGGGGGATCAGCGACAACGACGGCGGCAATGCAGCCACCTACCTGGCCGCCATGTGCTACAAGGTCGCCGTCACCGGCGATGAGAAGGCCCGGCAGGCTGCCGCCGACACCTTCGATGCGCTGGTCTGGCTCGGCGACATCACCGGCAAGCCGGGCTTCATCGCGCGGTCCGTCTGGTCGGTCGCAGGCGACAAGGGCGAGCGCTCCAACCGGGGCTCCGGTGGCCTGCCCGCCAAGTGGTACCCCACCGCCGACGGCAAGTGGTACTGGAAGGGCGACACCTCCAGCGACGAGGTGAACGGCCACTACTACGGCGTCACCCTCTACCACGACCTCGTGGCCAGGGGCAAGGAGAAGGAGCGCGCCGCCGAGCATCTGGCCCGCATCTCGCAACACCTGCTCGACCACGGCTGGGTGCTGCAGGATATGGACGGTAAGCCCACGCGATGGGGCCGCTGGGACCCGGACTACCTCCTCAAGCCCTACGGCTCCGACGCCCGGGGCCTCAACGGCATGGAGGCGCAGACCTACATGACCACGTCGCTGGCGCAGACCGGCCGCAAGCAGTTCGCCGACGGCCTGCAGCAGACCGTGAAGTGGCGCTACCACACCTATACCGTGCGCCAGCGCGTCACCTTCCCGCCCGACCTTCCCGCGCCCTGGGACGACGAGCTGGCCTTCCGCTGCTACGTGCCGCTGCTCACCTACGCCACAGACCCCGAGCTACGGGCCATCTACCGCCGTAGCCTCGACCGGACCTGGGAGATCCTGAGGGTGCAACGCCTGCCCTTCTTCAACTTCCACTACGGCGGCCTCACAGGCAACGACTGCGACGAGCAGGAGGCCGCGGCCACCCTCCGCGAGACCCCGCTGGAGGTGGTCAGCTACAACTACCACAACTCCCACCGCCTCGACCTGGCGCCGGGCAAGGATCACGCCTCCTTCGGCGGCCCCACGCGCGGCCTCTCGCCCCGCGAGGGCTCGCCGGAGCTGGGCGCGGGCTCGTCGCTGAGCATGGACGGCGGCTCCGGCGGCCGCGGCGCCTTCCCGCCTACGGGCTGGCTCGAGGGCTACTGGATGGGCCGCTACTACGGCATGCTCCAGGCCCCCACCACCCGTGACAAGGCCGCCACCACTCTCCCGCCGCGCGACCCCGCCCCACGCGGCGCCGCCCCCTACAGCGGCCCCGAGCGGCCGAAGGAGCGGTGAGTGCTGCCTGAGCCCCGTGCGACACGCGGCGCCGAGCCGGTTTTCGGGTTATCCTTAGGCATCACGCGGCGTCATGCCGCACTGCCGACCGGAGGCGCCGCTATGTCGCGATGGATCGTCTGTCTGCTCGTGGGCCTGGCGGCCTGCGCCGCTCCGGGGGCAGGGGCGCAACTGATCGTCCGTAGCCTGCTGCCGGATGCCAATGTCGCCCGCGCCCGCCGCACCGTGACGCTGACGGCGCTGGTTGAGAACGCCTCGGTGGCGGCGGCCAGTGTGCGCGTCGCGCTCACGGCCCCGCGCGGCGTGACGGTTTCGCCCGCAGCGGCTCAGACCGTGCGCATCGCGGCGGCCGACACGGCACGCGTCGTCTGGCGCGTCTCCGCTTCGCGGCCCGGCGAGCAGCGCTTCACGGCGGCGGCCGGCACGGCCAGGGGCGAGCTGAAGCTCCTCTTCCTGCCCGCACTGGCGGCGCGCAAGCTGCCGTACATCCCGGCGCCCAGCCCCGTCAAGACCACCATGCTCGTCGGCGCCCACAACTGCCCGCTCTGGGAGGCCGACCGGCCCGGCATGTGGTCCAACATCCTGAAGCACCCCGAGCGCACCCCTGCCCTGGGCTTCTACGCCCAGGAGAGCCCGGAGGTGGCCGACTGGGAGACCAAGTGGGCCGTGGAGCACGGCGTCTCCTTCTTCATCTACTGCTGGTACCGCGACGGCCAGGGCGGCCCCGTCAAGATGAACTTCGGCTCCGCCATCCACGACTCGCTCTTCAAGTCCCGCTTCCGCAGCAAGATGAAGTACACGATCATGTGGGAGAACCAGGCACGTGGCCAGGCCGGCGTCTCCAGTGAGAGCGACCTGATGGATAACCTGCTCCCCTTCTGGATGGAGAACTACTTCAAGGACCCCGGCTACCTGAAGGTGGACAACAAGCCGGTCCTCTACGTCTACCGGCCCGAGTTCCTCATCGACGACCTGGGAGGCATCGGGCAGGTTCGGGCCGCGTTTGACAAGATGCGTGACGCCTGCCGCGCGGCGGGCTTCGACGGCCTCTACCTCCTGGGCGAGTACCGTGGCCTGGACCCCAAGCACCTGACACTGCTGAAGTCGCTCGGCCTCGACTACGTCTTCGCCTACTGCTGGTACGTGCCCAACAACCCCACGCCGCAGCAGTCCATCGACACGCAGATGGGTTACATCCGCAAGACGCAGGAGCTCGGCATCCTTCCGCAGGTGCTTACCGTCTCGCAGGCCTGGAGCGGCTGGTCCGATGAGGGCACCATCTGGAAGATCCCGCCGAAGGACTTCGGCCGCCTCCTGACGCAGGCGCAGGACTTCGCCCGGACGCTCCCGAAGGAGGAGCTGGGCAGCCGTATGCTCCTGCTCGACAACTGGAACGAGTGGGGTGAGGGGCACTACATAGCGCCCTATCGTGAGTACGGCTTCGGCTACCTGGACGCCGTCCGCGACGTCTTCGCGCCGGGCGCCGGTCCGCACCAGGACCTGCTGCCCGAAGACATCGGCATGGGCCCCTACGACAAGCCCTACAAAGCCATCGCCATCCGGGAGGCAGCGGCTCGCAAGGCGGCCTCGAAGCTGGTTCGCAAGCCCGGGTGGGACGAGCCCGGCCTCGCCGCCTGGTGGAGCTTCGACGAGCCCGCCGGCGCCGACGCCCTGCTCGACTCCTCCGGCCACCGGCTGGGCGGCCAGCTGGTCAAGGCCAAGCGGGCGCCGGGCATCGCCGGCAGCGCCATGGTCTGCTCGGGAGGCTGGGGCCTCATCCCGCCGTCGCCGTCGCTCTCCTTCACCGCCGGGCTCACGGTGAGCTGCTGGGTCAAGTCGGCCGAGGCCGGGCAGGGCAACACCTGGGTCCTGAACCGCGTCTACTCCGGCGGCACCGACACCGGCTACCGGCTCGGCGTGGTGGACGGCAAGCCCTGCTTCGAGGTGCCCCTCACCAGCTTCAGCCACCACCTGAGCGGCTCCGTCGACCTGCCCACGGGCCGCTGGACGCACCTGGCGGGCACCTTCGACGGCAACGTGATGCGCCTCTATGTTGACGGCATCGAGGCCGCGACCATGGAGCGCCCCGGTCCCGCCAAGGCCAACGACTTCCACATCTGCCTGGGCAACTACGAGGTGGACCACAAGGCCTTCTTCCGCGGCCTGCTCGACGAGGTGAAGCTCTACAACCGCGCCCTGGCTGCCGAGGAGGTCCGCAAGCATGCGAGCGAGTACCGGTAGGCTCGCGGCGGTTGCCCTGGCGGCAACGTTCGGGCTCTGGGGCTGCCCGGCCCGTGACGCGCATGACGAGCATGGCCACGCGCAGGCGAGCGCCGGACCGGCGCGCAAAGGCCCGGTGACCTATGCGGAGCTGGGGGTGAAACCTTTCCCCGGCTCCAAGCCCTGGGGCAAGCAGCCCTCCATGCGGTTTGTGCACGACGACGTGCAGGCCGGTACGCTCATGTGCCGCGCCACAACCACGATGGCCGACATGGAGCGCCACTTCAGCGGCCAGCTCACCGACGTGGTGCGCGCCGCCACGTCGGACGGCTGCAAGATCAAGGGCCTCAACGGCGCCAAACAGCTGACATCCATACAGCTGTTGGACGAGCAAGGCAAGGCCACGCGAGCCGCCATCACTGTGATCTTCTGACGGCCGCGGACGGTGCGCCGGGGGGCAGGCCGGGCGCTGCCGTCGGCCGGAAGTACAATGCAGACGGGCGATCCCACGCGGATCGCGCAGGAGAACACGATGCACAATGAGTTCAGCCATATCACGTCGGACCCCGCTGTGCTGGCGGGCAAGCCGTGCATCCGCGGCACGCGCATCAGCGTGGAGTTCGTGCTTGAGCTGGCTGCCTCCGGTGCATCGCGCGACGACATCGTAGGGGCCTACCCGCACATCTCTCGCGACGATGTGGAACAGGCCCTGCGGTACGCGATGGCCAACCTGCGGAACGACGTGGTACTGACGGCTGAGGCCGTCTGTTGATCCTGAACAATTCGTGCTTCCTGACCATGGTGGTCGCCAAGCGTACAGGCGACCGTGTGGCCATCCGTCTCCGCAACCCGTAGCGACCGGCCTGCCGCCCCCGCATGCCATACTTCGA
Organism: uncultured Chthonomonas sp.; assembly: GCA_903885605.1. Classification (GTDB taxonomy): domain Bacteria; phylum Armatimonadota; class Chthonomonadetes; order Chthonomonadales; family CAJBBX01; genus CAJBBX01. The sequence goes on along the minus strand of CAISJD010000206.1, from coordinate 13,840 downwards.
GATGAGCAGGCAGGGCGTCGCCCCGTCGCCCGATCATGGTCAAAGGATGGAGACCCACATGCCGGTACGTCGCGCCTTTCACGCCGGTTGCCTCCTCGCCGCGCTGGCCGTGCCCGCCCTTGGCGCCGGATCCGGCAAGGCGCCCGCCGTCCCGTGGTGGGACCGCTTCCCCACGCTCACCCAGACAGGCGACGTGGCACGTGCCGCACGCTCGCATGCCTCTGCCATGCTCTGCGGCGCCGCCGATGACCCCAGTTGGGGCCTCTTCGGCCAGCGGCAGCGTGTTGCCGCCTCCCGGGCGCAGATCACGGACGCACACCAGCGCGGCATCAAGGCCCTCTCATGGTTTGAGGGGTTCGGCACGGCCGGGCTCTGCTACATCGGCGAGGTGCGCCGCGACGCCCAGGGACGCTACGTCAAGACCCAGGAGGACCCCAACCTGACCCGCCTCTTCCACCTCCATTGGGACTGGCAGACCACCGCCGGCGAGGGTGAGGTGGTCTGGGTGGGAGCCCACAACACGTTCGACGATGACGCCTTCGCCCGGCCCTACACGCGCACCCACCCGCGCTACGGCATGCCGCCCATGCGCTACCCCGACGGCCGTGTCGCGTCGGGCGCCGCCGACCCCGCCGACCCGCGCACCCACCGCGTCTACGATGCCGGATGCTCGAAGGATGTGCTGGGCCGCGTCTTCTTTGAGTATGAGTACAACGACACGCTGAACCGCATCCAGCCGGCCACAGGTAAGCCCCTGGGTCCCCTGCGCGGCCTCGTGCAGGCCTCCGAGGCGCCGGCGGGCGTGCCGGACCCCGGCTTCACTCCCGAGCAGTGGCGCGCCATGAAGCGGCCGCGCTACGCAGGAGCCGTCTGCCCCGGCAAGGACTCGGCCTGCCCGAGTTGGATCGACTATGCCCGCGGCTCGGTCCGCGCCGCGCTGGACGCAGGCATCGACGGCCTCTGGGTGGACAACTGGTCGCCGTGGGATAGCTTCAACGCCAGGCCGCTACTCAAGGCGTTCGGCGACTGGTCGGTGGAGGGCTTCCGCAAGCAGAAGGGCCTCGACATCCGCACCTACCTGCAGCAGAGGGTGCGGCAGTGGGGCGGCGACCCGACCAATCTGGACGACCCGAAGTGGCTGGACCCGCGCTGGCGCGACGACCCCATCTGGCGCGCCTACCTTGTGTACAAGCGCCGCACGGGCGCCTCGGCGCTCTCGGCCATGTACCGCACGCTGAAGAGCGAGGCCGCGGCCGCCGGCAAGCCGGACTTCCTGGTCAGCGGCAACGACATCCCCGGCTACTCGCTGGGATGGGTGCGGGGCGACCTGGACATGGTGAGCACCGAACTCACCTGGGGTTGGTCGCTCACCGGCGGCCCGCGCGGCCTGATGCCGCCGCCGCTGGGCAGCTACGTTCCCGTCTACCGCCTGGCCCGCGAACACGCGAAGAGCCGGTTCGTGAACCTCTGGATGTATGGCCCCGACGAGGCGAAGAAGAGGCCGGGCATCGCCGGCGTCTGTTACTACCAGGGCCTGGCTTCGCACGCGCTACCCATGCCGTTGCCCGGCTCCACGATCGGGACCGACGAGGCCGACGCAGCCTTCTTCGCCTTCGTGCGCCGAACCGCGCCCCTCTTCGGCGACCGCCTGCCCGTGGAGCAGGTCGGGCTCTACTACTCCTCTTCGTCGCAGCTCATGGAGATGGTGCCCGGCGGCTTCCGCGATCACGCCGACCAGCCGCACAGCTTCTCGTTCTACGGTTGGGGCGCCGCACTCACCATGTTGCACGTCCCCTGGCGCGCACTGCCCGAGTGGAAGGTGAACGATCGCGACCTGGCCGGACTGAAGGCCCTGGTCATTCCCAGCGCCGAGGTCTTCCCGCGTGAGGACGTGCCTGCCCTCGTTCGGTGGGTCAAGCGCGGCGGGCGGCTGATCATCGCCGGGCCCTGCGGCACGCGGCTGGGCGAGAGCGCCGACTTTGCTCCTGCGCAGTCCGGCGGCACGCCGGCGGTGCCGGCCGGCAGCATGGGCAAGGGCTCGGTGGTGCGCGTGGCCGATGATCCCGGCCGCCCCTTCTTCGCCGCGGACAAGGCGAGGCCCGCCCTGCTTCCGGGGGTGGCCGCGTTGCTGGCCCGGGCGGGGTGCCGCCCGAGCGGGCTCGCGGTCTCCTCGGCCGACGCTCCCTGGACCGTGGGTCTCACGCCCTACCGGTCGGCGGGGCGCCTCTTCGTCGACCTGAACAACACGGATATCGATCTGGCCACCGACCAGGTACGCCCCGCGCCGCCCGTTACATTCACCGTGCAACTCCCGCCCGGCCTGCGCGGCAAGCGGCTCCGCGCCCGCGTGGTCTCGCCCCAGAGCCCGGCTCCCGAGGCCCGCCTGCGCGTCGCCGGTGCGTCGGCTGTCGTGACGCTGGGCTCGGTGGAGCTCTACGCCTCCGTTGTGATCGAGCCCGACACCGCGCGAGACGTGCTACCCTTCACGCATACCCGGAAGGGACGGGCGCGCTGACGTGCGCCGGTCCGGTCCGTTGGAGGTCCCTATGATCAAGATGCTCCGTGCGCTCGCCTGCGCCCTCCTGATGTCGCCCGTCGCACTGCCCGCGGCCCACGCTGACGGCCCCAACTCGGCTGCCGATACGGCGCCGTCGCAGCGACGTATCGCCTTCGGCGACGATGCGAAGCACACCATGCTCGTGGCGTGGCAGACCCGCAAGGCCGTTGACGCACCCGTGGTCGAGTACGGCGTCGGCGCCAAGCTGACCCTCAGCGCTCCGGCGCGCCGCTCCAGCTACGCCTACGAGACCGGCGCCATCTGGGAGGCGGCCCTTACCGGCCTCACGCCCGGCACGGTCTATACCTACCGCGTGGGCGACCCGGTCGGCGGCTTCAGTGAGCCGGCCTCGTTCCGCACCGCGCCTGACAAGCCCGAAGACTTCACCTTCACCGCCTTCGGCGACCAGGGCTCCACGCCTGCCGCCGAGATGAACATGACCAACGTGCTCATCGACCGGCCCGCCTTCCACCTGCTGCCCGGCGACCTCTCCTACGCCAACGGGGTGCATTCCCGCTGGGACGACTACCTGCAGCTGAACGAGCCGCTCACCCGCGAAGTGCCCTTCATGGCCGTTCCCGGCAACCATGAGAACGAGAAGCTCCCGGGCGGCAAGCGGCCGATCGGCTACGCCGCCTTCCTGGCCAGGTACGCCCTCCCCGGCGCTGAGAGCTACTACGTCTTCGACTACGGCCGGGCGCGCTTCGTGGGCGTTGACACCGTGCACCTCGAGCAGAAGGAGCAGCAAGCGTGGCTCGAGGAGACCCTGGCGGGCGCTCGGCGCGACCCGAAGGTGAAGTGGCTCATCGTCTTCCAGCACTACCCGCTCTACGGCTCCACCCGCGGCCGAGGGGACAACGGCGAGCTCATCAAGCTGCAACAGCCCCTCTTCGACCGGTACAAGGTGGACCTGGTGATCTGCGGCCATGACCACGTCTACGAGCGCCAGTATCCCATGCGCGGAGGCAAGGCAGTCAGCGCGAGCCTGACCGACTACAGGCAGGGAGAGGGCACGCTCTACGTGATCGCCGGTGGCGGCGGCATCTCGCTGTACGACTTCGTGCCGAAGAAGCCGGCGGTCTGCGCTGTTCGCGAGAGGGCCTACAGCCGCCTGCGAGTGCGCGTTCCGGTGGAGGGGCCGCTGGTCGCCGAGGCCCTCCGGCTGGACGGCAGCCTCATCGAGAAGTTCGAGATTCGCCCTGCGCGGTAGGAGTGCGCAGGGACTGCTTCGATCGGGTCGGATCGAACCGTATCACGGCCCGACCTGGGGAGCAGGCCGAGGCTCGTCGAACGCCCGCACCGCACCGCCGGACCCGTAGCGGCGAAGCACGGCAACCGGCCTTCAACCGCGAGTACTTACGCAAGAGAGTGCCGCCTATATTCCATAACGTCAGTGGAAGCCGGTCCTCGTCAAACGACCCATGAGATTGCTGATTTGGCTGGAACATCGGACGCGCACGCCGCGTCTGTAGCATTGAAGGTGCCGGCGAGCCGGGCTGTCAATGGCGCGGCTCTGGCTCAGGTCCTGCACCGGTCCGGAGGTACCACGTTGACGGAACTACAGAGGTTACTGCAGAGTGTGATGGACGCCGCCGACAGCTCGATGGGAAAGTTACCTGTAGCTCAGGGCTCCCCGGTTCTGGTCGGCGCGGCTTCCCAGATCCAGAATGCGCAGGATCTGGCGCCCGAGATCGAGCTGGACGCTGAAACCGGTTGGTTCGTGGAGGTTGACTCTGGTAACACCATCACGCGGGCAGGCTGGGACCCGCGAGAGGAGGTAACGGACGCCATCATCTGGCGCGCCGACCAGGGCGTCACGCTGACGAACGACGAGATCACGGGGTGGGACACATGGTGGCCTGAGGGTGAGAGCGCATACACCGCAGTAGCTACCACCGACAGCCCGCCGGACACGTCGCCGCCCACCTGGGAGGAGGGTGTCTTCGGTCATGGGGCCCGGCGTCTGCCCGCCCTGTCGGGCCCGGAGTCGTTCTTTATGCGCCGCTGGGATCGCGTCTCGGATGACCTGCAGATGGGCGACGACAAAACGCACACACTGCTCTTCTGGGTATACTTTGATCCAGCAGCGGTTACCCTTCCGATGACCATTTGCAGCATCTGGGGCGCAGCGAACGACTCCCGCAGCTACTGGTTGGGCGTCACCACCGACGGCAAGTTCACCTACAAGGTAAGCAGCGATGGTGAGTCAGTGGCCGCCAGCATCTCCGCTGCCAATGCACCCGCCACCGCCGGTTGGTACCGCGTGGCAGGGCGCTACGACGGCTCGACCGTCGGCATCGGTGTTGCGATCCTTGGGTCGGATATGACCTGGGCTAGCGCGGCTTACGCCACAGACCTCTTTGAGACGGCTGGCCCTGGCCTGTACGTAGGGGGCGGCCTCAACGGCGATCGCTTTGCCGGGCGCATTACTGCCGGCTACTACTTCAGTTCCGGGCTCGATGCCGACGATGTGGATGTCCTCGCCGGCGCGGCTGTCGAGGAGCCGATCCCATACTCCGACATCCTGACCAACCCACTCTACGAAGGGGCCATCCGAGACGATCTTGTCGGCTGCTGGCCCCTCGACGAGCCCTCCGGCGGCTACGCCTACGACAAGTGCGGTCTTAACAACCTCCACTGGGGCTTCTGGTGGCAGGGCGCCGGCCCGGCGCCGGGAGCGGCGACCTTCCCTGCTGCTAGGCTGCGCCGAACCGGCGACGCGACGCCGACGGCGCTGCAGTACTTCACATGCGACGACCTCGGCGCGGTACTCAGCGACTCGATCGACCCGCAGAGCCCCAACCACCCCCATCGCCTGATGACCCTTATCGCGGTGGTCCAGCCGGAGACGTATCTGCAGGCATTGGAAGGGTTGGTCGGACTGGGCAACAGCTCCAGCTCATGGCCCTACCGGATGTGGGAGACCAACGCAGCCTACCATCGCGACAACAGCAGTCCGGCGCACGACGCCAGCGCGTGGATCTACGCCGACCCGACGCAGGCGCCGGAAGAGAGTCCGCAGACATCGTATGGCGGGCTCGACACCTCCGCCCACGTCCTCTGCACCACCTGGGGGCCTGCCGGAGACCTGACATACGCCCTGACACTCTATGTGGATGATCCCACCGCTCCGTTCGAGCCACCGCACGATATGGCGGGCAAGACCGTTAACGACAGCTACGTAGAGGTCGATCCCATCACGTTTGATCGATTCAGCTTCGGCGCAGTCAGACGGTCAGGCACCAGCGTCATTTACCCGTTTGACGGCTACATCGGCATCCTCATCGTGGTACCCAGACTGGTGACCGACGAGGAGCGCGTCTACCTCATGCAGTGGGCCAAGCACACGGCTCGGCTCGCGTAGCCTCGTCGGCCTTCCCCGCCACCGTGCCACGGTGGCGGGGAAGGCCATTCAAAGGAGAAAGAAGATGGCAGATCACGGGCGGACCCGTGCTCTACGAGCGCTGGCCGCCTACATCCTAGGCGTGAGTGTGAGCCCGGCATTCGCGCAGCAAGCGCGGCCCGACATCGTCTGGCGCGCTGCCTTCACCAGCCAGCCCAGTGCGGTGGCAGTCTCGGCAGACGGCAAGCTGATCGCCTGCGGTCATGACGATAGCACGGTCACGATCCACAGGGCGCTGGACGGCGGCATCGTGCGGACGCTCAATGTGCAGACGGAGCGAATCACCGCACTGGCGTTCCTTGCGGATGGGCAGCGCCTGGCGGTCGGTGCGCGAGGGAGCAACCTCACGTTCAGCCTCTCGACGGCGATCTGGCGCCTCTCCGACGGGTCCGTCGATCATGATCTCTACCCGCTCATACCCGGCCACTATGCCACCGGTCTCGAACGCACGCCGGACGGCCGCTACGTGGTATGGGGCTCTGTGGCGACTGATACTTCCATGAGCACCTGGGACGCCCGGACCGTCGGTTTGTACGACCCTGCCACTCGCTCCATGGCGCGGTACTACGATACAGGCCGTTGGTCTATTGCATACTCCGTCGCAGTGTCGCGTGATGGGGCCCTAGTAGCCGCCGGCTGCTACGGCGACCTGTACGTCTGGCGGTTGGCGGACAACACCCGGGTGCCCTTGCCGAACGCAACGGGCTACAGCCAGCGCAACAGTGCCCTGGCGTTCTCACCCGATGGCGCCCTCCTGGCGGTAGGGGCCGGTTCGCCCCTATCCCTGATCACAAGCGATGAATACGTTCGGATCTGGAGCCTCCAGGACGGAGTACTGGTGCGGACGTTGGCGGGCCACACCGCTCCCGCCAACAGCGTCGCCTTCATGTCGGACGGAGTCGTTCTCGTGTCGGCTTCAGGCGCCTATGCCGTCACCGGAAACGTGTCCAACTCGGCGGCTGGGGGCGTACGCTTCTGGCGCGTCTCGGACGGCGAGCTCCTGCAGGTATGGAACGACACGGCCGATGTGGACAGGTCTGTGGTGACGGCCCAGCTCACTCCCGACGAGACCCTCATCGCCTACGCGACGCGCGGGGCCAACCCATCGCTCGTCCTGGCGCGCAACCCCTACGGCCCAACGGCGCCAACCATGATCGACCTGCCCACCGTCAACGGCAGGATCGGCGATAACGTCACGATTACCGCCAACCTCTGGAGCTCCGGGCGGCCCGTGGCCGACCGAGCGCTGTCGGTGACCATCGACGGGGTGGCGCTGGGCTCCGCAACCACCGACGCCGCGGGCCATGTCACCCTGCCCTACACGGTGCCGGAGGGCGCCGGCGCGGGCACCCGTGAGATCGCCGCCGAGTTCGCCGGCGACGCCACCTACAGCGCCGCACGGGCCACCGCCGGGTTGACCGTGGCGCAGACCGGCGTCGGGATCTTCCTTCCCAACCGTACCGGCCCGATCGAGGCGTTGTGCTATCTCAAGGCCTATCTCTACCGCCGCAACGACCATGGCCGGCCCGTGGGTCGGACCATAGCGTTTGCCGTCGACGGCGTCGCTGTGGGCTCCGTACCCACCGACGAGGTCGGCCAGGCGGTGTTGCCCTACGTCATTCCGGAGGGCGCTGGGCCGGGAGCCCGGGCCCTGGCCTCGGCCTGGGCGGGCGATCAGGCCTACGGGCCTGCCGGCGCGACGGCGAACCTGACGGTCACGCAGGGGGCGATCTACCTCTGGCTGCTGGAGCCGCGCACCGTCACACGGGGCGGCGCAGTCTACCTCCGCGCCTACGCCCGGTCCCTGCCCTCCTACAACTGGAGGCCCGGCCTGGCCATCGGCTTCGCCGTGGACGGCACCGACGTGGGCATGGCCAGGACCAACGCCGACGGCCGCTCCGACTGGTACTACGTGGCGCCGCTGAACTCAAGCCTGGGCGACCACACGTTCACCTGCACCTTCTACGGCAACGCGCTCTACGGCCCCACCGCGCGCACCGGCGCCCTGACCGTAACGCCGTAGCCGGAAGCGGGCGAAGCATTGGCACGCCGTCGGACAATGCTTCGCCCGCACCCCCGCCTCCAGGGCCCGCGCGGGCCGGCGCCCGCTCCATCGCCGCCGGATCGGCCTGCTACCTCCGCGCCTACCTGCGCCGCCTGCCGGACTACGTCTGGCTGCCCGGCAAGGAGGCGGTCTTCTCGCTGCACGGCCTACGAGGACCGGCCGGACGCCTGCCGCGGCGGAGGTGATTGACCGGTCAAGGGACTCACTTTCCTATGGCAGAGAAGTGAGTCCCTTGAACCCCTGGCGGTGCAGGCCGAGGGGCCTGATCCGGTCAAGGGACTCACTTTCCCATGGTAGAGAAGTGAGTCCCTTGAACCCCTGGCGGTGCAGACCGAGGGGCCTGATCCGGTCAAGGGACTCACTTTCCTATGGCAGAGAAGTGAGTCCCTTGAACCCCTGGCGGTGCAGGCCGAGGGGCGTGATCCGGTCAAGGGACTCACTTTCCTATGGCAGAGAAGTGAGTCCCTTGAACCCTAGACGGTCGTCCCGACCCGATCCCGCAGGGCCGCCAGCAGATGGCGGAGGAGCGCGGCGTGAGCCGGCAGGCGGCGGGCGATCTGCTCCGCGATGGCCTCCACGTAAGTGTGCGACGTCAGGTTGCGGTCGCGGCTCAGGTCCAGGAGGCGCTCGGCGTCATCAGGCGAGACGAGGCCCACCCGCAGCGCATCGCGGAAGCACTGGTTCGGCGAGGCGGCGACGACCCCCTCCACATCGGCGAGGTAGGCCTTGAGCGTCTTCCATGCCACCTCGTAGGTGTACTCGAACCGCTGGATCGAGGCGTCGCGGACCACGACGCTCGAGGGCATGGCAAGCGCTTCGTGCAGGGTGGCCAGGGCCTTCTCCGCCGAGGCCAGCTGAGCCGTTACTCGGTCCATAGTTTGATGCCCTCCCGAAGGGCCTTGGTGCGAAACTCGGCGTCTGCCACCGTCAGGTCGACCAGGTCCACCATGAACGGGATGGTCGATGCCTCAAGCGCCTCCATGGCGCGGCGGATCGGCCTTTCGAGGCCCTGCTCGGAATCCAGCGCGATATCGTAGTCCGACCCGATCCGAGCCCGGCCGGTGGCGCGCGAACCGAAGAGGTAGGCGCGCGACGGCGTGCCGCCCATGGCCTCCCGCACTGTGGCGACGATGCGCAGGAGGTAGGTATCCGAGGCAAGGTGGGGCGGCAGGTCGATCATGCCGACATTATGCGCCCGGACGCGGCGGGCGTCAACGGGGCCGACACCTTGCTCCGCTCCCGCCGCCGGCTTCACCCCTGCTTGGGTATGCTAACCGGACACAGCCTGCGGCAGGCGGCGCGACGACCGGGTCCGCTCCCTGAGCGCGAAAGGTAGCCTCGACATGACACCCAGGATCGACCTGCGCGAACTCGCCCGGCGCGAGAGCGAGCAGACCGAATGGAAGGAGAACGTAGCCGATCTTGACGACGTGGTGGCTACGCTCTGCGCGTTCGCCAACGATCTCCAGAACCTGGGTGGCGGTTACGTGGTCTGCGGCGTGCGCGAAGCGCCCGGCCCCGACGGGTTTCCGGTACCTGTTCCCCTGGGCCTCACGCCCGCGAGGCTCCGCGAGGTCGAGGGGACCGTCCTGACGCGGTGCCGGGAGCGGGTCTCGCCGCCCATCGCGCCGCTGGTGGAGGAGCTGCCGGGGCCGGAACCGGACCGGCGCATCCTCGTGTTCGTGCAGCCCGCCACCGGCTCCGCGCACACCGTCCGGCGCGGCAGCGAAGGCGCCAAGCACACCGTCAGGGTGGGCCGCTCCACGATCGAGGCGCGCAACGGCCTGCTGCGCGACCTGCTGGTCCGCAAGGGCGCACTGGAGCCCTGGGATCGCCGGCCGTGCGCCGCCGCCACGACGGACGACATCGACCTGCTTGTACTGCGCGAGGCTTTGGTGCGGATGGGCCTGCAAGGCCGCATCGGGGCGGAGGAGTACCTCTCCGACGTGGAGCAGCTCCACGCGCTGGTGCCTCCGCTCTGCGCCCGGGAACCCCTGACGGGGGCGCTCCGGCCGCGCCACTTCGCCATGCTGCTCTTCGGCCGGAACCCGCAGCGCTTCATTCCGGGCAGCTTCTCCTACGTGTCGGTCTACCCCGGCACGGACCGCTCCACCGACTTCGCGGAGCGGCATGAGCTGACCGGGCCGCTGATGCAGCAGGCCGAGACGCTGCGGCGGCTTGTGGCGGAGCAGGCGTCCCTCTTGATGAACAAGGCTGACCTTGACCAGCCCAACAGCCCCCGCTACCCCGTGCGGGCCCTTCAGGAGGCGCTGGGCAATGTGCTGGCCCACCGCGACTACAGCCTGCATGACCCCACGCGCATCACGGCCTTCGCCGACCGGATCGAGTTCTACTCGCCCGGCGCCCTGCCGGCAGGCAGCACGCTTGCCGGACTTCGCAGGGGTAGCCTGGCGCCCCGCTGGCGGAACCAGACGCTGGCGTGGTTCTTCATGAAGCTCGGCCTGGCCCAGGGCGAAGGGCAAGGCCTGGCCACCATCCGGGACCAGATGCGCCTGGCGGGTTGCCCGCCGCCCAGGTATGGCGCGGACGAAGTGAGCGTGACCTGTACGCTGCGGGCGCACGCCCGGCGCTGATCCAACCTACCGCAACCGCACCGTCCCCTCGACCCCATACAACCTCAGCCCCTCGCCGCCGGGCAGCTCCAGCGTGCCCGCCACCTCGCGGAATGCCTCCGTGGGCTTGCCCTCGTCGTCCAGCCTGGCGATGCGGTGGGCGCCCGGGCCCAGGTCGATGCGGCTGGTGTCGGTGGAGCCCACCAGGAGGTGCGTCCGTCCGTTGCCGCCGGGGTAGATGAAGGCGCGGCCGTTCACGGTGACGCCGCTCACGGTCTGGAGCCGTGTGGTGCGCACGAAGAGGCGGTCAGTCGCCCGGACGACCGTGAGCGGCGAGCCTTCGACCATGGTGCGCGACTGCGTGACGCCGGGGGCGGCCGCCACGAAGCCGTACGGCGCGAGGAGCGCGCCCGAGCCGGGCATCCGGTAGGGCGCCTTGCCGTAGTTCACCGTAACGCGGCCGCCTCCCGCGTAGCGGGTCTCCTGAACCATGCCGTCCGGCGTCAGGAACCGGTGCGAAATCATCTTGGCGAAGCCGATCTGCTTATGGAGGCTGGAAGTGAGCCAGTAGCTCTCCAGCAGGCGGGCGCGATGGCGGTCCCAGCCGTAGCCCAGGTGGTTCATCCAGTAGAGCGGCACGCCGCCGTAGAGCATGGCGCTCAGGTCCTGGAACTCGTCCACCTCCGGCGCGACGTCGGTGTAGTAGCCGCTGCAGTCGCCCCAGTACCACGTGTCGACCATGCAGTCGTGGAACGCCAGGTCCCAGAGCGGGATGCGGGCCGCCGGGTTCACGCCCCAGCGCCGGTAGTTGGCCTTGATGTCGTCGCGGGTCTTGGGAACCTTCAGGTAGCCGGCGGGCATCTCCCACCAGAAGGGGCCGCTCAGCTTGCCCTCGGCGTAGTCGACCACCGGAAGGCTCCAGGCCTTGCCGTGTTCGCCGCCCACCACCAGCCCGAGGGAGTTGACGTAACCGTAGAGCTGCAGGCGATTGCGCAGGTCGCCGCGCCTGTCGTATCCCTGCGTGGGACCGTAGTCCTCCATCAGGTCGACCGAAGAGGTGACGTCGAGGAACCGGGCCGAGAAGGGGCGCCGTTTGAGCATGGCCGGGACCACCTCGCGAGCCACGCCGGTCACCACCGAGGTCGATCGGCGGTACATCTGCGAGCCGTCCTCGTTCACCCATCCCGTGGCCTTGGCGCCGCCCTGGAGCCGCAGGGCATGCTTCTCCACCGGGCCGGACGTGATGCCGATGGGCCCCTCGCGCACGTCGTCGTAGTTGTCATACTCGCCGGTGAGGAAGCCCATGGCGTTCAGCGCGGGCACCGCCTCGTCGGGCACGTCCATGGCCAGGTTCAGCAGGGCGGGGAAGAGCCCGTGGGCCTTCATCTGGGCAGCCATGCGGACGGCGGGGATGGGCTCGCCCTTGCCGCCGGGAAGGCCCCAGACGCTGGCCGAACCGAGCAACTCGCGAACGCGAGGGCGGGCGGCGGCCTTCTGCGCCAGCGTCCGCGTGAGGCCCGTGGCGTCGGCGTAGCGCCGGTAGAGCTGCGCCTGTGCCGCGTAGCCGCCCGACGGCGTGAAGCGGTACGAGGCAGCGCGGGCATAGGCGAAGGCGCCTTTCGCCGGCGTCCATTGCGCCTGCGGCCACATGCGCCCGCGCGGGTCGCGCTCGAAGGAGACGAAGGCGTCGCAGGGCGTCTCCAGCAGCAGCATGGCGCCGTCGCCTCGCTTGCGGTCCACCACGCCCACCCAGGGCATGTCGAGGCCCAGGTTGCTGTAGCTCCCCAGCGCGGCGGCCGGGTAGTCGGTGACGCCCTGGCCTATCAGCTGGCCGCAGGAGCGGTTGGTGAAGACGAGCGCCCCGTCGGCCAGGTTGGCCCGGAGCGCCGGCGGGAAGGAGAAGCGCGAGAAGGCGGCGCGCGGATCGGCGGCCTTCAGGGCGAAGCGCACCGAGCCGTCGGAGCCGGCCTGGATGCGGCATGTGGCCGCCAGACCGGACGAGAGCTCGCGGAGGCCGACATCCATGTCCGAGGCCCCGGCCTTCCGCGCCGACGTGACCGCCAGGCCGCGGAACCGATCCGAGCGCCACAGCCGGCGGGTGCGCGCATCGCGGACCGAGAGGGTGCGGCCGCGCGGGTCCAGCGTCACGGTGATCGGTCCTGCTGCCACCGTGACGGCCTTGGCCGCGCCGCCTGTGGGCCCGGTCGGCTCGGCCACACGGAGCGGCTCGACGACGACCCAGTCGATCTCGGCCACGCCCGCCGACTTGCCGGGGTCCAGCCGAAGCTGGGTGATGACGCCGTCCACGTCGACAGGAACGGTGATCTCGCGCCAGGCGTTGTCGTGCGCCACGTCGAAGTAGACCACGGCCCCCTCGCCCCAGGCCGATGAGACCAGCGAGGGCTGCAGCACGGTCCAGTAGAGCCGCGCCTGGCCCGACGTGGCGAACCGGGCCCGCATCCGCACCTGCACGGGGCCTTGCACGCGCATGGCGGGCGAGTAGGCCCACGGGTCCGCGCCTGTGGAGGTGATGCGCAACGCGCCGTCCAGCGCCGAGAGGCTGCACTCGTGTCCGGAGGTCCAGCCATCGACGCCGGCGCTGAAGTCCCATCTGAGCGGCGGAGCCGCCGAAGCCGACACCGCCAGAAGCCAGAGCGCCGCCACCATTACGCGAAGCATATGCAACCCTCCCATGCCGACGCCGCCACGCCTGGCGGCCCGGACCAAGGTTCGACACAGCGCTCCGCGAGCCCTGCATGGGGCAGTCGCGCGGCGGGCGGCCGGCGACGCCGGCTCGTGCCGTGGCCGTCTTCCTGAAGCCCCTTCAGGGGCTGAAGGAGCCCCCGTACGCAACGGCCCTCACGACAACAGCGTCATTACGGTCAATGACGTCAATGACGTTGTTGGCACGGTGTCAGAAGGCGTCCCACGTCGTACCGAGGCTTCACTCGGGCACTGAGGCCCGAGCGCGCTGCCGGTCTGGGCCGCGTTGCGCGCACAATTCCATAACGCCTCTGGAGGCCCGCCATGTGTCCTGCACTGCTTACCTGCGCCTTGCTTCTTGCCGCTCCCATGACCCGCCCCGCGCTGTCGCGGTCCGACGTGGTCTTCATGTACCAGGCTGACCGGCCGACCTACGAGGCCTACGGCGCCGGCGTGCTGGCCTGGGGCGGCAAGCCCGACGCCAGGGCGCTGGCCGAGGCGAAGGGCGTTCGGTGGCTTGGCAGCGTCGGGATGGTCAC
>CAISJD010000205.1 GCA_903885605.1 uncultured Chthonomonas sp. | reverse complement strand
CGGAGCGCGCGTGCCAGAGGTCGGCGTCCTGCTCGCGCGTGTCATACGTCCAGTACAGAGCCCCCGCGAAGCCTTCCCGTAACAGCCGGCCGATGGCGCGCTTCATGCCCTCGGCTGCCTGCATGAGCGTCGGGTAGGGGCCGCGGAATGCGCCGATCTCGCCCACCAGCAGGGGCTTGCCGCGCCGCGCGCACGCCTCCTTCAGCGCAGGCCACTCGATGGAGGCGAAGTCCCTGTCGATGTCGCCTTCGTTGCCGGGGTAGAAGTGGACATCGACGTAGGAGGCAGCCGAAGCCGCCGCCGCCAACGGGCGAATCGGGAAGCGCGGGTCCGGCGTCTTGTCGCTCCAGTGGCGGGCAGGACCTGTGCGGCCCACCGCCCGGAACGTGAAGGCGCTGACCCCGATCAGCGCCTTCGAATCGACCTCCCGTACGGCTTTGGCACAGGCCCGGACGGCGTACGCCAGCCCGTCGTCGGCCAGGCGCTGCTGTTGGGCCTGGGACGCCATATCGTAAGCGCGCTTATCAAACGTCACCGTGCCGGATCGAAGCGAGAAGGGCGGCGCGGTGGCGTCGTAGTGCGACTCGTTCTCGATCTCGTAGCTGAAGACGGTTGAGAGCAGGCTCGGTTCGCGCTGCTTGATGGCGCGGGCCACATCGGCCATGCAGGCGGCTTTGGCGGCCACGTGTCCCGGCGCCAGGTAGGCCTGGTTGATCCCGGCCACGCCCTCCGTCGCCGGGGCGCTCAGGGCTCGGTAGGGCGCCGCGTCGGCCACGTAGCAGAAGCAGAGGATGACGCGCACGCGGTGGAGCCGCGCCCGTCGCAGCAGGTCGACGAGGTTGGCAAGGTACGTAGGCGAGAGCCCTTCTCCGCCCGGCGCGGCGAGTCCGGCCCCCTGCGCATGGTCCAGGAAGATCCGCATGGTGTTGAAGCCCCGCCGCTGCATCTCCGCCAAGGCCGTCTCGGCGTCGTAGGGCGCGTAGGTGGCCGGGTTCAGCGTGTCATGCCAGAGGACGCCCTTGCCCGGCTCACCGATCATCCGCAGCCGGATGTAGTTAAACCCGCGCGGTTGGAAGGCGCCCGCGGCGCCCTGCTCCACGAAGCGGCCGTCGCGCACCCGCAGGCGGGGCAGCGCGCGCACCGTGGCGGGAGGCGACTGCGAGAATCGCGTGGATTGTGCGGTGGCCTCATCGCCGAAGGCCACCTGCCCGCGCCCGGCCATGGGTCGGTCGCCCAGGCGGTTGTCGGCCAGCGTCACGTTCCGGCAGTCGGTCAGCGTCAGGGCGCTGCGTGGCTCGGAAAGCCGGTTGCCGCGCAACGTTGCATGGGTCACGTGCGACAGGCTCACCTTGCCGTCGATCTCGCAGCCCTCAATCGTCACGTTGCGGATCACCGGCTCCTTCGCCGGTAGGAGCTTGCCCGAGGCGTTCTCCTGGTCGGCCGAGAAGACCACCGCCAGCTCCGGGTTGCCGCGGCCCAGCCGCAGCTTGCAGTTGCGGATCGTCACGTCTTGCGGCAACGGGCCCTCCACCGGTTCGGCGTAGAACCAGGCCAGCGCCGTGATGTCGCACCCCTCCAGCGTCACCGGCGACTGGAACCGGCAGCTGTTGCGGATGGTGCATCGGCGAATGACGGTGTGCGGGTTGGCGCTGCTCAGGTTCCAGACGACGGCGCCCGGCTTCAGCCCCGGAAGCGCCTGGTCCAGCGTCAGGCGCAGGAGCGGCGCCACCGGGTACGGCTTGCTCATGTCCGGTTCCAGCGACCCGGCGCAGGCCTGTACGCGCGCTTTGCCCAGCAGACGGCCCGCGTCGGGGTCATAGGCCGCCACGAGGTCGCCCTTGCCGAAGGGCACGATGGCCAGCGGGAAGTTCTGGCGCACTGCCATCTCCACGCCCTGGGCCTCGGCCACCCGCGACGAGTGCGTGGCGGTGTTGAAGGCGTCGTCGTTCATCCCCTCCAGGCGGCAATCCTCCCAGAGGAGCGAGGCGTAGTTTGCCTTGACGTGGAAGCCGTCGCGCCAGGTGGAGGTGATGCGCCGCCCACCCGTCGGAGGGGCGATGTTGAACCGCCGGAAGGCCAGCGCACCCCGGTTGCGTGCCACGCTGACCCCGAAGAGCGGCCCGGCGTAGAGGTCGATGTCGCTGCACGTGACGTCGTCGTTCTCCTCTGCAACGAACACCGGCGAGGCGCCCTGGCCCAGCATCTTGTGCGCGATGCCCCGCACGGGCAGGCTGATCCGCGTGCGCCCCTCCACGATGCGGCCGTAGCCTGCGAAACTCGGCGCGGCCTGCACCCTGATGGTGCGGTGGGTCAGGCTGCCGGCGTAGGCCTCGCGGGTGTCGGCGATGAAGAGGTGCTCGCCCACGAGACCGTGCGGGCCGTCGTGCCAGAGCATGGCGAAGTAGGCCTGCTCATCGACGCCGGTGGGACCTCCCAGCGGCGGCAGCGCGAAGCCGTCGGCCACGCGCACGTCTACCCAGCCGTCGGCGGCGTTTCGGGCCACCACGGCGCCCTCGGCGAAGGGGAGCGGGTCGAAGTCGACCGAGAAGCCATGCGCGTTGATGCGCGTGCAGCCCACCAGCGAGAGCATGCGCCGACTGGGGTGCAAGAGCATGCGCGAACCGGAGCCGTCGATCTCCACGTCCCGCTGGCCGCGCAGGTCGATGGCCCAGACGCCGGGACCCGAGGCCAGCCGGTAGGTCTTGCCCTTGCCGAAGAGCAGGCGAGCCGGCCTCGGTGCGGCACGCAGCGCTTCCACCGCGGCGGCCAGGGCCGGGCCGTCATCGTGCGTACCGTCGCCCACGGCCCCGTTCGCGTCCACTCGGATGGTCGTAACCACGGGCGCCTTCCCCTTCCCCGGCGTCTGCCGCTTGCCCTGCCCCCGTCCGGGCGCCGCGCCTGCGGGCAGGGCAGCCCAAGCCAGGGCAGCCAGGATGATGACGAGGTCACCGCTTCGCATCGCTCGCCTCCCTTGGGCCGAAGACATCGAACGAAGCCAGACGCGCCTCGCCCTGGCCGCCGGTGACGTCCAGGCGGACCCGCACCCAGCGGGCGCGTAACGGCTCCACCGGGCGGCTTCCCCAGCCTGCGCCCCAGGTGGAGAGCGTCGCCACTTCGCTGAAGCGTTTGCCGTCGGAGCTCACCAGCAGTGTGGCGTTGACGGCCTTCTGGGGCGGCGCCGCTGCCGTGCCACAGAAGTCGACAGCGAACCGGTCGATGGTTCGGACGGAGCCCAGGTCCACGGTGACTGCTTCGCCCGACCGCCCTGCCCAGACGGTCGCCGGGTCTCGGTCGATGGCCGAAGCGCCGCCGCCGACGGCCTTGGCGCCGCGCCCGGAGCAGAAGCCCGCCTCCTCCAGCACGCGCAAGCGGCGGTCGCCGCCGAGGGAGCTATGCAGAAAGCCGGGCTGCAGCGTCGGCGCCATGACCGTGAGCGGGCCCTTGAACCCCGGTCCCAGCTCCACCCAGTTCGCCTTCTCCGATCCGCCGCCTCCGCTGCCGAAGAGCCCGACGAAGCGCACGTCGGCCCCGGCGCGCATGTCAAGCAGCGTGCGGTCGGGCACGTCGAACTGTGCCAGGTGGAACTCGGCGTCGCGGCAGGCCCCGCCGGGTTCGCGATCGAACCGCATGCTGATCCGCGGGTTGAACCCGACCAGCCCCCAGCCGCGCTCGCCGGTGCAGCCGCCGAACTGGTAATCGACCGCCGTGGTGCGGCGCCTGGCGGCAAGAGCGGCGGTCAGGTCGGCGCTTCGCTCGGTCTCCGTGCGGAGCCAGGTCTCGCTCCACGGGCCATGGGAGAAGGCGAGGCGCTCCAGCCGGCCGCCCTGCGAGCCCCCGCCCACGCGGACGCCCACGCCCAGCGTCGTGGCCCAGACGCCCTGCACCGCATGCCGGTCGCAGCGGTGCGAGGCCAGGTCGATGCCGTCGTCGGCGTTCAGGATCAGCACGTCGGTGATGTGCACGCCCTCGCCGCATCCGACGATGGCCGGCGGCACGGGCCGCGTCTTCGCCACATCGTAGGATCGGCCTGCGAAGGCGACCTCGAGGCCACGGAGGCCCGCGCCGCCTTGCAGGAGCAGCGCACCCTCTACCCCCGGGCCCGGCTGCACCTCGGAGAGGAGCGCGCAAGTCGCGCGGAAGGAGCGCGCTTTGCCGGAGCCCAGCGGCCCGCGCAGTTCAACACCTCGCGGCACGTCCAGCGGCCGGGTCAGGCGGTAGCGGCCGCACGGGAGGTAGACGATGCCTCCTCCCCGGCTCGCGCAGGCCCTCAGCGCGGCGTCGAGGGCGGGCCAATCGTCGGCCGCTCCGTCTCCCCGGGCGCCGTAGGGCGCATCGGTCGCCACGATGAGGCCCGCGGGTCCGACTGGCGGCTCCGGCAGCGCGGCGAGCGGCGGGCAGGCCGCGGCCTCGGGCACGGCGTCGAGGTCGGCGTAGCGCATGCCGTAGTACCAGCCGTCCCAGCCGAACTCGTCGCGCCTCGTGGGCAGCCCCCGCGCCACGCCGCCGTAGCCGAAGACAGGGTGCTGGTTCTGCTGGTCGTCCTTGCGGATGCGGAGCGGCACGGCGGCGTCGGCGGCGGAGAGGCCGTCGATGGCCATGGCGTCCAGCCGACCCAGTTCGGCGCCCACCAGGTTGCGTCGTGTGAAGCGGTCCAGCGATGCCGACTGCGACGCCGACATGGCAGAGCCGTGCAGCTCGGCGTAAGCCTGCCTCCAGTAGCGGTTGGCGAAGCGGACGCCGCGCACCCATGAGAACTCGGTGCTGTGCGGAGCCGAGAGGCCCTTGGCCAGGACCGTGCCGGAGAGATCGTCCACGAAGCAGCCGTTGGCCGACTTCAGGCGAAGGCCGTGGTAGGCGTTCAGCAGGCAGACGTTGCGGATCGTGGCCATGGAGGCGACGATTGCGTACGGATAGGGCCACGGGTCTTCGGGGCGCTGGTTGGGGTACCAGACGCTCAGGCCGATCACCGCGCCCTCGCCGCCGGTCACATCCAGCAGCGGCTCGTCGCCGGAGGCCCCGCATGCCATGAGCAGCGTGCGCCGGCTCAGCGGGTCGCGCTCCGGGCCGCCGCCTGCGCCCTGCAGGGCCGTGGCGTACCCGAGCTTCAGGCCGCGGTCGAGGCGGTAGCGGCCCGCCGGGGCGTAGACGATGCCTCCGCCGGCCTCGGTGACGGCGTCCAGCGCCCTCTGGATGGCGGGCGACGCGTCGTTGCGGCCCGTGGCGTCGGCCGACCAGGGCGCCTCGGTCACCACCGCCGAGGCGACCACCGACCCCGTCGCCGTGCGTACCAGCGTCGGGCGGCCCAGCGGCTCGCACGCCGCGGGACGCAGCCCTGCGATCAGGAGGAGCGACGGCGCGGCCGCCCACAGCAACGCTCGAACGGTGTTGGCCCTCTTCATGGTTCTTACGCTTCCTCTCGATGTTGCGGCTAGGGAACCGGGCGGGGCTTGCGCCAGGCGCCCTTGCTGAAGTCCGGCACGGCAACCCTGGCGCCGCCCTTGGCCACGCTCAGGGCGGAGAGGGGCGTCACGACGCTCCACGTGGCGGCATCCACCACGTCCTGCGGGGTGCTGCGCCCCTCGCGCACGGCCTGCACGAACTCGTATAGCACGATGTAGTCGCAGCCGCCGTGGCCTCCGTTGCGCTTGGCCTCGGTCTCCAGCTTCTTCCAGAGCGGGTGCGCATAGCGCTGCAGGTAGGGCGCGAAGGGCTCCGGCGTATCCGCCGTCGGCGAAACGCCCTCGATGTAGGTTCGGTCGTGCCCGCCCTCATAGATGCCCTTGGAGCCCTGCAGCCGGAAGATCAGGTCGTAGGCGCGCGGGGTGCTGATGGTGAAGTAGAGCGTGATGGTCCGCCCTCGGGCGGTCTGCATAATGGTCGTGTTGATGTCGCCCACGGCGTACTTGCGGCGCGCCAGCGGGTGGTCGGCGCCGAACTTGCGGGCGGCGTACTCGGCCAGGCAGACGCCGCGCGTGCTGACGCTGCTGAGCGACGTGATCCGGTCGCCCCGGTTGATCCCCATCCACCAGGCCACGGGGCCCAGCGGGTGGGTCGGGTAGAGGTTGCCGGTGAGCCGCGCGAGGTGCTCCCCGCGCCACGTGAGCTTGCCGTCGTCGGTGAAGGCGAGGAAGCGGCAGTCGTGCTGGTAGCCCGCCTCGGCGTGGAGAACCTCGCCGTAGACGCCCTCCTCCACCATGCGCTGCAAGGCCAGCACGTTCTCGAAGTAGTTGACGTTCTCCAGCATCATGCAGGACTTGCCCGTGGCCTCGGAGGTCCGCACAAGGTCCCAGCACTCCTCCACGGTGAGGCAGGCGGGCACCTCGGTGGCGGCGGTCTTGCCCGACTTCATGGCCTCCACCGCCATGGTCGCGTGCCAATTCCACGGCGTGGCGATGAGGACGGCGTCCAGGTCGCCGCGTGTGCAGAGCCGTTTGTAGTCCCACTCATCGCGCGTGTAGGCTTCGGCGTCGCCGCGGCCGGACTGCTGCACCAGGGCGCGGGCGTTGGCGGCCCGGCCCGCGTCGATGTCGCAGACGGCTGGAACGGCGACGCCGGGCATCTGGAGCAGCGTGGCCAGCAGGCCCGTGCCCCGGGCGCCGGTCCCCACAATCCCGATCCGCACGGTCCCGTCGGCCATGGCCCGCCCTCCCGCCGCCGTCAGGGCGGCCCC
The DNA here is from genome assembly GCA_903885605.1 of uncultured Chthonomonas sp. Taxonomy (GTDB): domain Bacteria; phylum Armatimonadota; class Chthonomonadetes; order Chthonomonadales; family CAJBBX01; genus CAJBBX01. The sequence continues at coordinate 10,934 of CAISJD010000205.1, read as the reverse complement.
GGCTCCCATCCGCACCATGTCACGCCTGCTCAGTTGCATGGCGGCCCTCGCTTCCCGGTGAATCCCTGACGAGAAGGTACCCCAGCCGACGGCCGCACGCAGGAGTTGGGCCGGTCTGCATCGAAACAGGGCCCCGGCGCACTGGCCACGGGGGGGGGCGGCATGGAGAAGATACGGGTCGGGTTGCTGGGCGTAAGCTGGTGGACGAACGTGGTCTGGCCCGGGTTCTCGGCGGCCCGCAACGCCGAGGTCACCTGGGTGGCTTCGCGCACCGCGGCCAACGCCGATGCCTTCGCCCGCGAGCATGGCATCGCGAACTGGACCGACGACATCGCCGCCGTGCTGGCCGCCGACGACGTGGACGCCGTCTTCATCGGCATTCCGAACCACCTGCATGACGCCACCGCCCGCGCCGCCCTGGCCGCCGGCAAGCATGTGCTGCAGGAGAAGCCCATGGCCCTCACCTCGCGGGCCGCGGCCGAGCAGGCGCAACTGGCGGCCGACAGGGGCCTCGTGCTCATGGTCGACCAGGAGACGCGGCTCGCCGACGGGGTGCGCGACCTGCCGGGCATCGTGGAGCGGTTGGGCGGACTGCGCAAGGTGCGCGTGGCGATGACGCTCTCGCCGGGCGCCTGGGGCGGCTGGCGCGGCGACCCCGAACTGACGGGCGGCTCCCTCTATGAGATGGCCATCCACCAGATCGACCTCGGGCGCTGGCTCTGGGGCCGCAACCCCGTGGCGGTCACGGGCGTGGGCGCCGACGTGGCCGGCCAGGACTTCACGCTCATCTACGACTTCGGCCAGGGCGACTCGGCGGTCATCGACTTCTGCTGGCGCTGCCGGGGCTTCTTCCGGGCGCGCATCGAGTGCTTCGCCGACGGCGGCGTGGTGACGCAGGACATCCAGATGCCCGACGGCGTCGGGGTGCAGCAGATCGTCACAGCCGAGGGTTGCGAAGAGGCGCCGCTGGACTTCGGCGTGCAGAAGCCCGCGACCTTCCAGCGCGTGATGGAGGGCTTTGCCGACGCCATCCTGACCGGGGCGCCGCAACCGGTGCCCGTGCAGGACGGCGTCTGGGCGGTCCGCATGGCAGAGGCGGGGCGCGAGGCGCTCCGCACCGGTCGGCGCATCGAGTTCGACGGCTCGTAGGCGGCGTTTCGGAGCACATCGGCTCTTGATGGGAACCTGATCCGGTTGACGGATGTCTGTACAACACGGCACTGGTTGTGCTATAGTGTGGTAGACATCCGTTCCATCATCAGGAGGCCCACATGCGCCGAACCCACCGACAGATGCCACTGCCCGCCGATGCCTGCATGGCGCCGGACACGAACCCCTGCCAGGAGATGGACCGCATCGACCGCCGCCTCCACCGGAGCGACCGCCAGGACACTCGCCTGGCCATGGTGGGAGCCATCATGCCCGACCGCACGCTGCAGGGCGCGTCCGAGGCCTTCGCGTTCCTGCTCGAGCTGGCCGACCTGCCGGACCGCCGCCGCGCGGTCATTGACCTCTGGATGCAGGGGCATAGCCTGGCTGAGACGGCCCGCGCGCTGGGGATCACGCCGCAGGCCGCCCAGCGCCATGTGCAGGAGGCCGTTCGTGCGCTCTACGACCTGGCGCCGCTGAGCTTCGCCGCCTTCAGCCGCCGACCCGTCTACCGGCCGCCGCACAAGCCCGCCGGCGCGATTGAGAGCCGTGTGTGCCGCCGGTGCGGGTACCTCTTCCGCGCAGGTCAGGGCGACGGCCCGTATTGCGGCGCCGACTGCCGCCGCGAACCGCGCCGAGGCGTCGCAGGCCGCCGCGCCGCAGACGAGCCTTAGAGTACAATGGGCGGAATATGCCCGTGAGCCGGTTGTGCGCTCACGCTGGAGGAGGCGTTATGGTCGAGGAAGGTAGAAACCAGGGCTCCGAGCTTCACGCGGACGCCATGCGGTTCTTCGATACGGCCCCAGGCATCTTCCTCATCCTGTCGCTGGATGGGATCATCCGGCGAGCGAGCCGCGCCGCGGCCGATGTGATGGAGATGCGGCCTGAGGAGCTCTGGGGCCGGTCCGTCACGGACTTCGTGCAGGAGTCTGAGCTGCCGGCCGTCATGCGCGCCCGCGACGAGGTCTCGTATGGCGCGATGACGGCTCCCGTGGTCCTCCACGCCGTCACCTCGAGCGGCGCACCTCGGACGATCAGCTGGGCGGGAACCCTCTGCGATGATGGGTCCATCTACGTGGTCGGCACGGACATCACGACAAGCCCGGACCTGGTCTCGCGCGACGCTGTGGACGCCCAGATGCGGCAGGCCCAGAAGCTTGAGTCGATCGGCACCCTGGCCAGCGGCGTGGCGCATGAGATCAACAATCCGCTCAACAGCATCCTGAACTACGCCCAGTTGATCATCGACGATGCGCCGCCGGAGAGCGATGCCGCCGAGTTCGCCGGTGAGATCATCACCGAGAGCAACCGCCTTGCCAAGCTGGTGCGGAACCTGCTGACCTTTGCCCGGACCGATGCCGGCGACCTGATCCCGGCCAATCCCGCCGATGTCCTCGAGAGCGCCCTGTCGCTGACGAGGGCCTCCATGCGGCGCGATATGATTACGCTCGAGGAGGTGGTCGAGGAGTGGCTGCCCGAGATCTGGTGCCGCCCGCAGCAGATTCAGCAGGTAGTCCTTAACCTCGTGCTCAACGCCCGCGACGCGCTCAACGAGCAATTCAGCGGCCGCGATCCCGGCAAGCACGTCAGGGTCTCATTGACGTCAGAGGAGCGCGACGGAGCCCAATGGGTCGTGCTCACCGTGACCGACCGTGGCGCCGGGGTGCCGCCCGCCCTTGCCGCTCGCATATTCGATCCCTTCTTCAGCACCAAGCCGGCAGGCATGGGGACGGGGCTGGGCCTCTCCATCAGCTACGGCATCGTGCGCGACCATGGCGGCACGCTGACGCTCGAAAGCGCGCCGGGCAGCGGAGCCTCGTTCTGCGTACATCTGCCCGTCCGTCCGCCGGACGCACCGGAGGAGTGAGGTAGCCCTGGCCCGTCAGTCGGCCAGGTTATCCTTGACGATGTGCCCGTTGCCCTCGGCGTAGACCAGCGACGGGCCCTCGTTGGCCCGCAGGATATTGTCCTTCACGATCCAGTTGCGGCATCCAGCGCCCAGCACGAGGCTGTGCAGGTGCTTCACATGGGTTGCGTCCCAGCTGAAGACCTGGTTGGACGTGAAGGTGCAGTCATGCACGTTGGTGGCGGTCATCGCCGCGTGCTTGCCCGGGGCTCCCTCGGAGTTGGTATGCACCGTGTTCCCCGTGAAGATCGTGAGCATGCAGGCCCACGGCTTCTCGTCGCCCAGGATGACGCCCTCGGCCCGTGAGTTCTCGAACCGGTTGTTCTCGATCCGGTTGAAGTGCGACCCCGCCGCCATTCGGAAGGCCACCCTGTTGCCCCAGTGGTAGTTCAGCGTGTAGGACCCCGCCGAGGAGTTCACCAGATAGGCGCCGACCTCCGGGAACTTGCCGTGGGTGCCGAACTGGTTGCGGATAATATAAAAATCGTTATTATATCGGCTATAAAGCTGTTCCTTCATGTTGCCGATCAGGTGGCAGCGGCTCACCGTGTTGGAGGACTGCGGTAACGCCGCGTCGCCCTCAAACCGGATGCCGCTGGCCGCGAAGCTGCTGATCCGGCACTGGTCCACGGTGTTGGAGCTCGACCCCTTGCCTCGGAAGACGATGCCCGAGCCCGCCTTGCCGCCGCCGTCGATGAGGAGGTCGCGGACGAAGCAGAAGGCGCAGTCCTGGAACGTGAGCGCGTCGGCGACGCCCTCGAAGCGGATCGTGGTGTTCCACCCGCTTCCGGCCAGCACGATGTGGTTCGTGTTGCGGAAGAGCAGCGGCTTCGTGAGCGTGTAGTCGCCCGGCGCCAGGCGAATCGTCCCTCCACGGCTGCCGATGCGCGCCGCGGCGGCCACGAGCTGCGCCGAGGTGGCGACGTCCCAGGCGCGCGGCTGTGCCGGCGCGGCGGGCGGCGTCAGGGCGCAGAGAAGCGGTAGCACGAACATGGCGGGCCTCCTTGCGGGCTGGCTGATAGCCGTCGTGCCGGCCCGGGCGATACAAGACTACCCGCCTGGGGCCTGCCGAGTCCCGTGCCGGGACGGCGTGCGGACCCGTTGCACAAACGTCGCTACTAAATCCGGTCAGGGGCCTGTTGCACCGTCCGCGCATCGGTCGTACGATCTCAGTGCGGCCACCAATGGGGCCGCAGAAAGTGCCTGCGCAGCCCGTGAGCTGCCGGGACGCCGGGCGGAGGCCTGCCCAGGAAGGCGCCGGTTCGGGGTTCCCGCCGTAGGCGCAGTACCACGGGGGATGCCCGGGTAAGGAGGCAATCCAACGACCGTGAACAGCTCAATGTGCGCCGTCCGGAGCCGAGGGCTCCCCGGCGGCGCTCGTGATGCGCCGGCGCAGGTCGCCCGGTTTAGTCGGCCGCACACGACCGGCCCATAGGCTGGGTCGCCTGCCAGTGAATCAGGGATGCCTGCCCGGCGTGGGAGGCAGACAGATGTCACGAACGTTCAAGATGCGGGTGGCGACGGGACTGGTCATGCTGGCCTCCGTCGCACTCCTGACGGCGCGAGCCGAGGCAGAGAAGATCCCGGTCATGCTGACGATCGCGTGCCCGAGGACGGCGGTGCCCCTTCGCTCGTTTGCCCGGTTCACCGCGACCTTACGGGAGTCCACTGTGGCTCCGTACCACGGCGCGGGTTTGGCCGAGAAGGGACTGGACCTGGCCATCAACGGCACGACCGTTGACACCCAGGTGACAACGTTGCGGTCGGGCATCGGCTTCGCCGCATTCAGCTACTTCGTGCCTGCCGACCTGGGCGTAGGCACGGGGAATACGGCCAGGGTTACGTACTCAGGCGATGACGTGTACGCACCAGGCGTCGCATGGGACTGGTGGGAGACCACCAGGACCCCGACCGCCATGGTCATGCTGGTGACGAAGAACCCGGCGCCCTGCGTCGGCACCTACCGGGCGACGATCACTCTCTACCAGATGGTCGGCGGCGCCTACATTCCGCTGCCGAACAAGCCGATCCACATCTGCTACTGCGTCACGCACTGCACTGACCGGGTGACCGACGGAGCAGGCCGGGTCGTGGAGGTTGCCGCAGTGAACGGCTTCTGCACGATCCGCTCGGGGTTCCTGGGTGACGAGACCTACGCCGCCTCGTGCTGCTGTCCCTGCTACTACAAGTAGGCGCTACGCCGCCCGATGAGCCGGCGTTCAGGCTCACCGCATGAGGGCCTCGCCACCGCACTACCGCCGCGGCGAGGCCCTCGGCGCATGTCGCCTACTTCGGCTCGGCGGCCGGCCCGGCGTTGCCCGAGTTGTCCACGGCCACGACCTTGTAGTGCATAGGCGCCGTGAAGACCACGTTCGGGTCCACATAGCCCAGGCCGATGGTGCTGGCGATCTGGTACTGCGGCGCCGGCTTGAAGCCCGGCGTGGGTCCTCGGTAGACGCGGTAGTAGCAGACGTCGGCATCGGGCGCCGGCTTCCAGGTGAGCCGGATGTCGCCCGCGCCGATGGGATCGACTGAGAGCGCCCGGGGCGCGGCAGGCGGCACGGCGTCGTAGTCGGTGGTGTAGACCGTCAGGCTCATGGAGCCCACCGTGTCGGTCAGCGCCTGCGCCTGCGCCTTCACCACGGCGGCGTACGGGGGCATGTCGCCGAAACGGTTCTGCTTCACGCGGGCCGGGTCATAGACGTACTTGCGGAAGGCCTGCCCGGCGGCGCCTGCCGGCAGGCTGACGCGCAACGGCGCGGCTCCGGAGCCGCGGTTCACCACGGCGATCGACCACTTGCCCGCGGCGCTTCGAAGGGCGGCGACGCGGAGGCGCGGATCGGCGCAATCGACGGAGAAGGTAGTCGCCGGGCCTCGGAAGTAGCGGGTCATGAGCCCGTAGCCGTAGTAGGGCGCCCGGGTAGACCGATCGCCGAAGCTCCAGCGGAAGAGGCCCCACTTGTTCTTGTAGCTGGTCGAGTAGTCGTCAGGGAAGTCCATGAACGTCCAGTAGCCCAGCGCCCGGACGCCTGCGTTCATGCCCGCGATGGCCGACTCGGCGATCTGCAGGCCGACCATGGGCTCCATGGAGGTCTCGTAGTAGATGCAGCGGTCCATCTTCACGCCGTTCACCGTGGCGCCGTCCTGCTTGGAGCCGAACTCGCCCAGGATGAACTGCTTGCCTTTGCTCCCGGCGACCGCCACCGCGCCCTTCAGCTTGTCCAGCCACCAGGGATAGGAGCGCTCGTCGTCCGGCGGCTGGTTGTTGAAGTAGTGGTGCCCGCCGTAGACCTCGGTCACGGCGTCCATGTTCTTGGCCGCCCACTCCAGCGTGTGCCAGTACTCCACCGGCGAGGCGTCGGTGGCCAGCAGGCCCACGGGCAGGCGGCGCTTGGCGATCTCGGCGTGCAGCGCAACGTGGTACTTCTTGAAGGTGGGCAGGTCCTGCGCCATGGCGCCCCAGCCGTTGAGGGACAGCTCGTTGGACATGCAGTACCACTTGACCTGTTTGATGCCCTTGGTCTTCACCAGGTACTGCAGGTTGTCGGCCACCTTGGAGGCCCAGGCGCGCAGCTCCGCGTCGTTCTTGACCACGGGCGGGTTCCAGGAGCAGAGGTACATCTCCGTATTCGTGGCCTGCATATGTCGCAGGTGCCGCACCACGTCGTTCCACTTGTCGGGCTTCCAGTCGTACTCATCGTTCAGCCGCACGAAGGAGGGCCGCAGCTCGCGCCAGCGCTTGTAGACCACCTCGTTCATCTCGTCGTCGGTGATGCCGGGGTGAGAGTGCTGGAAGGCATGGAAGCCGACACCCGCGAAGGCGGCCTGCACGGGCTTGTCGCCGCGGATCTTCACCGCGCGGACGGAGGAACCCAGATCCGGCCAGGGAACCTGGCGGCCGGTGCGCGCGAGCTCCGGCTCGGCGAACCTGGCCGTGGCATGGGAGTTCAGGATGAGGCTGAGCCGCACGGCCCGGGTTCCGGCGGGCGCGACACCCTCGGCGGTGAGCCTCTGCCAGTCCTTGGCGCCGTTGCCGATGGAGACGGCGCTGTGCGCGATGCCGGCGCGGTTCTCGCCCTCGGCCAGGAATTCCACGGCCATGTAGGCCCCGGTTCCGTCGGCGACGCCCTCCGTGCGCACGAAGGCCGATGCCTGGAACGCATCGCCCGGCCGCACGCCGTCGGTGAGCGTCCGGGCCGCCTGCTGCCACTTCAGCTCGACGCCGGGCGCGATGGTGACGCGAAGCGCGGGCTTGCCGTCAGGCCCACCGGCGGGCTCCACCTCGAACTTCGCATCCCCGCGCTTCTCCCAGCCGGTAAGGGCGGCATCGAGCGAGTCGGGACGGATCAGCGGCACGCGCGGCTCGGCTCCAGTCAATCCGCCCAGCGCTACGGCAACGGCTGCCGACATCACGACGGTATGCAGGGGCATATTCACGATCTCCTCGGCTTCGATAGAACCTCGCAGGTCAACGTAGCGCCTCGATGGCTGCCGCCGCCGCGGCCTTCACGGCCGGCACGCGGTCGGGACTTGGCAGTATACGGGTCGAGTAGCGGCCTATGTCACACGGGGAGCTTACCAGAGCCTGGGCCATGGCCAGCGCCTTCTCGGCGGAGGCGGTCGGCTTGCCCGCCTTCCGGGCGGTCTCGATGGCCCGGCGCAAGAGGGTCAGGATCTCATAGTCCTCCATCCCCTCGCGGGCCTGCTCCAGCCGCACGCTCGTTACGGGGCGGTCGAGCTTGCGCGGGCCGGGCGGGTAGGCCAGGAAGCCGTCGCCGTTGGGGTAGCGGACGTACTCCTTCGGCACGCCGGGGCCGAAGTCATGCATCAGGAACTGGTGCCATCCGCGCTGGTAGGGGTCGTAGGTGAGCCAGTCGACCCCCCAGAACTCGTATGCGGATGCGCCGTACTTGAAGGCATAGTGGGGCAGGAGGCGCTCGATGGCGCAGGTGGGCGTATCGGTGCACATCTGGCCGTCCGTGGTCCACCAGATCGCCGCGCCGCCGGACCGGATGCGCCGCATGGTGGCCTCCGGCACGACGCCGTAGTGACCGATGCCCCAGACGCTCAGGGCGCCGTCCCACGCGGGCTGGTGGTGCCAGGTACTGCTGTAGATGGGTATGGCGGGGTCGACCTCGCGGATCGCCTCGCAGACCGCCAGCATCTGGTCGCGAATCTTGGCGTCGGTGTCGAACGGCTCGTCGGAGAGGTAGAGCGTGATCCTGTCGGCCCAGCCCTTCTCCTTGACGTGGTTCCAGAAGAGGCGCAGGGCGTCCTGGTACGCCTTCTTGTACGCAGGGTTCAGCTTCCTGCGGTCGGCGCCCTCGAAGGGGTAGGCGCCCGCGTAGGGCTGGAGGCCCAGCTTCTCGGCGGGCAGGTGGCCCCAGCCGAACGAGTAGAAGAACCAGGGCGTGTAGGAGTGCGGCAGGTGCAGTTCGTCGAAGTAGACCCGGGCGGCCTTGTCGTACTCGGTGAAGTCGGCGGTGACGACGCCGTCGGCCATGCGGAACTCGGGTTCGGGCTTCACGGAGTCGGGGCAGGTGCGCCGATCGGCCATGAAGCGCCAGAACGCCTGCCGGACCTCTTGCTCGCTCTTGCCGGCAATCTGCCACATGGGCCCGGACTGGCGGCAGTCGTAGATGGCCTTCAGGCTGGGGCGCTCGGGCAGGTCGAAGCCCCACACACGGATCGTGACGGGCATGCGCGCCAGCAGCTTGCCCCGGGCCATGAACCGCACGGCGCCCTTGTAGAGCCCGGCCGGGCAGCCTCGCGGGATGCTGAACGTGACCCATACCGGCTGCGTGCGGCCGGCGGCCAGGTCGAAGCGGTCGCCGGGCAGGATGGGATCGGGCCACCAGCCGGGCCATCCGTCGGAGCCCGCGGGCCCGCTGGGAACCTTGCGCGTGTACGCCGGGCCGCGGTCGCTGTAGTAGTTCGTCGCCTGGTCGATGGGAACGTAGCCCACGAGGCCCACTTCGTACCGCGCCAGCTTGCGGCCGGCGGGTCCCGTGGGCGCGTCCACGACCACACGCACGCCGCTGACCGGCGCGCCGGCGCGGAGCGCCACCTGCACGGGCTCCTGCTCGCCGCCCGCCGCGGTGACGGAGGCGAGGGCGGCGGCGGCGGGCGGCGTGTCCTCGCGAAAGACCTTCACGATGGGGTTCACGGCCCAGGTTGCCACGCCGGTGCTCCGCTCGGGACGGTTCTCCGAGGGGAGGGCCTCGGCGGGCTGCACTTCGGTCAGCAGCACGCCGTCGTGCCAGACGGTTCCGGTGGCCATCATGGTCAGGTGGACCTGGAAGACGGCGCAGTCGTCGGGCGTGCGGAAGAGCCCCGTGATCAGCGTCCAGTCCTGGTCGCCGGAGATGGGCGGCCCCGCGCCCACCATGGCGTTCTGCTTGCAGAGCTCGCCCGAGGCCGTCCGCATATGGGCGTGGAGCTGCACTCCGCCGGACAGCTCCCTGCACCGGAGCCATGCGGCGTAGAGGTAGGTGCGGTTGGGGCGGACGGGCACATCCTGCCGCCACCCGGTCCAACTGGGCGTGGCATCGGCGGGCACGACGATGCGCGCGCACCGCTTGCCGAAGAGGCCGCCGTCGACGGTCGTCATCTCCGCTCCGGCCGGCTTCTCGCCCTCGGAGCCGCCCTGCCAGCCCGCCGGGGAGCCCGCGCCCTCCTCGAACCCGGCGTTCTTCACCAGCGACGGCACGGCGGCCATCAGCGCGGCGTACTCCTTCACCGACATGCCGCCCGCGGCCACGTTCGCGCCTCCGGGCACGGCCGGGTTCAGGGCGTACTGCACGATCGAGCGTGCCCCGCCCCGTGAGGGCGACGTGGCGGGCATAACATAGGCGTGGAGCACACGCTCCGTTCGGGCCGCCGCCGCCGCCTTGAGCAGAAGCACATCGCGCAGGCGGTAGTGGGGCGTCGGCTTGCCGCCGTCCATCACGCGCAACCCCGCTTCCAAGCCCTGCATGCGCGAGAGGACGGCGGGGGCCTCGACGCAGACGATGCCCTCCGTGGGCCGGTCGGAGGTGTTGAGCAGGCGGATCGGCGTGCGCAGGCGGGATATCGCCTCGGGCCGCGGCGCCGACGGCCAGGGCGTGCGCGCGGGAGCCGGGGTCGCGCCCAGCTTCTCGGGTTCGCCCGCCTCGGCGGAGAGGGCGGGCGCGCCCGCGTCCAGCCGCTCAAGCTCCACGTCGTCGAACCACGCCGTGCCCGTGCCGCGGAGGACCGTGCCCAGGTCGGCACGGTCGGCCTCGGCGGGGGCGGTGAACTCGGCCTGCACGCGCGTCCAGCCGAAGGAGCCCTCGCCCGCGCTCAGCATGGGCGACGCCAGCATGGAATCGGCCGCGGTGCCCAGGTGGATGTACCATCCGCAGAGGCCCCGGATGCCCTCGGCGCGGACCCAGGCGCTCATTCGGTAGCGGGCGCCGCCCTCGATGCGGATGGCGCCCTGGCGCGTGGCGATCCAAGAGGGCTCGGCGCCCTCGGCGACCACGGTCTTCAGGCATCGGCGGCCGGTGTGTGGGGCTTCGGTGGACCATTCGACGCGCCGGCTCGCGTCGGCGGCATCGTGGGCCCAGCCCGCGGGCGCGGACCCGTCGCCCTCTTCCACTCCGCCGTTGCGGAGCGATCCGCCGCTCTCGAGCCAGTCGGGCACGGCCCAGGCCGAGGGGTTGGCGCAGTAGACATAGTAGGTGGCCTGGGAGCCCGCAGCGCACGCCACGGGGATCACCACGCTCGAGCCGGTCCGCAGGGCGCCGGTTCGAGCCGGAGCGCCGGTCGGACCTACGATATCGTGCAGCATCTCGACCCCGGCGGCATCGGTCACGCGGAGCGCCGCAGCCTCCTGCCCGGCCAGATGCAGTTCACCGGG
>CAISJD010000204.1 GCA_903885605.1 uncultured Chthonomonas sp. | reverse complement strand
GGCTGGGTGCAGATCACCTTCAACTGGGGCAAGGAGGGCTGCTCCGTGAGCCTGAACGGCGCGCAAGTCTGGAGCGCCGCCGAGCTGACCGAGGGCTTCAGCTTCATCGAGGTGGGCCGCTTCTGGAGCGCCGAACAGCCCTACGAGGCCCACGCGACGATCGCCTTCGACGACATCACCGCCACCATGGACCAGGCGCCCGCCGAGGGCGACGCCGACGCCCTGGTCGGCAAGGTCCAGCGCCCGTCGTACGCCTACGCCGCCATGCAGGCCGGCCCCCTGCGACGCCGGGACCTCGAGGGCAAGCCCTTCTGGGCGATGAACTACTTCGGCGGCGACGCGGCCGGCGCCCGAAGCTCATCCACCGTGCTGGCCGCCGCCCGCGAGTACAAGCTGGGCGACTCCTGGTACTCCTGGGCCAACTTCGACGACGCCGACATGGGCTTCCTGCGGCGGTATGCGTCGGACGCCGGCCCGCTGCTGGTCACCACCGACCCCGACGGCATGCAGCGCCTCACCTTCAAGCTGACGCCGGAGCGCGAGCGGAACCTGAAGGAGCTGGACGCCCTGCGCCCCGGCCGCCTGGTGGCCGCCCTGCATGGCGAGTGGGACAACGCGCTGGACTTCTACTTCGGCGGCCTGCCCAAGGGTACGGCCACCCGCAAACAGGCCTACGAAGCCTGGGAGAAGCACTACAAGACCGTCCGCGACAACCTGAAGGGGCGGCTCATCAGCGTGAACGGCTACGGCTTCTACCAGCACTACGGCGCGCGGTGGGGCAGCGATCGGCTCATCGGCGTGGAGGTCTGCGAGAACATCCCGGGGAGCCAGCCGCACTACTCCTTCACCCGCGGCGCGGGCCGGCAGTACGGCCTCGCCTGGTACGCCCAGATGTCGCCTTGGTACGCCGGCACCATCCTCTCGTATGACCGCTACTCGCCCTGGACGCCGGGTCCGGGCAGCGGCACCTGGGGCCCCGACCACGGCCATTCGGTGAACCTGTTGGAGCGCCACTGGTACGCGGCCTGGCTGGGCGGCGCGGCGGTGGTCTGCGCCGAGGCCAACGGCTGGAACGCCTTCAACGACGACCGCGTCGATGGCCTGCCCAAGCTCTCCACGCTGGGCGATGCGTGGCGCAAGTTCGTCGCCTTCACCTCGGCGCACCCCAACCGCGGCGTGCCCGTGACGCCCTTCGCGGCGGTCATGGACCAGTACAACGGCTTCAACGGCGGCGACCAGCCCTGGCGCAGCTTCAAGCGGACCCAGGGCGACGAGATGGCCACCGACCTCTTCCAGCAGTTCTACCCCGGCGCCTTCGACCGGGGCCTCATGGCCCGCGACCAGGGCTACCTGACCCACACGCCCTACGGAGACACGCTCGACGCGCTGCTCAGCGACGCCTCCGCCGACGTGCTGGCCTCCTACCCGGTGCTCTTCTGCGTCGGCGACTTCGAGCCCGACGCGGCCTTCGCCCAGCGGTTGCTGCAGGCGGCGCAGCGGGGCTCCACCGTGGTGGTCCACCGGTCGCACGCCACGGGCCCGCTTTCGGGCCTCCTGCCGGCCGACGCCGCATCCGAGCCGGTACTCTCCGATGGCATTGCGGCGTCCAAGGTGGGCAAGGGGTGGGTGATCCTCATCGACCGCCCGGCGCTCCGCGTGCCCCGAGCGCTGACCCGGGCGCTGGCACAGGCCGTCCTACCGGTATCGGTGGAAGGCCGCGTACAGATGACCCTCGCCCGCACCGAGGCGGGGTGGGTCATCGGCCTCATCAACAACGAAGGCGTCCACCAGCCCTCGCCCACGTCGGC
>CAISJD010000203.1 GCA_903885605.1 uncultured Chthonomonas sp. | reverse complement strand
CGTTCCGGCGCTCGACCTGCGGCCCGGGGGTGGGAGCCGCCCTTGACGTCATCCTGACACGAAGTGGAAGGACCCCCCGGAGTTCGCCGCCGCGCCGACTCGTAGGGGCAGGCCCCCGTGCCTGCCCTGCGCCGACGTTGCGCGGGTCGTACCGAAACGACGGGGCACGCTTGGGTCTGCCAGACTCGGGCGCGGAGGCCCGGTCTCATCCCAATGAGCTTCAGTGGCAACTCACAGCCCTGCGACGCGCATTCGGTCCGCGACGCCCTGCAAGAGCGGGCCGTCCGCATATGCGACACGAGCCACCTCAGTTGCGCCCTGGCCGGCGCAGGGCGCATCGTGGCGGCCCCGACGGGGTCGCCGGACGTGCTGTCGAGAGCCGAACCGTAGCGCAAACACCGGCAGAAGCGCCATGCAGCGCACGATCGTCCGCGATATTCGCCATCTTCGGCCCAAGATGCCGCCCGGCGGCCGAGCCTCTCACGATGCTTTCACGGTAGCTCTGTATACTGGTTCCGGTGGTCGCTTGGTCTTCGGCGCTCATCCAGCATCGATGCATAGCCAGTGATCGGCGATAACCCCACACATCCTAGGAGGTAATAGTGCCATGGGACTTATGTTGGTAGTTCTCCTGCTCTGCGGCATGGCGGTGTTAGCCTCATCTCTGAGCGGCAAGGAGAGAGCCATGAAGTACGCATTCCGTCTGCCGGCCGGCGTCGTGGTCGTCGTCGGCGCCATGCTTGCCGCATTCCTCCTGTTCGGTTGCCCGGCCCGGTCCGCGATGACGACTCAGGGCGACCGATTTGCCGGCGCTCAGGCACAACCGAGTTGGCCCCCTGCTCCCGGCAAGAAGGTGGGTGACACCGTGGTGAACCCCAGGGACGGCGCGGTGCTCGTCTGGGTGCCGGCGGGCGAGTTCACCATGGGATCGGACACCGGTGCCGAAGACGAGAAGCCCGCGCGCAAGGTCACCCTCAGCGGCTACTGGATTTACAGGGCCGAAGTGACCGTGGCGCAGTACCGCAAGTTCTGCGAGGCCACGGGCGCCCTAATGCCCAGCAAACCGGAATGGGGCAGGCAGGACACTCACCCGATCGTGAATGTGTCGTGGGACGATGCGGTCGCGTATTGCCAGTGGGCAGGCGTGAGATTGCCCTCGGAGGCGCAGTGGGAGAAGGCGGCCCGCGGCACCGATGGGCGCGAGTATCCCTGGGGCAACGTCTGGGACGCGCGCCGCTGCGTCTGCTCCGTGAGCCCTGCCAAGGCCGAGTCCACCGCGCCGGTGGGGAGCGTCCCTGCGGGCGCAAGCCCCTACGGCTGCCTGGACATGGCGGGCAACGTCTGGGAGTGGTGCGCGGACTGGTACGCCGACACCTACTATGAAACCGCGCCCGCCCGTGATCCCAAAGGTCCGGCGCAAGGTGCGTGGCGTGTCCTGCGGGGCGGCTCGTGGTGCGACTACTATACGGACCTCTTCCGCGCGCGCTGTCGCGTTAGGTTCAACCCTGACGATTGGAACTTCAGTCGAGGGTTTCGGTGTGTCTCTCCCGAGGGCTCCTCGTAGCCCTTTGGTCTCTGGCCCTTTTGCCCTTTGCCGTTGCCGTTGCCGGTACGAAGCGAGCGTAGCGAGCGGACCTCGGCGCCAAGGGCGGGCGAAGCGCCGACCCAGGCGGCGCAGAGGAGAAGGGCAGCAAAACGAGCCATGGCGGGCGCCTCCATGTCCGGTCAGGACGCCCTATTGTACGCGACGGGGCGCGGGGCCCGAGCCGGCAATGGCAGGGCGGGGGCTTGGTACGGCGTTCCGGCGCTCGACCTGCGGCCCGGGTGTGCGAGCCGCCCTTGACGTCATCCTGACACGAAGTGG
>CAISJD010000202.1 GCA_903885605.1 uncultured Chthonomonas sp. | reverse complement strand
CACCAGCAGAGCGGCTTGCTGGCCTACGGCTGCTCGGGCCTCACCGTGCGGTGCAACCAGGCGAACTACAACAGCGGCTTCGGCTTGTACCTCTCTGCCACCTGCGACAGCCTCTTCGAGGAGAATTCCGCGGACTACTGCTGCCGGTTCGAGCCCCGCGACGGCGGCCTCCACTTCGGCCACATGGGCGCCGACGCAGCCGGGTTCGTGGTGGTGCGCGCCTCCTGCCGCAACACGTTCCGGCGCAACACCGCGCGGCTGGGCGGCGACGGGTTCTTCCTGGCGGGGCTGGCGCCGGACGGGACCAAGTGCGGCTGTGATGACAACGTGTTCGTTGAGAACGACGCCTCGCTGAGCCCCAATATCGCCTTCGAGGCCACCTTCTGCCGGGGCAACCGGTTTGTCCGGAACTACGCCGACCGGTGCAACTACGGCTTCTGGCTAGGCTTCTCGTGGGATACATGCATCGAGGAGTGCCGCATGGTGATGAACCGCCAGGCAGGCATCGCCGTCGAGAACGGCCACGGCTTCCGCGTGCAGCGCAACACGCTCCAGGCAAACGGGCATGGCGTGTTGCTATGGAGCGTGCGCGTCGAGGCGTTCGCGCAGTCCTTCCCGGATCACGCCACCTCTTACGGCTGGCAGATCGAGGGCAACACGTTCACGCGGAACGGCAAGGGTGTACGCATCGCGGCGAACCAGAACCACGGCATCCGGCCCGGCCCGGCTGAGAACGAGGAGCGCCCCGACCTGCGCCCCCACGGCCACACGCTGCACGGCAACGACATCCAGGACAACCGCGTGGGCATCGAGCTGTCGCGGGCCGACGGCACGGTGATCGAGGGCAACATCCTCAACCGCAACGTGGAGGCCAACGTGCGCCAAGACGATGCCGAGGGCACCGTCCTGCGCAACAACCTCGGCGCCGCGGGCGGCTACCTGTAGCCTCAGGCGTCCGGCAGCTTGTACATGACGCGGGCCGCCGCCGCTACGGCCGCCGCGGCTGTGTCGTAGCCCCCTAGCGCATCCACGCGGAGCACCATGTCGTAGGCCTTGTGCTGCGCCACATCCTTGCCGTAGACGTCATGCACGAACTTGGCGCGGTCGGCATCCACCAGATGGACCTGCTTCACCGCGTCGGCGTGGTTCAGGTTGTCGATCCGCATCGTCGCCTGGACGCGCCACTCCTCGGCGGCTTCGAGACGGACATTGAGGGCCTGGGGCATGACGTAGTTGGCGCCCCTCCCGACGATGATCTTGTGCCCCTGCTGCGCCACGCTGAGGAGCGTCTCGATGAGGATGCGCTTGTAGGCGCTACTGTCGATGTGGTCGGCGCCCAGCAGGTCTCGGAACATCTCCTGGACCCAGGATCGGGACCGTTCGTCCATGGCCTGGGCCATCTCCTGCTTGATCTGGGCGTTATCAGCCACCACCTTGATGGCCTCCTTGTCCCAGACCGTCCAGGGAGCGCCGAGGAGCGCCGCGACCCGCGTGGCCACGGAATTGCCGCCGGCGCCGAACTGCCGCGAGATCGTGACGGTGGGTCCGGGGCGGACGGCCTTCGGCGCGGTCTCCGCCTGCTTGTCGCGCGCCTTCTGGAGAAGGAACCACTCCTGCACGCGCTGGTCGGTGAGCCTGCTGTTGTCCGAGAGTCGCATGGCCAACCTCCTTGCGGCCCCACGGTCAGGCCGCGGCGAGCTACTGAAGGATAGGGCCGGCGGGCTAGCGCAACGCCGCCAGCAGATGCAAAGCCATGAACACGCCCAAGACCGACAAGACGACCCCTACAGCGGCCTCCAGGCTGAAGGCCGACGGCCGGTACGTCACGCCGCGGTGCAGACGCTCGACGGTCCGGACGTGCTGCGCCGTGGCCACCGCACTTACTATGACGCCGAGAAGCACAAGGACGGTTCCGAGCCAGCCCGCGGGCGCCTGGTGCCGGGCCAGCGCGGCGTGCCCCTCTATTGCTAGTTCCTTCATCAGGAGCCCAAACCGCGCCACCACGAAGCCGAGGCCCATCATCGCCAATCCGGTGCGGATCCACGCCAGGAGCGTCCGCTCGGCCGCCAGGTAGATGCGCGGATCGGTGACCGGCCGATCGCCGCCGCCGGACTCCGGATCGCCTCCCAGCGACTGCGGCGTCGGCTCGCTCATGCGGCCCCTCGGACGCTGGGGTCATCGGGGTGGCGCCGGAGCAGTTCGGGTATGGCCCAGGCGCGCTTGGTAACCTTCAGGCGGTCGCAGTAGGACTTCAGGTGGCCCCGGGCGTGAAGCGGCCCTCCCTCCTGCATCACCGTCCAGAGCGGATCGGCGGCGTGGCCTGCCGGCGCGCCGGCCAGCATCCGGTGCTCCCAGCGGAGCAGCCGCGCCGCGCCCTCGTTGGTCAGCGCCGGCTGGTCGGCGGCAAGGTCGCGCTGCTGGTGCGGGTCCGTGGAGACGTTGAAGAGCATCTCCTCTGCGAAGAGGTGGAAGCCGTCGTGGTAGGTCCGCATGTAGAGCCACGGCCCCCATCGCACGCTTCGCTGGCAGACATGGGCGCACTGGCTCAGGACGAGGGCCTCGCGGCCGCCGTCGGACCCGGGGCGCAGGACCGATGAGGCATAGCTGACGCCGTCCCATGACGCGCGCGGCTGCCCGCCCAGCAGGGCCGCCAGCGTCGGGCACAGGTCGAGGTTGTAGTGCAGGCCCGCATCGGACGCTCCCCGTGCGCCGCCCGGCCAGCGGATGATCATGGGGATGCGGCAGGTGGCGTGGTCCGCCGTGGCGTGCTCGGCGTAGATGCCGAACTCGCCCTGGTTCTCGGCATGGTCCGACGAGACGATGATGACCAGGTCGTCCATCACACCCTCGTCGGCCAGCGCGTTCATCACCTGGCCGATGTGCTGGTCCATGTAGGCGATGCCGCAGTCGTAGCCGTCGAAGTGGCGGCGGACATCCTCCATGTGCCGCACCTCGGGCACGTGGCGCGGGAACTGGGGCAGTGGATCGCTGTTGTACATGCCGATCTCACGCGCGGTATGCGGGCCGACGGCGCGGCGGTGCAACTCCAGGATGTCGGGCGTGATCCACTGCGCCACGGGCTGCCCCTCGAACGGGTTGCCGAAGTCTGCCGGAGCTCGGTAGGGCGTGTGCGGATCCCAGTAGTTCAGGTGCAGGAACCACTGGTCGCCCTTGGCGTTACGCCGAATCCAGTCCAGCGCGGTGGGAGTGACCTCCTCGGCCGACTCCATGCCGCCCTTGCCGGTGTTGTGCATCTCGTTGAAGCCGGCGTTGAACCACCAGGCCCCGTGCCGCTCGGCGAACGGGCTGATGGAGGCGGCCTTGAAGCCCTGCGACCTCAGGAACGCGGGCAGGTTGTCATGGCGGCAGAGGTCGGCGAAGCCCCGGTCCGGGCCCTGCAGACGAATGTCGGCTGCGGTGCCGCCATGGCCTACGACGCCGGTATGGATGCCGAAGCGCCCGGTGAAGAGCGCGGCGCGGCTGGGAAGGCACGGCGCGTCGGAGCAGTAGTAGTTGTCGAACCGCACGCCCTCGGCCGCGATCTGGTCGATGTTGGGCGAGGTGTTCCGATGGTAGCCGTAGCAACCCAGATGGTCGGGCCGCAGTGTGTCGAGGTCAAGGAATAGGATGCGCATCGCGTCTCCGCCGTGCGTGAGTGGTCAGTCGGCTATGCCGATCTGCCGGTCCGTGGTGACCAATACGACGCCGAGCAGGGCGATCCCTCCCCCGACGACGGTGGTGGCCCTGGGCGCCTCGCCGGGCCAGACCCAGGCCACCAACATGGCGACCGCGGGCAACACGTAGGTGGCCGCCGAGAGCTTGGAAGCGGGGAGCCGGTGGAGGCAGTAGTTCCAGGTGAGGTAGGCCACGCCGATCGGTCCGATGCCCAGGTAGGCCACCGCTGCCAGCGCCTCGCGCGGGGCTGAAGCCACTGCGGCGGGAAGCCCGCCGGAGAGGGCAAGCAACGGGACGGTGCCGATGAGGACCGACCAGACGCCCACCTGCGACGGAGAGAGGCTCCGCATCATGGGCTTCTGGATCACGGTCACCACGCTCCAGCAGCCGGCGCAGAAGAAGAGCAGCACGATGCCGGTGGGAGCCATGCGCACGCCCATCTTCTGGGCCGCCAGCTCACCGGAGGCGATGACGGCGCCGCCCGCCACAGCCAGCGCCAAGCCCGACCAGCCGCGCATCCCCATCCTCTCGCGCAGGTAGGTCCGGGCCAGGATGGCCGTGAGGACCGGCGAGAGATTGACGATGAGGCTGCCGGCCGCCGCAGAGACGGTCCGGAGCCCGAAGTTGAGCGCCAGATGGTAGCCCACCGAACCCATGACGCCGATCAGGGCGACCCGTGGCAGGAGCCGCGCGGGCGGGATCGGCACGCGGCCGACGACAGCGATCATCGTCATGGCGGCGCAGCCGAAGAGGAAGCGGAGCAGCGTGAGGTGGGCCGGCGAGAAGGAGCGGACCGCGTACCGGATCGCTGGGAAAGCCGAGCCCCACAGCAGTATGGTGACCGCAAAGGCGATGCCTACCCTGGCGCGCGATGCCGGGCCGCTCAATAGTCGTCGTCGCCCGTTGGGACCGATGAGGCGCCCGGCAAGTCGGGGCTCTGCTGCTGGTCCGGCGAGGGCGCGGCCCTGAGTACGGCGGCCTTCACCGACATCTCCACGAACTCGGTGATGGCGTGCTCCTCGCGCAGCACCTCCAACTGGCGCTCCGTCTCGCGTAGCCGGGTGCGTAGCTCCTTGGCGCGGGCCTCGTCGGTCGAGCCCCGCAGCTCGGCTCGAAGCCGGTCGCGCCTGTCCTGCAGCGCCTCGGCCATCTCTACCAGGGCGGCGGCTCGGGGCCGGCCGTCCAGCGCCTCGTCAATCGCCTGCTCAAGGTCTTCCTGCATGGTGGCCCTCTCAGGTGCGGATTATACCTATGGCGTCCGGCCGCCATGGCCGGTGCGTATATACCGTATACTGCTGTGGCCGGGTCCCTGGTTGCGGCGACGCCGCGATAGCCTGGTCCGGCATCGGAGGTGGCACCATGCGCTGCACAATCCTTGTTGTCGCGATTGCGATTGCGGTCACGTCTTCCGGCCACGCCGTCGCCGACGACCCCGTCGTCTGGTCGGTGGCCGGGCAGCAGGTCCTGCGGCTACGCGCTCCGTACAAGAGCCTGACGCCCGAGCAGCGCGTGGAGCAGCTCGACGAGCGCCTCACAGAGATGCTCTCGGTGGCTGCGAGGCCCATCGGGCCTGCGGACATCTGCCTGAAGGTGACCAGCAAGGAGACCGTCTCCATCACGATCAACGGCAAGGTGCTCGTCACGGTGTCCGCCGCCGATGCCGCCGCCAACAACTGCTCGCCCCGCCGGCTGGCCGAGATCTGGCTGGCCAACGTCCGCAAGACCGTGCCGCTCCTGAACCCACGTGAGAACCGCGGCGGCGCGTAGGCTCGGCGGCAGCGCCTGGGCCTGGCTGCGCGGCGTTGCGACGGCGGCCTGGCTGGTCGCCGCATCGGCCGCCCTTGCCGCGCCTGTCGTCCCCCAGATTCGCTACACTGTGCGGCCTGAGCCGCCCGTGGCCGGCCGGGCCGGCCGGACCCGCGTCGAGATAGCGGTCGCGGGACTGAAGGCGGGCCGCCCGTTGCGGGTCGTGATGCCATCCTGGACCCCCGGCGACTACCGTCTCCAGAACCACTGGCGCGGCGTCACGGAGTTCAGCGCGGCCACGCCCGACGGCGCGCCGCTGGC
The DNA here is from genome assembly GCA_903885605.1 of uncultured Chthonomonas sp. Taxonomy (GTDB): domain Bacteria; phylum Armatimonadota; class Chthonomonadetes; order Chthonomonadales; family CAJBBX01; genus CAJBBX01. Next base: position 26,942 of record CAISJD010000202.1, on the reverse strand, counting down.
CGTGAGCCGGCCGGAGCGCGACCTGTGGGAGGTGGCCACCCGCGGCGCCGAGGTACGTGTGCGCTACGCGGTACCCAATCAGGAGGCGGGCCTCTTCTCGGAGAACGCGATTGTCACCGACCGCTATGCGTTCTTCAGCGGCCCGGCGCTCCTGATGCTGGTTCAGGATCGGCAGTCCGAACCCGTGGCGCTGACCGTGGAGGCTCCGCCGGGCTGGAGCGCCGCCCTCTGCCCGCTGCAGGAGCAGGCCGGCGAGCCAGGCGGGTTCACGGCGCCGAGCTACGACGACCTCGTCGATGCGCCGATCCTCGTGGGCCGGCGCGACGAGGCCACGTTCCTTGAGGCCGGCATTCGGGTGACCGTGGCCACCTTCGGTCCCGGCGCGCCCATGGAGGCCGGGCCGCCGGCGGCGCGGTTCCGGCCCGTGGTGGCATCGGCCGCGGCCATGCTCGGCCCAGCGCCCTTCAAGCGCTACGCCCTCTTCGTCGACGGCGGCAACAAGGGGGGAGGGCTTGAGCACGCCGACTCGGCCCGTGTGGCATGGTCGGGCGCGCCCAACGCGATGTTCTCAGCGCTGGCCTGCCACGAGTTCCTCCACGCCTGGAACGTGAAGCGCCTGCGGCCGCAGGGGATGATCCCCTACGACTACCGCACGCCATTGCGTTGCCCGACCCTCTGGTTCGCCGAGGGCGTCACGGAGTACCTCGCCCGGTTGGTCCTCTTCCGCTCGGGGCAGATCACGCAGGCGGAGTTCCTGAACTGGCTCGGTGATGACATCGCCCAGTACGAGGCCACACCCGCGGCGGCCAATGTGAGCGCCGAGGAGGCAAGCCGCCGCGTCTGGGAAGGTGGCCAGAGCAGCGGTTACGCCGGCATGAGCTACTACCTCAAGGGCGCACTGATCGGCTTCTGCCTGGATGCCGCCGTGCGCCGCGGCTCGCAGGGCGTCCGAGGCCTGGAGGATGTCCTGCGCCGTATGTTGCCGCTCTACAGCCCGCCGAAGCCCGGCTACGCGCCGGCGAATCTTCGCGAGTGCGTGCTGGCCCTGACGGGCTCCGAGATGGCGTCGGACTACGACCGGCTGGTGGCCGGCGTTGGGCCCATGCCCTTCGATTGGGCCGCCGAGGCGTTGGGGTTACGCCTGGAGCGCACCCGATCCGGGGTCGTCCTCGCCGTCGATCCCTCCGCCTTCGCGGAGACGCGCGCCCGGCGTGACGCCTGGCTCTGGGGCCGCGACGCCGTTGCGGAGCCGCATCCCGCCGAGACAGGGGCGCCGAGGAAGGATCACGTGCGCCTTCCGGTGAACCTAGGGGCGAAATGGCAACTGACCTCACGGACCGGCCCCCCGCGCCCGCAACGGCCCCGCCTACGCCGCGCGGCGTCAGCGGCCGGGCCGTCCTGCTCGGCTCCCTGCTGATCCCCGTGAGCTGCCTCTGGATGGCAGCCATGGAGATGCAGTGGAACTCGCTGGACAGCACCTGCGTCAGCCTCTTCTTCCACGTGATCTTCATGATCCTGGTGCTCACCGGCCTCAACGCGGCGATCGCCAAGCGCAAGCCCGGCCTGGCCCTCTCGCAAGGCGAGCTGATGACGGTCTACATCATGCTCAGCATGGGCTCGGCCGTCATGGGCCGCGACAGCCTCGAGAACCTGCCCTCTGTGCTGGGCTTCATGCGATGGTTCGACGACCCCACGAACCGGCTTAACCGCTTCTTCAGCTTCGTGCCGACCTGGATGGCTCCGGCCGACCGCGACGCCCTGCGGGGCTACTACATCGGCAACAGCACCTTCTGGAGCCCGCGGCACCTGGCCGCCTGGCTTCCGCCGATCCTCTTCTGGACGGCCTTTATCATGCTGCTCACCTGGGTGATGCTCTGCCTCAACGTGCTACTCCGCAAGCGATGGACCGATGACGAGAAGCTCGCCTACCCGACCATCCAGATTCCGCTCTCCATCACGACGACGGCCACCTACCGCGAGCGCATGCTCTGGCTCGGCTTCGCCATACCTGTGGTAGTGCAGACGTTCAACAACCTGAACTACCTCTACCCCTCGGTGCCGCACCTCCACCTGAAGCTGCAGGACCTGGGGCCCTACTTCGCCGCCTCGCCGCCCTGGAACGGGCTGGGCTGGATGCCCGTGGGCTTCTTCCCGTTCGCCATCGGGCTTGCCTTCTTCCTGCCGCTGGACCTGGCCTTCTCCTGCTGGTTCTTCTACGTGCTGCGGAAGCTCATCGACGTGGGATGCGTGGTCTGGGGCTTCCGCGACCCCGGCGCGCCGTCGGCCCTGGCCCGCATCCCGTACATCCAGGAGCAGGGCACCGGCGCGTGGATCGGCCTCTCGGTGGCCATGGTCTGGCTCTCCCGCGGCTACCTGAAGGACGTGCTGGTGATGGCGTGGAAGGGCGGCAGCGACCCGCATGCGGGTATCTCGTACCGCGCCGCGGCGCTGGGCTTGCTCGGCGGCATGGCCGTGTTGACCGGGGCCTGCGTGGCGGCCGGAATGTCGGTCTGGCTGCCCATCGTCTACTTCGCGTTCTACTTCATCCTCTCCATCGGCATCACGCGGGTCCGCGCCGAGCTGGGGCCGCCCGCGCACGAGCTGAACTGGGTGAACCCCGAGCGCTTCGTGGTCTCGCTCTTCGGCTCCCAGGCGCTTGGGCAACAGAACCTGACGCTCCTCAGCTTCATGTTCTGGTTCAACCGGGGCTACCGGTGCCACCCCATGCCGCACCAGCTGGAGGGCATGAAGGCCGCACAGACGCTGGGCATGGAGGCCCGCCGCCTGGTCTGGGCCATGGTTCTGGCGGCGCTACTCGGCTCGATCTTCGGCTGGTTCGCGCTGCTTGATACGTTCTACCGGTGCGGGGAGGCCACGCCGAAGATCGCGGCCTACGCCACGGGCATCGGCCGCGAGGCGTTCAGCCGGCTGCAGGACTGGACCGACAACCCCAAGCCGCTGGACGGCATGGCGCTCACGTTCACCGGCGGAGGCGCGGCCGTGACCCTTGCGCTGGCGCTTGCCAAGGCGCGCTTCTTCTGGTGGCCGTTCCACCCCATCGGCTACGCGCTGGCCAATAGCTACGCGCTGGAGTACTTCTGGTCGGCGATCTTCATCGGGTGGCTCCTGAAGTCCATGGTAGTCAGGTACGGCGGCTCGCGCATGTACCGGCAGGCCCTGCCCTTCTTCCTGGGCCTGATCCTCGGCGACTACGTCATCGCCGCGGTCTGGTCGCTCTGGGGCTGGGCCATGGGGATCAGTACGTACCGCACCTTCATCTTCTAGACCGCTCCCAAGCTCCTCTGACGCTTACGGCTTGCCGACCTGTGTACTGCGTTCCCGCGACCGTTCACCGTGGGAGTTGGGGTATAAAGCGGCTACTCCAAGGCCACAAATCGCTAACTGATTGCCAATAGGACTGCTACGGCTTGGCCGCGTTTGCCGTCGCCGCCCGGAATCGTGCGTACCGCGCGAAGGGTCGTGGTCATACCCCCTGGTGGCGTTCGACGGCCGCACAGACACGTCAGGAGGATGAGACATGACGGTGGTACGTTGCGGTCGGGCAGCGGCCCGGCTCAGCTCTCTCGCAACGGCCGTGACGGTGTTTGCCTCAGGCCCGGCCGGCGCCGGCCATGGGCCCGGCATGGCCCCGAACCTCCCATCCCGGTTCGAGGCCAACGCCGGCCGCTACCCGTCCGAAGTCCGGTACGTCGCCCGGGGTAGCCGTTCGTCGCTCTTTGTTACGTGCGACTCGGTCGTGATCGCCCTGCCGCGCAGCTCCATTGCCATCAGGGCGATCGGCGGGAAAGGCCGTTCGGTGACGGGCGAGGGACTGCTGCCCGGCGCCACCAACCACCTGGTAGGTCGCCGCGAGGACTGGCGCACCGGTATGGCCGGGTATGGCAGCGTTCGGTCGGCGGATCTCTATCCCGGCATCGACGTGCGTTACTACAGCGCCAGGGGCGAGATGGAGTGCGACTACGTTGTGGCGCCAGGGGCAGACCCGCGGAGCATTCTGCTCGAGGTCTCGGCGCCGGGCCCGGTCAGGGTGTCGGGCGGCGATCTCGTGGTCGGCACGGCGGACGGCGATGTGCGGTGGCGCAGGCCGGTGTCGTATCAGGTCATCAGCGGCAGGCGGAGGCCGGTCACCTCGTCCTACCGCGTGACCCGTGCCCGCGGCGGCAAGGCGACGCGCGTGGCGTTTGACCTGGGCCCCTACGATGCCCGGCGGCCGCTGGTCATCGACCCGGCCTTCCAGTACGTAACCCATATCGGCGGCTTCCAGTCGGACACCGTCTATGGCGTAACCAACGACGCCGCAGGGAATATCTTCGTGGTCGGAGAGGCCAACTCGCCCGACTACCCCACCACAGCGGGTGCTTACCGTGCCGCCAACCAGGGCAACTATGACGTGGTGGTCACGAAGATGAACCCGTCGGGGAGCGCGATGGTCTACTCCACCTTCATCGGCGGCTCACAACTCGATTCCGGGAGCATGATCGACGTGGACGCTTCCGGCAACGCCTACATTGCCGGGTACACGACATCCAATAACTACCCGACCACGCCGGGAGTGGTGCAGGCATCCTACGGCGGCGGCACGTTCGATGCCGTGCTCACCAAGCTGAACGCAACGGGCTCGGCGATTGTCTACTCCACCTACATAGGCGGCAACAAGGCCGACAAAGCCCACGATGTCGCCGTCGATGGCGCCGGGCAAGCCGTGGTGGTGGGCGAGACGGCGTCCAGCGGGTTCCCTACGCTGGGAGGCTATGCCTACAGCGGCAACATTGACGCCTTCGTGACGCAGGTGAATGCGAGCTGCACGTCGCGCCTGATCTCGCGCTGCATCGGCGGAGCGGCCGACGACTGGGCCAACGGGTGCAGGTACGACATTGGCGGCAACGTGGAGTTGGTGGGAGTGACGGCGTCTGCCAACTTCCCGGTGACACCGGGAGCGTTGCAGCCGCTGCCCGGCGGCGGGACGGATGCATTCGTGAGCAAGGTCTCGGCCGGTACCGGAGCGATAGCCGCCTGCACGTACCTGGGCGGCGCCACCGACGATGTCGCCAACAGCCTTGCCGCAACCCCACTGGGAAACGTCTTTGTCTGTGGGCAGACGTTCTCGACCAACTTCCCGGTCTCGCCCACAGCCTACCAGGCTACGCGCATCGGGCTGTCAGCTGGCTTCGTTACGAAAATCAACCAGACACTGACAGGCATCCTCTACTCGACCTATCTGGGCGGATTGCGCAATACCTATTGCACGGCGGTGGCCATGAACTCCAACGCTTCACGGGTGTTCGTGGTGGGAAGCACCGATTCCATCGACTTCCCAGTCACGTCTGACGCGTACCAGAAGGTGAACGCGGGAAACACAGACGGCATCATCGTGGAGATGGACGGCACGCTCGACCACGTGCTCTACGCCACCTATATGGGTGGCAGCAACGACGACCAGTTCACCGACGTGACCATGAGCACCGATGGGATCGTCTACCTGAGCGGCGACACCCACAGCACCGACTTCCCTGTGACGGCCAATGCGTACCAGCCCACCAACCTGGGCAACCGTAACGGCATCGTAGCGACGTTCCGGTACAACACCGGGCCGTCCGCAGACGCCCAGTCGGTCAGTGCGACAGAGGACATCGCCAAGGCCATCACGCTGACCGGCTCCGACCCGGACGGCAATCCCATCACGTATGCTATCGCCACCCAGCCATTGCACGGAACCCTCACGGGCTCGGGCAGCAGCTGGACCTACACGCCGGACGCCGACTACAACGGGCCTGACAGCTTCACCTTCACGGCAAGCGACGATGTGACGACCAGCGCGCCGGCGACGGTCTCGATCACAGTCGGAGCGGTGAACGACGCGCCTACCGCCACGCCGCAGACGGTCGGCGTCACTGAGGATATCGCCAAGGCGATCACCCTGGCCGGCACCGATCCGGACGGCAATCCCCTCACCTACACCGTCCTCACGCAGCCGACGCACGGCGCCCTGACCGGCTCCGGCAGTAGCTGGACCTACACCCCGTCGGCCGAGTACAGCGGCTCCGACAGCTTTACCTTCAAGGTGAACGACGGCACCGTCGACAGCGTGCCGGCGACGGTCACGCTCAACGTGGCTGCAGTGAACGATCCTCCCACCGTCGGCACGAACTCGTACACCGTAGACGCGGACGGCACGCTCACCGTCACATCACCCGGCGTCTTGGCGGGCGCTTCGGACCCGGACGGTCCATCGGCCCTCATCGCGCGAAGCGCCTCCACTCCGGCACACGGCGCGGTGACGCTGAACGCGGACGGCTCGTTCACGTATACGCCCTCTTCGCCCACCTACAAGGGGACCGACTCCTTCACCTATGAGGCATATGACGGCTCGGCTGCGACCACCGGAACGGCGAACATCACCATCCGGGGGCTCACGGCCATCACGGCCGGAGCGGCCGCCGGCACAGTCCTCCAGCCCATCAGCCTGACAGCCACGCTGACATGGAACGGAACTCCGATCGCGGGTGTCACGGTGAAGTTCACCACGCCTGACGGACAGACCCTCACCGGGACCACCAACGCGTCAGGATTGGCCACAGCCTCCTACACCCCGCCCAGCGGCACCTACGGCGCCCTGACCTACACCGCTACGTTCGAGGGCAACAGCGAGTACATGCCGATCTCGGATACCGGCGACGTGACGATCAGCCGCGTCGGCACCCAGATCATCGCGGACACTGCCGCCTCATGGCTGGTCGGCAACATGTGCTACGTGCCCACGACGACCACGACGACCATCGGCCAGGCCGTCCCCAACGGCACCGTCCGCTACACTTTGCCGGACGCCTCGACGTTCGACGACGTGACCAACATCGACGGCATTGCCGAGCTCTACTGGGATGTCCCGGCGCGCCAGCGAACCTGCACGATCTACGCCAGGTTCCAGGGCGACGGGGTGCATGCGCCCTGCGAGACCTCCATCGTGGTTAGCCTGCCCATCACCACGCACATCTCGGTGGTCGGCGGCAAGGCCTACGCCGGCAACCGGTGCAGCCTTGTCGCCTACCTCTGGGAGGGGGCGGCGCTCTACGGCATCCCGGGCAAGACACTGACCTACTCGCTGGGCGGCACGACCATCGGCAGCGCCCCAACGGTGGGGACGTACGGCAAGGCCGCGCTAACCTACACCGTGCCGGCCGCCACCGCGGCGGGTAACCATACGCTGACCGTCAGTTTCGCCGGAGATACCGACTGGCCCGCGACCACCAACACCGGCACGCTGCAGGTTCTGGCCGCCAAGAAGAACACCTACGTCTGGGTGCACAGCCATGGGGCCGCGCGCAACGTCCCAACGAAACTCACCTGTTACCTCTACGACTACAGGCCTAACGGCGACCTGCTGCCCATGGCCTCCAAGCCCATCGAGTTCCGCATCGCCACCACCACGGTGGCTGCCGTCTCCACCGGCGCGGACGGCAAGGCCTGGGTAGCCTATATTCCGTCGTCGGCCGGCGCCCTGACCCAGACGATGTCCTACGCCGGCGATGACGAGTACAACCCCGCGACCAATACGGGCACCCTCACCGTCGCGCCCTGAGGCCATCGGCACTTGATCTTGGAGCGCCCGCCGACGCCGCCGGGGGGAGGCGGGCGCTTCCGTTTGGCGGCAGCGGGGCTACACTTAGGGACGATGTCGCGACGCCGCCGCCCGATGCGTCGCCTGCCGCACCCCCAGGAACCGATGCGCGCAACGGGAGGATCACTTATGCGCCTGCTGCCAATAGCCGCCCTCGCGGCCCTTACGACTTCGGCCGTTGCCCAATCGCCTGGAACATGGCGCCCCGCCAAGGGACCGCTGGCCACACGCTGGGCGGCCCAGGTGCGGGCCGACAAGGCGCTACCCGAGTACCCGCGCCCGCAGATGGTCCGGTCGCGCTGGCTGAACCTCAACGGCCTCTGGGACCTGGCGATCACTCCCGCCGATGCGCCGGAGCCGGCGTCCTACCCCGAGCGCATCCTGGTCCCCTTCCCCGTGGAATCGGCCCTCTCGGGCGTCATGCGGAAGGTAACCGATAGGGATCGCGTCTGGTACCGCCGCACGTTCGAGGTTCCGTCTGGATGGACGGGGCAGCGCGTGCTGCTCCACTTCGGCGCCGTGGACTGGGATGCCCGCGTCAGCGTGAACGGGCGCATCGTGGCCGAGCACAAGGGCGGCTTTGACGCCTTCTCGGCCGACATCACCCCGGCGCTGAGCGGCTCGGGACTGCAGACGCTGCAGGTGGGCGTCTGGGACCCGTCGGACAAGGGCCCGCAGCCCCGCGGCAAGCAGGTGCTCAGGCCCGGCGGCATCTTCTATACCGGCTGCACCGGCATCTGGCAGACGGTCTGGCTGGAGCCCGTGCCCGCGGCCTCCATCGCCTCGCTTCGGCTCACGCCCGACCTGGCCGGCAAGCGCCTGCGCATTCAGGCGGCCGTGGCCGGCTCGGCGGCGGGGATCACGGTGCGCTGCCGGGCGCTGGAGGGCTCCCTCCCTGTCGGCCAAGCCAAGGGCGCGCCGGGCGCCGACCTGTCGCTGCCTGTGCCGGCTCCGCGCCTCTGGACGCCCGAGCAGCCCTTCCTCTACGGCCTCAAGGTCGAGCTGGTCCGAGGCGGCTCGGTGGTGGACAGTGTCGAGAGCTACTTCGGCATGCGCGACATCCGCCTGGGCAAGGACGCCGCCGGCATCACGCGGCTCATGCTCAACGGCAAGTTCGTCATGCAGGTGGGTCCGCTGGACCAGGGCTTCTGGCCTGACGGCATCTACACCGCGCCCACCGACGCGGCCCTGCGCTACGACATCGACATGACCAAGCGCTTCGGCATGAACATGGCCCGCAAGCACGTGAAGGTCGAGCCCGAGCGCTGGTACGCCTGGTGCGACCGGCTCGGGCTGCTCATCTGGCAGGATATGCCCGCCGGCGACAACAACACGCCAGAGGGCCGCAAGCAGTTCGAGGTCGAGCTGGCGCGCATGATCGAGCAGAAGCGCAACCACCCGAGCATCATCATGTGGATCGTCTTCAACGAGGGCTGGGGCCAGCACGACACCGAGCGGCTGACCGCGTGGGTGAAGAAGACCGACCCCTCGCGGCTGGTGAGCAACGCCAGCGGCTGGACCGACAAGCAGTGCGGCGACGTGATCGACATGCACAACTACCCCGGCCCCGGCAGCCCCAAGCCCGAGGCGGCCCGCGCCGCCGTGCTGGGCGAGTTCGGCGGGTTGGGACTGGCCATCAAGGGGCACACCTGGTCCAGCGAGAGCTGGGGATACCGGGGCATGGCCGACCAGCGCGCGTTGACGAGCCGCTACGTGGACCTGCTCCGCCGCACCTGGGCGCTGAAGGACGACCCCGGCCTCTGCGCCGCCGTCTACACCCAGACCACGGATGTGGAGACCGAGTGCAACGGCCTGATGACCTACGACCGCGAGGTCGTGAAACCCGACCTGGCCCTCATGGCGCAGGCCAACCTCGGCAAGCTGGCCGCGTTGCCGCCGTCTCGGGCGCTGGTGGCCACCTCCAAGCAGGCGCCGCAGACCTGGCGGCACACAACGGACCAGCCCGCCGAGGGCTGGAACCAGCCCGGCTTCGATGACGGCGCGTGGCTCTCCGGCCCCGGCGGCTTCGGCACCGCCGGCACGCCCGGCTCCGTGGTCCGCACCGAGTGGCGGACAGGCGACATCTGGATCCGGCGCACCGTGCAAATGCCCGCGAAGCCATGGCACGCTCCGTTCCTGCTGCTCCACCACGACGAGGATGCCGAGGTCTACATCAACGGGGTGCTTGCCTGCAAGGCCGAGGGCTTCGTCGGCGACTACGAGGAGGCCGGCATCGCACCGGCGGCCCTTGCCGCGCTACGGCCCGGCGCCAACGTCATCGCCGTCCACTGCCGCCAGACCTCCGGCGGGCAGTTCATCGATGTGGGCATCAGCGACCAGCCGCCGGCTCCGGCCCGCTCACGCTAACAACACAGACAGGGGACTTTGCATTTGAACAAGCAGCTAGGCGTCATCTTCGACATGGATGGCGTGCTCATCGACTCGTCATCCTTCCACCGCGAATCGTGGCGGCTGGCCGGCCCGGAGTTCGGCTTCGAGATGACGGATGCGGCCTTCCTGAAGACCTTCGGCATGCCGAACCGCGCAGTGCTGGCCCACGTCTACGGCCGCGAACTGCCGCCGGAGCAGGTGGAGGCCATCTCGGACCGCAAGGAGGCCCTCTACCGCGAGCTGGCCCAGCATGACCTGCAGGCCCTGCCCGGCGCCGTGGCGCTGGTGCGCGCGCTGGGGGCGGCGGGCTTCCGGGTGGCGCTGGGCTCCTCCACGCCGCTGGTGAACATCCTGTTCGTGCTGAGGATCATCGGCCTCGAGGGCGCGTTCGAGGCCATCGTCAGCTCCGGCGACGTCACCATCGGCAAGCCGGACCCCGAGGTCTTCCTCAAGGCCGCCGCCGGCATCGGCCTGCCGCCCGCGCAGTGCGCCGTGGTGGAGGATGCCGTGGTGGGCGTGCAGGCGGCCAAGGCGGCGGGCATGGCCTGCCTGGCGGTGACCACCACGCATCCGGCCGCATCGCTGCAGGCGGCCGACCGCATCGTGGCGTCGCTGGAGACGGTGGGGCCGGCGGAGATGCGGGAGCTTGTCGGGCAGGCCGCCGGCTGAAGGGGTGAACGCGTGCCGGGGGAAGGGGTGACCAAGGCGAGCGGCGACAGCGGTCCTGATCGTCGCCTTGGTTCTATGGCCCCTTAGCCGGGCTACTCCTGCAGTTTGATGCGGCCGCCGGTGGGCAGGAGGCCGCTGCGATCGGGCTTGCGGGCGTCCAGCACGTACCAGCCCGTCGGGTCCCCGGCGGCGAAGGTGTAGGTGAGCGAGCCGTCGCGCCCAGTGGTGCGGCGGTCGCTGCCCACCATCACGCTCACCCCCGGCACGGGCTTGCGCTCCACCTGGAGCCGCTTCAGGCGCAGCGCGGCGATGTGCTGTGTGCCGCCCCAAGCGTCCACGCGCAGGTCGGCCCCGTTGGACATGGCCCCGGCAAAGCGCGCGTCGGGCAGCGTCAGCGTCGCGGTGCGCCATCGGCCTGTGCCCCGCTTGTGGATCCAGGCGCTCGCCTTGTGATCTGAGTTGAACTCGCCGAACTTGTAGGGCATGGCGAAGGGGTCGCTTGAGTTGTACTGCAGCCGGAACGCGCCGACGCCCTCGTCGAGGTACTCCACATCCACCTGCACCATGGCCTCGCCGCTCGTGAAGCGGGGATCGGTGACGTGGAAGTAGGCGTAGGGCGCATCCGGCAGCGCGATCCGCCGGCAGAGGCGCCCCGCACGCTGCACGACCGATGCCTTGCCGTCGGCTACGTCGATGGGAACCAACCCGCCCGCGGGCTTGCCCTCCACGATCTCGGCGCGGGCGTCGATGCCGATGATCCGCTCCTCCACGGTCCGCAGCGTCACGGCCAGGCCGCGCCGGACCGTCTGCGGCGCCAGCAGCCGAAGCCGTCGGGGCTGCACGGCGCTGAGGACCACCAGTCCGATGGTCGATGTGGTCCCGTCCTCGGCGCCATAGGCCTGCTCGCGGCTGAAGGGGCTCACGGCGTCCATGGCAGGCAAGGCCATCTCCAGGCGGCCTCCGGCGGCGGGACGCAGCGGCACGGCCACCGGCGCGTCGGGCGCGTCGCCCCGGTAGAGCGTGGCCCGCACCGGGCCTCGGATGCCGATGGCCTTTGGGTCCAGCAGCACGCGGGCTGCGGCACGGTCGGATCGGGTGTCCATGTACGGCAGCACCCAGGTGGGCCCTGCCGCGAAGGGGCACTCGGCGCGGTCCACCTCCAGCAGGCTGAAGCGGAGGCCCGCCGGCGACCGGATGCCTTCATCGCCCCGGTAGCCTGTGTACCAGTAGAGGCCCTTCAGCGCCTCGGTCAGGCGGCCCACGGCCTCGATCTTGCGGCCATGCTCGTCGCCGCCGGAGCCCAGCTTGCCGCGGGCCAGGAAGCTCATCTCCACGCTGCGTTGGTAGCGCACCTTGGCGGGGCCGCTGACGCCGGGCATCGAGGGGTACTCGCCGCTGAAGACGGCTCCGGGGAAGGTGACGGCGATCATCTCCGGGTAGCTGTAGGGCATCCACATGTCGTAGCCGGCGTGGCCCATATGGAGCCGCTGGGCCGCCACGTCGGAGGCGCCCTCATACCAGATGTAGAAGTCCTTCGGCACGCGGTAGCGTGGGTCGCCCCACATACGGTCGGCGAGCCGCAACATTCCCTGCGCACCCGTGCCGGAGACGCTGTGGCCGTGGGCTTCGTTGGTGCAGTACTGGCTCGGATAGGCGCCGAGCTGGTCCCACTGCACGCCTGCGAAGCCGTAGTCCGTGGCGTACTTGTGGGTCCAGAAGAGCACGTAGTCCTGCCACTGGCGGCTTGCCAGGCAGGTCTGCGCCAGGTTGCCGAAGTAGTGCGTCTCCACGTAGTTATCCACGCCGTCGTACTTCCTAGCCGTGTCGCGGCGGTAGCGCTCCCAGAGCGGGCGCGGGGCGGCGCTGTCGGGCGGGGCCTGTGCCAGGCGCTCCTGGAAGGCGGGGTCGTCGGCGTGGGGCACGGCTGGGAAGCCCTCCCAGACGTAGATCGGGTTGATGTAGGGCACCACCTTGCCGCCGCGCCGCCGGACGTCGGCCACCTGCCGACGCAGGAGGGCCTCGCCGCCCAGCGTCGGGTCGGGCCACCAGTAGCCGAAGTCGTGGCCCATGAACTCCTGCCCGGCCAGTCCCACCACCGAGGAGCCCAGGGCCAGCGCGCCATCCATCAGCTTGCCGTCGAGGTCCGCCCAGCTGAACGGCGACGTGAGCGGCGGCCGCGTGGGGCCCATGCTCCAGAGCATGGCTCGCCAGTACCAGTTGGGCATTTCGCGCGCCCAGGTCGGCGTCTGCGGCTTCCGCATGAAGGCCTCGGCCCAGCGTCGGTAGGTGCGCGCGCCCCAGCGCCAGTCGCCGGCGTGGATGCCGACCACGGCGGGCAGGGCCAGCGTCTGGCCGGGCTGGATGCGCACGTATTTGCCGATGCCCAGAGCCAGCCCGTTGCCGGGCTTGCTTTCCAGGAAGCCGCCGATGAGCGTCTTGTCGGCCGAGGCGAGGTAGAGCCCGCCGGTGGCGTCGTGCAGGTCCATCCAGAACATGCCCGCGCTGCCGGGGTAGATGAGGCGCGGCTGGTTCCACCACCCGGCGTAGGGGAGGCCGTCCACCACCTCGCCCTCCTTGCGCTCCAGGTTGCGCTCGGGGTCGGGGATGCGCTGGCCGTACCGGTTGGGCCGCACGAGCCAGTCGTCCGACCCCTTCGTGCCCACGCGGGCGCCGACGAAGGAGGGGAAGACCACCTCGGCGATGGGTTCGCCGCCCTGGTTCGTCACCGCAACGCGCCAGTCGGTCCTGCCGCCCTGGTCCGGCGCCTCGACGGTCACGCGGGCCACGACGCCCGGACCGGCGTACTCCACCGCCATGGCCTGGCCCGACTTGAGGCTCTGCGGGGCGGACCGGGCGTGCAGCGAGACCTCCGTCAGCGCGTTGCCGGAGTGCCGGTAGAGGCGCAACGGCAGGCTGGGAACGCCATGGAGCAGTTCCGCGCCGCCGGCCGGGTTCCGCAGGCTGCGCACGCGTCCCGCCGCGTCGAAGGCGATGGAGAGGCTCCGGTTGGCGACCGTCACCTGCCCGCCGGCGCACCCCGCCACGGCCGCCAGCGCGGCGAAGCAGGCCCAGGCGCTCCCTGTTCGCATGGGGTCAGGCCCCGTACGTGCCGAGCGCCAGGCCCCGGTCCACGAAGTAGCGGTAGGTCTCGTAGTTCACCGTGTTCGGGATCGAGTGGTCGCTGTGCAGGATGTAACCGTTGCGGCGCATCACCTCGGGGATCTTGGCCTCCAGCTCCGCGTCGATCTGCTCGCGGTCGTTGGTGTAGAGCACCCGCACGTCGATGCCGCCGCAGAAGGAGAGCCGGTCGCCCCACTCGCGGTAGAGCTTCAGCAGGTCCATGCCGGCCTTCACCTCGATCACCTGCAGGCAGTCGATGCCGGCCTCCACCATGCCCGGCAGCAGCGGCTCGATGTAGCCGCACGAGTGCATGATGACGGGGAGGCCCTGCGACTTGGCGTAGCCGATGGTGTGCGCGTGGGCCGGCTGGATGATGTCGCGGTACATGGCGGCCGACATGAAGGGGCGGCCCTTGAAGCCCATGTCCTCGTAGTACCAGACGCCGTCGGGCAGCCCCTCTTCGGCGAAGAGGATCTTCTGCAGCTCTACGCAGAGCGCACCGAAGGTGTCGGCCATGTCGCGCACCCACTCCGGGTCGTCCACCATGCCCATGAGCATGTACTGGTGGCCGCATACGTCCTTCATGATCTCGAAGACGTTGACGCCCGACCAGGCGAAAAAGCGCTGCCGGTCGGCGGCGTACTTGCGGGCGTTGCGGTAGCCCTCGAAGTTGATGCGCCGGCGGTCGATAGTGAGCTTGGGCTTGATGTGCTCCAGCCAGCCCTGGCGGTCCTTCACAAGGAAGTCCACATGCTCCGGCGTGGAGGAGTGGAGCTTGTGCGAGCGCATGGTGGCGTAGTTGCCGTTGCGCGTGAGGATGGTCTCGTCGGTCTCCTCCAGCACCTCGCCGGGGTAGTCCAGGTCCGCGACGAAGTTGAGCGGCCAGCAGAGCGCCATGTCGAAGCCGAAGGTATCGGCCAGGTCCTCGCCCTCGTGTAGGTGGCCCTGCTTGCTCCACTCGGCGTGGGTATCGCCCCAGAAGTGCTCGAACAGCCCGATGCGGTCCACCGGCTCGCGCCGAAGGATGCGCGCGATCCTCTCCTTACCCGTTAGCTCCACGTGGCATGGCTCCTGATGCGTGATGCCCTAAGGTTCACCGCCGAGCCGCGCAATCCTGCGACGGAACAAGCCGGGGCGCACAATCCATGCGGAGAGAGCGAAGCGGAACGCCGCCGGCCAGAGCCGACGGCCAAGTAGAGACGCGAAGTGCCCTACCGGGCGCTGTAGGAGCGCCAAGGGGTGTGTGCCTTCGCCGTGGAGTCGCCGAAGGGCGACTTCCCGCCTTACGTTGCCGCGACTTCAGTCGCCGGGCCGTTGCACCCACGGCCACCCCACCCAGGGCAGTTGCACCGGTCTGCGCGCCCCACCATCCCCTCCCATTGCGTGGTATCGTTCATCGTCACAACACCACCCGTAGCGGGGCCTCCATGACCGAAGCCGAGCTTGCCAGGCAAGTTGATGACCTCCTGCGCCGCGCCTCGGGCCGCGACGCCGCGGCGGCACGGATCGCCGCGCGCGATCTGGCCAACCTGGGCCCCGTCGCCCTCCCTCGGCTTGTGCAGGTCGTGCGGCAGGAGCGGTGGCTGGCGCTGGCCCGGTTTGCCGGCGCATACGCGGTGATGGCAGTGACGATCAGTGCCCTTGCCGACGCGGTGGGGCTGGGGAGGATTTCATCAGGCCTCGCGATGGCGGGAATGGGTCTGGGTGCGCTGTTCGCATACTCTCGCAGGCAGCGCACGGCCGTCCGGCTCCTGGGCGAAGCGGCCGACAAGCGGGCCATCGGCCCCTTGCTCCAGACTGCCTGGTCGGGCTCAGGCCTCATCAATGGCCTCTCTGTAGTGGGTCCGCCGCTAGCCCGCCTCCTCTGGGCGGTGACGCCCGACGGTACCTCCCTCCTGGTGCCGGGCGACCGTGGCCGCCTCCGGGTCTGCATCCTGTCACCGGATGTGCAGCTGGCCGCCGCCGCCGTGCACGCCCTCTCGCAGATCGGCGACACGCAGGAGGACGCGGCCATCCTCCGCAAGCTGGTGGCAGGCAAGGCGGGCCGGGGCAAACGGCAACACGCAGAACTGCGGCGCGCCGCCGAGGCGGCCCTGAAGGCCGTGGAGGAGCGCATCCCGGCCAACCGCTTGAGCAGGACGCTCCTCCGCCCGGCGTCGGACCCCACCAACCCGGCGGAGATGCTCGTGCGGCCGGCCCCCGCCGGCGCCTCAGCCGACACCGCGACGCTCCTTCGGCCGGCGCCATGCCCCGAGCCCGACGACGCGCCGACCGCCTGCGCCGACAGCGCTGCCAACGACGCCAACAGGACCCGTCCACTTGGACGTGGTTGACGTCGTTGACGGGGTGGTCGTGAAACGGACGCGGACGTGCCGGCATTCGCCGCCCATCGGGTAACGTTCTGCCCATCGGGGGCCGAACAGGCCGGGAGGGGGGCGCCATGGGCGAGCGGATGGAGTGCGGGATCTGGTGCGGGCCGTCGGACGCGGGGATGTCCGAGTCTTCGGTGGCTGCGTTCGTCGAGCGGGCGGCGCGGGCGGGCGTGACGGCGCTCATCATGGAGGTGAAGGGCGGGCACGGCCTGCTCCGCTACCCCAGCCGCGAGTTCGCAGAGGCCGTCGAGCCCGGCTATGAGGGGTTCGACATGCCGGCGCACCTGCTCCGGCGCTGCCGCGAGGCCGGCATCCAGCTCCACGCCTGGTTCATCGACTACTACGAGGGCGAGCAGGGCCCCGCCTACCGACGCCACCCGGAGTGGGCCGCCGCCGACGCCGACGGTCGGCCCACCTGCGGCACGACGCTCCGAGGGAGCCGCTACGGCGCCGTCTGGATGTGCCCAGCGCGCCGGCCCGGCTACACCGACCAGTGGCTCGTGCCCCTCATCCGCGAGTTCGCCGAGCGCTACGAGGTGGACGCCGTCCACCACGACTACATCCGCTACCCCGGCGACCTGGCGCCCGACACCTACTGCTTCTGCGACGACTGCCTGCGCGAAATGCCGCGCTGGGCGGGCTTCGTGTCAGATGCGATCCCGGATGAGCCCTTCTACCACGAGCTCTACGACCGGCCCTACCTCGAGTCGCACTGGGAGCAGAGCCCGCGCGTCCTGCCGCCCAACTGGGACCGCCTGCCGCGGGCCATGCAGAGCCGGTTCCTGCTCCACGGCGGCTTCTTCCAGGGCGGCCTGAACGACCTGGACCACTTCTTCTACAGCTACCGCACGCACTGGGTCACCGAGTTCGCACGCGAGGTGCGCGAGGCGGTGCGGCAGGTGCGTCCCCAGATGGGGTTCTCCGCGGCGGTCTTCAAGAACCCCATCCACAGCGGCCGCTTCATCGGGCAGGACTGGCGCACCTTCGCGCCCTACGTCGAGCACTGCATGCCCATGGACTACCGCGACCACTTCCCCGGCACGTTCGAGCAGTACCTGACGCTGCTCGCCGAGGCGATAGGCCGGCAGAAGGTCTGGGCCCGCGACTACCGCACCCTCTGGCCCGGCTTCGCGGTGAACTTCCTATACAAGGAGGAGGCCGAAGCCGCCCTCCCGCAGGCCCAATGGCCCCACGAGAAGCTCCGGCGCACCGTAGCCGCCATCCGCGCCGCCGGCACGGGAAGGCTATGCATCTTCTGCGCGGGCCAGCTCACCGCCTACGGCATGTGGGACACGCTCCAGGAGGCGCTGGCGTAGGGCGGTCACACCCATCCATCTTGCCGACTTGCCACTTGCCGCCGCTGGCAGAGCGGCAAGTCGGCAACCCTGGCCCCCGCTGCCGGGGCAGGAGACGGCCGCACCGGTGCGGAACTATAGGCGTGAGCCCATCCTGAAAGGTACACCGTGCCGGATCACCCGCCTCCCATCCAGTTTGTGCCCCTCACCGTGGCCGACCTGCCGCGCCTGGCGCGGTGGCTGGCGGCCGGGGATGCCCGGCGCTGGTACGCCCGGCGCGACATGAGCTACGCCGATGTCCAGGCCGAGTACGGGCCGAAGATATCGGGCGTGGAGCCGGCGCGGGGGTCCCTCATCGAGCTCGGAGGCGCGCCCATCGGCTACATCCAGTCGTACCTGATCCGCGACTACCCGACCTATGCCGCCGCGCTGCGGATCGAGCCGGGGGCGGCCGGCCTGGACCTCTTCATCGGCGAGGCGGCCTATCTGCACAGGGGCTTCGGAAGCCGCGCGCTGGCGCAGTACATTCGGGAGTTCCTCTTCACCGAGGAGACGGTCTCCTGCTGCGTGGTGGGGCCGGACCCCGAGAACGCGGCGGCCATACGCGCCTACGGCAAGATCGGCTTCGAGTATGTCAAGACGGTCCAGGTGCCCGGGGAGGATTGCCCCGAGTACGTGCTGCGAGTGACCAGGGAAGGACTGAAGTGATGCAGGTCTGGAACAACCGCGTGCTGGCCCTGATGCCCCACCCGGACGACATGGAGATCCTCTGCGGCGGGACGCTGATCCGCCTGGCCGACGCCGGCGTGGAGGTCCACGTGGCCACCATGACCTCCGGCGACATGGGTTCGGTGGAGATGGGCCGCGCCGAGATCGCCGATATCCGCCGCGCCGAGGCCGCCGCCGGGGCGCAGGCCGTGGGCGCCGCCTCCTATACCTGCCTCGAGTTCGGCGATGTGGACTTCGTCTTCGATGCGGACGCCCGCCGCCGCGTGGCCGCCATGCTCCGTAAGGTCGACGCCGGCGTCGTCATCACCACGCCGCCCTACGACTACATGTTCGACCATATCATCACGTCGCAGCTCGTGCGCGACGCCTGCTTCAACGCGCCCATGCGCAACTACGAGACGCCCGGCGGCGGATCGCCCACCTTCGGCCTGCCCTACCTGCTCTACACCGACG
This sequence comes from uncultured Chthonomonas sp., assembly GCA_903885605.1. Classification (GTDB taxonomy): domain Bacteria; phylum Armatimonadota; class Chthonomonadetes; order Chthonomonadales; family CAJBBX01; genus CAJBBX01. Next base: position 8,277 of record CAISJD010000202.1, on the reverse strand, counting down.
CGCTGGAGGGGCACGACATGTTCGGGGACGAGTGCCCGCTCAGCTTCGCCGTGGACATCTCCGACGTCCTTGAGCGCAAGCTGGCCGCCCTGGCCTGCCACGCCAGCCAGCGCGACTGGCTCCGGCGGCAGCACGGCATGGATAACTACATCGAGTCCGCCCGGCGCTGGAGCGGCATCCGCGGGCCGCTGGCCGGAGGGAGCCACGCCGAGGCCTTCCGGCAGCACCTGGGGCATCCGCACCCGGCCGACAACCCGCTGAGCCGGCTGACCGGCGTGGTCGATATTTCGAAAGCCTAGGCCGGCGCCCGCGCACCGGCCGTCCACGAGGAGACGAAGACGATGAGCAGACCCCTGAGCCGCATCGCGCCCGACTGGTGGGACTACACCACGCTGGAACCGGACCTGCTGGCCGACGTGGCCAAGCTGACCGTGAATGACATGGAGCAGCTGAGCCGGCCAGGCTTCACCGTCCGCATGTTCGACTCGCTGGACGAGTTCTACCTGGCCGAGGCTCTGGAGTACATCTCGGCCTGGCGCCGATCCACGCCGGACAACCCCGTGGGCATCTGCGGACCCATCGGCCCAACGGAGCAGCTTCCGCTGGTGGCGCGCCTGGTCAACGCCACGGGCCTCTCGCTCAAAGACTCGCACTTCTGGGGCATGGACGAGTGGTACCTGGACAGCCGTGAGGCCCCGGTGGACCACCCGCTCTCCTTCGAGCGCGCCGACCGGGAGCTCTGCTTCGGGCGCATCGACCCGAGCCTGGCCATGCCCGAGGCCAACCTCCACTTCCCCAAGGCCGACACCAGCGCCTACGAGGCCTCCTGGAGCGGCGTCTGTTGCGCCGTGATGCAGGGCGGACAGGGCGAGATCAAGCACTGGGCCTTCAACGACCCGCCGCGCCGCAACGGCGCCTATGTCGACGCGCCGCCTCCGCCCGAGGTCTACCGACGGCAGGGCACCCGCGTGGTGGAGCTCCATCCGCTCACCCTGGTGCAGAACGCCCGCACCAGCGGCGGCGGCAACGTGGCCCTGGTGCCGACGCACGCCCTCTCGGTGGGCCCTGTGCAGACGTGGCAGGCCGAACGCGTCTCCATCTGGCAGGCGGGAACGCACGACAACCCCTTCGGGCAGCGCCTGACGGCCTTCATGATCTCCAAGGGCCTGGCCGACGCCGCCGTGCCCATGTCGCTCCTGGCCGACCACCCGGATGTGCTGTTCAACTACTACCGCCCCGGCATCGGCTCCTGTGCCGCCGAGATGCACTGATGAAGCCCTGTGTAGCGCTGGCCCTTGCCGCCTGCCTCTGGGCGGCCTGTGGCGCGGCCGCGAGCCCCGCGCCGTCGCAGAAGCCCCTCCGCGTGCTGGTGGTGACCGGCGGGCACGACTTCGAGCGAGAGGCCTTCACGGCGATGTGGAACAGCCTCGACGGCGTGGAGTGGACCGAGGCCAGGCACCCCGACGCCCACAAGCTCCTCACGCCCGAGGCCGGCAAGGCCTACGACGTGGTGGCGCTCTACGATATGTGGGCGCCTATCACGCCCGAGGCGCGCACCGCCTTCGCCGAGCTGATCCGCAAGGGGAAGGGCCTCGTGGCTCTGCATCACTGCCTGGCCGGCTATCCCGACTGGCCCGAGTTCGACAAGATGATCGGCGGCCGCTACTTCCAGTCGGTCCCGGCCGGCGCGGGGCCCGACGTAAAAGCCTCCACGTACGTCGACGCGGTGCCGTACCGGGTCCACGTGGCCGACCGGAAGCACCCCATCGTGCGGGGTATGGAGGACTTCGACATCACGGACGAGGTCTACGGCAGCTTCCGCGTCGAGCCCGACTCCAAGCCATTGCTCACCGCCACGGAGCCCCGCAGCGGTCCCGTCATCGGTTGGACGCGCACCTACGGCAAGGCCCGCACCTGCTACCTGATGCTGGGCCACGACCACGTCGCCTACACGGACGCGAACTACCGGAAGCTCGTGGTGCAGGCGCTCTTTTGGGCCGCGCGCAGGTAGTCGCGGCCCTCAGCTCCAGCCCAACTCGTAGCAGGTCTCATACATTGCCACGATGTTCTCAGGCGGGCTCACCGCCTGGATGTTGTGGCACGGCGCCAGGATGTACCCGCCGCCCGCTCCGAGGATCGCCAGGTTGTCGGCCACCTCCCGGCGCACCTCGGCCACCGTGCCCATGGGCAGCGTGTACTGGTTGTCCACGCCGCCGTGGAAGATGATGCGGTCGCCGAAGTCGCGCTTCAGCCCCTCGCGCTCCATGCCCGGGCAGCGCCACTGGATGGGGTTCAGCACATCGATCCCGGCCTCGATCATGGTCGGCAGTATGGGCCGCACCGCACCGTCGTTGTGGTGGAAGACATACGCCCCGGCCTGGTGCGCCAGGTCGATCATCCGCTTCATGCCCGGCAGCAGGAAGCGCCGCACCTGCGCTGGCGAGAACATCATGCGGTCCTGCGATCCCATATCCTCTGCCACGTAGGTGATCATGATGCGGCCGGATGCCTGCTCGTAGGTCCGCAGCGTCGTCTCGTAGGCCAGGTCGAAGAGTTTGCCGAGGCAGTAGTCCACGATGTCGGGATGCTCCAGAATATCCATCATCGCCTGCTCCATCCCGCGCAGCAGGCAGTAGGTGAGGAAGGGCTCCGAGCCGCCGCCCCGGACGGGCGCCTCGCCGGCTGCCGCCACCTGCGCCGGGATGACCGAGTAGTCGTACCAGTCCGCGCGAGGCCAGGTGTAGGCCGCCTCGATGGCCTCCACGCTCTCGAACGCGGCCAGCGGGTGCGTCTCGGCCTCGGAGTAGGCGCCGGTCCCGTAGTCGATGCTCCGGTAGCGGATGCCGAACGCGTCATGTCGCTCGGCGATGGGCGGCCCCGCGTAGGCCGGGCCGACGTTGGCCACAGCATCCACGTGCAGGCGCGCCAGGGCCTCCTGGATCGTGCCGCAGCCCATGTGCTCCACAAGCCGCGCCGAGGCCTCGGGCGTGGCCCAGTAGTCGGTAGGGACGCGGTCCGGCGTCTCGCGGCGCAGCACGGCCAGCCAGCGCTCGCGCGGGGTCATGGTATCGACAGGCATGGTCCACCTCCTTGGCGCTGATAGGTTCCAGCCCGGCGCCGCAGACTCCTGCCCGGCGGCGGAGGAGGACGTGAGGGGGGCATTCAGCCCCTGGCGGGGCTTCAGGCTGACGTCAAGGGCGGCGGTCCGTGTGCGACCGTGGGGTCCGTGGTCGTCCGTGGTCGTCCGTGGCGGTCCGTGTCTGCCGGCCCGGCGCTGCAAGTCCCGGCTCGGCAGGTAGAATCCCGCCATCGATCGGTTGTGTGCGCGGAAGGGGGCCGTTATGCGCTTTGGTGTGGCCGACTACGGGATGAACGTCTGGGACGGGGGGCTACTCGACCTTGAGGAGCGCCTCAGCCGCCTGAAGGCCATCGGTTACGAGGGCGTCGAGCGGCTTGAGGCCTCGGACACGGCCCAGTTGGTGGACCGCGCCGTCACGTTCCGCAGGCTCGGCTGCGCCTGGGGCACCTGCCGCGGACCCAATGCCGAGTTGTCCCACCGCTGGGCGGCCGCCATGGGTTGCGCGTATGTCTGGGCCGCGGCGCCCGCGCGCGACCTGCCCACCTTCTGTCGCCAGGTGAACGCCCAGGTGGCCGCCTGCGCCCGGTTGGGCCTGCGGGTCGGCCTGCACAACCACATGGGCACGCCCGTGGAGACCCCCGGGCAGCTGGCGGAGTTCATGGCCCTGTGCCCCGATGCGGGCCTGATCCTCGACACCGCGCACCTGGCCGCTGCCGGCGGCGACCCGATGGAGGCGCTGGAGGCCTACGGCGACCGCCTCGTGGCCGTGCACCTGAAGGACTGGGAGGTGACCAACCCCGACCTCGGCCTGGCGCGCTGGACCGAGTGGGGGCGCTTCTGCGGCCTCGGGCGCGGCAATATCGGCATGGACAACGCCGCCGTCATGCGCCGCCTGGTGGCCATGCGCTACGATGGCTGGGTCTTCGTGGAGCATGACACGCACCTGCGCGACCCCTTCCTCGACCTGGCCGACAGCCGCCGGTTCATCGCCGACGCCCTGGCCTGACCGAAAGCCCACAACGAAGACTGGATCACCCCATGGAGGATGCGATGGACACCAAGACCCTCGGCGCCTGCTGTTGCCTGGCCGCGGTTGCCGCCGGCGCAGGAGCGCAGCAGACCGCCGACACCTTCGTCGAGAACGCCGCCATCCGCGTGGGCGTGAACCTGAAGTGGGGCGGGGCCATCACCCACGTCTCCGTGCCGGGCGGGCCGAACATCATCAACTCCGCCGACCTGGGCCGCCAGATCCAGCAGTCCTACTACTCCGGCCCGCCCAACTACCAGCGCGAGGGCAAGCGCAAGAGCCCGGCCTGGTCCGGCTTCCCCTGGAACCCCATCCAGACCGGCGATGCCTACCACAACGGCTCCAAGGTGCTGGAGCATCGCGTGGCCAATGGCGAGCTCTACGTCAAGACCGTGCCCATGCTCTGGCCCATGGACAACGATCCGGGCGAGTGCGTCATGGAGACCTGGATCAAGCTCCTGCCCGGCGGCTCCAAGTTCTCCTACCGCGCCCGGCTCACCAACGCCCGTAGCGACAAGACGCAGTACCGGGGCAGCAGCCAGGAGGTGCCCGCCGTCTACGTGAACGGCCCCTGGCACCGGCTCATGACCTATCAGGGCGACAAGCCCTTCACCGGAGGCCCGATCACCGAGGTCCGCAACGCCCACAGCGAGGGCTGGCCCTGGGTGAACTACCTGCCCACCGAGGCCTGGGCCGCGCTGGTGAACGAGCAGGGGACCGGCATCGGCGTCGTCGTGGAGCGGCCCATGGAGTTCCACGGCGGCTTCGCCGGGCAGCGCGGCAAAGGCGGCGAGAAGGACGGACCCACCGGCTACATGTCGCCCATAGCCACGGAGATCCTCGACCACAACCTCGTGTACGAGTACCATTGCACCTTCGTAGTGGGCAGCCTGGAGCAGATACGCGCCGAGGCCCGGCGCCTCGCGCCCAAGTCGCCGCCCTCGTGGCGCTTCGACACCGCGCGCCACGGCTGGTACTACGCCAACGGCCGCGACGCGGGATACCCCCTGGCGGAGCGCGGCCTGGCGGTGATCGCGGACAAGCCCGGCGAGGCCGTGCGCCTGCTGGGTCCGAACACGTTCTGGCGCGCCGAGGCGGCCGGCGCTGTGCGTATCCGCCTCACGTCGCGTGTGGCCGGCAAGGTGCGCGTCTACTGGCGCGGCACGCCGCCGCTGGTGGCCTCCACCCGGCCCAGCGAATACGCCAGGTGGCGCGAGACCTGGTGGGACGCCGCCCGCTCCGTCGAAGCCTCGTTCCCATCCGGCGACAAGCAGTGGGTGACGGTCAAGCTCGCCGGGGCGCCGGGTTATGAGGGCGGGCTGACAGGATTGGCGCTGGATGTGCCCGACGGCGTCGCCGTCTTTGAGGTAACGCTGGGCAGCGGATCCGCGGCGCGTCCCGGCCGGAGTTGACAGTCCGCCGGGGCGCGGCTATACTTGCCGGGTGGCGCCCTTGCTGGGGCGGCTGACCGCGTGTGCGTCCGGACCCTACGGACGGCCGTGATGGGAGAGGTGAATGGCGCAGACCACCAACAGTCGTTCCGATCTTCTGGAGCGCGCCTATGAGATAGCCGTGAGGCTGGCTATCCGGGGCGTGGTCATCCTCGTCGTGTCGGCGGTGCTACTGTGGATCCTGAAGCTCGTAAACCTCTACCAGCTCTGGCCCGTGGCGGCGCTGGGCATGGCCGCCGGCGTGGTCATCATGTCGGTCGGCTGGTTCCGCGCCAACCGCGCGCGGCAACGGCCTAGCCTGGCCGTCTACTGCCCCTACTGCGAGCACCAGATGATGTTCCTGGCGCAGCCCACCGAGGACTACACCTGCGAGGGTTGCCACCGCCGCGTGCAGTACGAGAACGGGCTTCCGGTCCCCGTGCGCGACCTCACCTGCCCCATCTGCCGCGCCAGCCACAAGGTCTCCGTGAAGGCCGTCCGCTTCACCTGCGACAAGTGTAACCGCGGCCTGACGCTGACCGATCCGAACGACCCCAAGTCCATCGTCGCCGAAGCGTCGGACATGATGCAGAACTTCGACGTCATCCTGACCCAGGTTGGGCGCAACCCCACCGAGGTCGCGCTGGCCCTGCAGGATATCCTGGTCTGCAACCTGCCCGATGCCCGCCGCCAGATGGAGGCCCTGCCCCTGACGCTGGTCCGCAACGTGCCGGAGCGCAAAGCCGACGCCATACGCCGCCGCATCCGCGAACTCGGCGCCACGGCCGTCGTCCGCCTCACGGGCGATGCCGCGCCGCGCCCCGGCCGCTGACGCCGCACGGAGGAGCCGTAGCCATGCCGCAACCCAGGGTTGTCGCCTACACCACCTCGTGGTGCCCCGACTGCCACCGATCCAAGCGCCTGCTCACGGCGCGCGGCGTGGAGTTCGTGGAGATCGACATCGAGCGGGTCGCCGGAGCCGAAGCCGCCATGCGCGGGTTGAACGGGGGATCCGGCAAGGTGCCCACGATCCTGCTTGGCGGCGAGGCGCTGGTGGAGCCCACGGACCGCGACCTGGAGGCGGCGCTGGATCGCATACTCGGCTAGAGGGGGCAGAGGAGGAGGGGCCGGCGCTCGGCGGGCCCCCGACTACACCTACTCGTCCAGCTTGTGGAACATCCCCGCGAAGTACCAACCCACCAAGCCCAGGAACGTCATCAGCTGGGCGGCCCAGTGGATTGCGTTGGTAGGATCGGTGAAGGGCATCAGGCCGTTCAGCGAGGCGCCGATGGAGGTTCCCTTGGCCATGTCAAGCGGAATGCGCACCAGAAGCGACACGATGAAGATGCCCGCCAGCGCCGGGTTGGCGTCGCCCTTGATCAGACCCAGCACACCGTAGGCGATTCCGCCTACGAACGGGCCGCCGATGCCGGCGAAGCCCACGAACCAGCCCACGTCGGTCGAGTCGTCCTCGCCGTACTGCGCCACGCCGAAGAGCGGCAACGCCATTCCGGCGGCAAAGGTCACCATCGCCAGGAAGAGCAGGTACCAGCTGGGCATGAAGTGCGTCAGCAACGTACCCACGATCACGGCCGCCGCAAGGGCGCCGGAGTAGAGGGTGATGCTGCGCACCAGCTGGCTGCGCTCCTCCTCGGCCATGCCCTCAACGGTGATGACGGGCTTCCCGGCGACCTCGCCGGTATCGGTGTCATACTGCGTGCCTGAGACCTGGTCGACCACCTGGTCCTGGTAGTACTTCGACTTGGTGGTCTGGACCCGCGTCATCTCGGGGATGCCCACATCGGCGGCCTTGGGCTTCGACGGCGGGGCCTGCTGCTGCGGCTTGGGCGGCGCCGGTGGCGCTGCCTTGGGCGCCGGGGCGGGCGGAGCCGCCGGCTGTACCGGGGTCGGGGCGGGCTGAGCCTGCGGCTGCTGGCCCTTGCCCTTGCCGGCAGGCTTCTGCTTGCCCGTCGGCCGTCCGGAGATGATGGGTCCGCGACCCTGCTGGCCCGATGAGGGCAGGTTGCGCAGGTCCTTGCGGCACCAGCTGCACTTGTCGCTGGCCTCGCTCTCCATGCCGCACCAGCGGCAGTACCACGTCCGCCCGCCGGCCCTCGGCACGGCGACCGGCGCGCCGGCCATGGGCGGGACGACTGTGGCAAGCGACGGCGGCATGGCGGGCGGTATCGGCGCCACAGGAGCCGCCGGCCTGGGTTGCGGAGCTTGCGGACCACGCGCCTCGACGGTGGGCAGTTCGGGTATGGGCACGCCGGTCAGGTCCAACCGGCCCGAGGGGGCGGCGGCCTTGGGCGGCTCGTCGGCGATGGTTGCCAGCGGCGGCAGGTCGAGGTCATCGGCCGATGCCGCCTGAATGGTCGGCCTTGGCCGTTCAGGCGCGGGCGGCGGCGCGGGCGCGGTGGGCTTCGAGATCGGGATCGGAGCCGGTGCGGCGGGTTCCGGTTGCTTTGCGATCGGGATAGGCGCCGGAGCCGGAGGCTTCGCGATCGGAATCGGGGCCGGCGCGGCAGGTTTCGCAATCGGTATCGGTGCGGGCGCAGCGGGCTTGGCGATGGGGATCGGCGCAGGTCCGGCGGGCCTGGCGATCGGAATCGGTGTGGGAGCCGGCGGCTGAGCGATCGGGATCGGCGCGGGCGCCGCGACGGGTGTCGGTTGCAGCGGCTGCGGCGCGGCGGGGCGCAGGTCGAGCGGCTGCGGCGCGGCGGGCCGGGCGTCCAGCGGCT
>CAISJD010000201.1 GCA_903885605.1 uncultured Chthonomonas sp. | reverse complement strand
CTCACCCCTTCACCCGCTCACCCCCTCAAAACCCGCCCCCGGCGGCGCGTAGTTCTACGCGCGAAAATCGCGTAGGACTACGTGGCCAAATCGCGTACCTTCCCTCTTCCCCTCCAGACGCGCCGACTGCTACGATTGGCTTACGGCGCTTCGGCGCCGAACCTTACCCTTGGGAGAGGCGAATGCTCATCCGTACCAAGCATCACCTGCGCCTGGCTCTGGTTGCCGCCGTGGTCACTGCGGTATTGGCGACCGTACTGCCCGGCTGCGGTGGCTCCAGCGGCGGACCCACACCGGGCGTCGTCGTCGGACACGCGCAGATCACAGACCACGGCACGTACTTCGGTGTCACCCTCGACTTCACCGGCACGACCGCCCGCCAGGTCGGAGCCGACTACGGGCAGGCCATCAAGGCGATCATGCCCGACTTCGAGGCGCAGCTCGATACGTTCCTGGCAGACATGCTGGGCAGTGACGCCATGTTCGCCGCGCTGCAGCACCGCGTGGAGGCCATCAAGCCGCAGCTCGACCAGTCGTACCGCGATGAGATTGAGGGCATCGCGTCCGCGCTGTCCGGTGGCGCCACGGACAAACTGGGCGATGGGAAGCTGTCGCTGAACGAACTCTACATGGTGAACCTGAACACGGACGCGCTACGGCCTACGCAGTGCTCCTTCTCCTCGGTCTGGGGTCAGCGGTCCGCCACCCGCCGCACCCTGTCGGCCCGCATCCTGGACTGGCCCGACGGCCCGACGTTCCCGATGGCGAAGTGCCAGGCAGTGGTACACTTCATCAACGGCCCCAAGTCGATATACTCTATCGGTTACCTCGGGTATCAGGGCACGCTGACCGGCATCAACCAGCACGCCGTGTTCGGCGCCGTGCTGGACTCGCCTTCTTGGAAGCCCTATCCTGACCCCCCGACGGGCTACTACTCGTACGCCTTCGACCTTCGGCACGCCCTTGAGAGCACTGCCACCCTTGACGGCGTGGCCGCCGCGATGACGTCGCATCCGTACACGTTCTGCCACAACATCGCGCTATCGGATCCCAGCGTGAGCCGTGTGCTTGAGAATGACCAGACACCCGGGCACAAACGGGCTCTGCGCACCGACGTGTCTACCTTGCGCTCCGGTGTGACATGGGGCATCACGAACGCAATCGCGGCTGTTAACTCATTCATGCTTCCTGAAAACGAGGATAACTTCTCACAGGATCTTCACAATACCGCGAGGTGGAACAGCATCGTAAAGCAGATGCAGTCCAAGGGCATGACCGTTGATCGCCAGGAGTTGGCGTCGGTCGAGGGCTACTTCAAGGGCGCTGTCCCGGGCCACGCAACCGACGGCGACGTCTTCAGCCTCGCCAGCCAGATGCTGATGATCTTTGAGCCCTGCACCTTGAGGTTGGACGTCGCGTTCCATCCGCGAAACTCGGACTGGCAAGGAGGCCCGGTCTTCACATCGGTGCCTGTGAGCTTCTAACGGCGGAGCTGTGGGGGGGCATCGCACCTGCCCCTCCACGGCGCACGGACCCGCCCGGCCCGCCGTCCTCACCCCTTCACCCCCTCACCCCTTCACCTCCTCAACGTCCCCCCGGCCTCCAGACGGCGATGCGGCGGATGTAGATGGTCGATGCCTCGGCTGAGACGCGGAGGTCGGCGTTGTTGCAGCCGTCGGCGAAGCGGGCGTCGGGCAGGCCCAGGACCAGCGTCTTCCACTGGCCCGTGTCGCCGCAGACGATCTGCCGGGTGGCCGGCTTGAAGGCGCCGGGGTTGGCCGATACCCTGACGGACAGGTCGCTGGAGTCGTACTGGATGTCCGCCGAGCCGCGCCCCTGGTCCAGATACTCGACGGCGATGACGGTGCGGCCCCGGCGCAGCTCGGCGGCGTGCGCCTCGTCCACGTCGAAGTAGAAGTAGGCCTGCTTGCCCCCGACGCCGTCGGTTCCGGGCGCGATGACCACCGAGCCGCCGCGATCCTCGCGCACGCTTGCGCCTTCGTCCGGGTTGTCCTTGCTCGCCAGTCCGCGGACCAGGTCGGGCCGCCCGGCGGTGAGCGAGGCCGCCCAAGCCGGGACGATCTGGTCCCAGCCCGCCTCGGGCGTGGCGTCGTCGACGGCCTCCATGGGCCGCACGGCGGGCCTGCGCGCGCCGCCGGGGGCTGCCGGATCGCGAACCTCCAGCGCGTACTGGATCACCGAGGCGAAGCCGGCCTCGGCGGCCAGGGCCTCGTCCGTGGCCCTGGAGGGGAGCATGCGCCACCTGTCCGAGGCGTAGTGGCCGATGCCGATCGGCGTGTTGAGGACCGCGCTGAGCACGGCGCCGTCCTCGGCGGTGGCGCGCGGCGAAACGTTGCGGCGGTCGCGCCAGTCGTCCAGCGCCACCAGCGCCAGCCCGCCCTGGGAGCCGAACGCGCCGGCCGCCTCCGGGTCGCCCAGGCTCTTGCCGGTCTCCGGCGCGGCCACGCCGAACCGGGCCTCGATGGGCCGCGTCCAGCCGACGCCGGGGTCGCTGATGCGGGTCGTCACCCAGCTATCGATGGCGGGGCTGTCGTGGTAGACGCGGAAGTGCCACGTGGCGGTCCCCTTGACCTCCGCGCCGCGCGCACCGGGCGTGCCGACGCCGCTGAAGGCCACTCCGGCGCCCTCGCCGTACAGCTCCAGCCCATCGACGTGCAGCGTGGTGGCCAGCGGCCCGCCGGCCTCCATGCGGATGGCGGCGTCCTTCGACTGCAGGGCGCCGAAGTCGTACCAGGTGACGCCGTCCTGGCAGGCGCAGAGGTGACCGAAGCCCTCGTCGTGGCCCGCCTTGCGGAGCAGGTTGCGGCCCTTGTCGAAGGCCAGCTCGACCATCCGGGGGCCGATGCCGCCGCCTGCCAGCCGGAAGGCGAAGCGCGACCGCGGACCGGTGATCCGCGCCACGCCGTCGGCGACCTGGAGCCTCACGGCGCGCGCGTCGGCCGCCGGCGCGCCCAGGTAGAAGGCCACCCAGATCGGGCCGGACCACCTGCCGGGCACGCGGAGGAGCATCTCGCCCCGGCTGGATCCGGGTTCGTCCGGGCAGAACTGCGCGGGCAGCGTGGCGACGGCGCGGCCCGAGGCGTCGATCCGCTGGGCGATGACCGACGGGACCCCCGCCGGCGGCGTTTCGCCCACCTGCTTCGCCAGGACGGCCAGGTCCTGCCGCAGCCGGATCACCGCGCCCACACGCGCGCCGTCGGCCGGCGCCACCCGGGCCACGAACCGGAGCCGCGCGCCGGGAACGCCCCATGGCGCGCGCATGGGGCTGCGGCGCACGGGCGACTGGATGCGCTGATAGGCCTGCAGCCCCCGACGCAGCTCCACCGTGCGGGCCATGCGGTCCAGGGCGGCCGAACCGGCGGCGGTCCGCGACGTGGTGATCGCCAGCAGGCAGACGCCGGAACCGGGCGCCGCCTTGAGGGTGAGCTCCGCCGGACGCTTGCCGTCGGCGCCCACGCTGAAGGCCCGCACCGTCCACGCCTTGTCGTACCAGGCGTTGCCGCGCAGCGCTTCGGCGCCCTCCTCGGCGAGGAGCGTCCAGGAGCGGCTCGAGCCGTCGGTGAAGCGGGCGGTGACGGAGGCCATGGTCGGCAGCGGCCCCGCGGCCCGGCCCAGGAGGAGCATGGCGCGGCCCGGCGCTCCGCCGGCGGGCGCTTTCCAGACCACCGTGCGGGCCAGGTCCACGGCGCCGACGCCCCGATTCTCGGCCGGGTCGATGAGGCAGAAGGCGGCTCCCTCGGCCACGTGCGGACCGGGGCGCAGGCCGCCCCAGGCGCCGCTCCAGGTGTTGTCGATGGGCGCGGAGGCCAGGGAGCGCAGGTCGGCGAAGGCAAAGTTCGCCGAGGGCGTGGGGCTCCAGGCCGACCGGGTGGGCAGCGGAGGCAGGGGAGCGGCCACGTCCGTGGCGGGCAGCGGAGCGCCGAAGCTGACCCGGTCGCCGTGCTTGACGCCGCGGATCATGACGTTGAGCCCCGCCGCGTCGGCCACCAGCCGGTTCGCGGGCAGCTCGAGGCCGTTGACGAAGACCTTCTTGCCGGTCAGCGCCTCGTGCGGGCTCGTGACCATGATATCGAACGCGTCGCGCGGAGCGCCGGGCAGCGCCGGGTTCACGATGACGGTGAAGCCGAAGCCGACCCCGTAGAGCCGGGCGTAGCTCTCGATGTCGCACGCCACGGTTCCGGTGCAGAAGGCGATGGCCCCGGCGCGGCCCACATCCACCTGCATCACGGCGCCGCCCAGCGGCTCGGCCAGCCACCGGAAGTCGTTGCCGCCCCAGCCGCCGGAGGTCCCGGCCTGGCCGAAGACATCCAGGTTCTCCACGTACTCGCCGGCGGCATTGCGCACGCCGATGTGGTACTGCTCCAGGCAGCCGCGCACGAGGTACTTCCAGAAGGGCTCGCCGGTCTCGAGGTAGAGGCGGATAGCCATCTCGGGGATGCGGCCCATCTCGCCCCAGGTCACCTTGCCCAGCCAGTAGCTGCTGTTAACGGCCTGCAGCAGGAAGGAGGGGTCGCGGGCGTCGGTCTCGATGGGGTCGCCGGTGTACCAGTAGGTGTTGCGCCAGAGGAGCGTCTCGGCCAGCTCCCATGCCTCGTCGGCCAGGGCGCGGCGGGTGGGGTCGTCGTGGAACGTGTCGTAGTAGTCGAGCAGGAACTCGCCGCCGTTGGCCGCGCCCATGGAGAAGACAGCCCAGGGCAGGTCGGCCATGCCGGCCAGATCATAGATGTAGTGGCGCGACCACTTCACCATGCCGTCCAGCACGGGCAGGTAGCGCGGCTCCGGCGACGACCTGTGGAGCCAGAGCATGGCCGAGGCGATGCCCCAGTTGAACATGTGGCGCGTCGACGTGGCCCCGGCGCCGCCCATGCCCTCCTTGAATGTGCCCGCCAGCGGGTGCTCCCAGACCGTGCAGGCGTCGTCGCCGAAGCGCTCCGCCCTGGCGCGGGGCAGCAGGTACTCCACCTGCTCCCTCAGCGCGGCCAGCCCCTCGGCGTCGCCCACCTCCACCATGTACCGGGCCGTCTTGCCGGTCTGGTGCGCCACCAGCTGCACGGCTCCCGGCTCGAAGAAGGGCTTCTCGCACATCTCGTACGGGCGGTAGAGGATGGCGTCGATGCGTCGGCGGTAGTCGGGCGCGAGGCCCAGCGCGTGGAGGAAGCGCACCTGCGTCGGCGACTTGCCCTGCTTCAGCCAGGACATGTCGTTCATGCGCGGGGCCTGCGGCAGCGTGGCGCGGTAGGCGGCCAGGATGTGCTTGATGACGAAGCGGTTTGGGTCGCTATCCGAAGGCAGGTCGGCGTTGTAGAGGAGGCGGAAGCTGCTCGCGGCGGTGACGGGGCCCTTGGGAAGCTTCAGGCGGAGCCAGTCACCGGCGTAGGGGACGCTGAGGCAGAAGAACTGGCCCGGGTGGTCCGGCAGGCCGGCGCAGTAGCTGGAGGCCAGGGCCTTGTCGCTCCGGTCCGTGGTGCGGGCCTCCTGGAACTCATAGGCCGCGAAGAGGCGCGAGTCGGGCGACCAGAGCCCCACGGCCGGGATCGGCGCGGCGCCCATGGCCGGCGCGTAGGACCAGCGCGGGCACCAGTCGCCGCGCATGGGGCCCATGCTGATGGGGTAGGGATCCTCCACGGCGCCGGGGTAGAGGATGCCGTGCTGGTAGAAGGTCTGCTTGGCGGCCGATGAAGCGGGCAGGGAGCAGCGCAGGAAGTAGAGCGGCGGCGTGTTGGCCCAGGCCCTGCGCCAGGCGGCCTCGTCGAAGGCGGCGAACTCCAGCCGAAACTCCACGCGCGGGTACGGGTCGTCGCCGGCCAGCCGCACGGTCACGTACGAGCCGGCGCCGATGCGCGGCGTGCCCGTCCCCGGCGCGGAGAGCCCGCCGAAGCGGAGGAGACCGGCCGCCTCGGTGCAGGAAGAGGCGGTCCAGCGCCCCTCGGAACTGAAGCGCACCTCCGCCACGGGCCGCATTCCAGTCGCGCTACGGGCCAGGACATCGAACCCCACGGCGGCCCCGGCCTGCCGAACGGCACGCACCACGGTCCGCGCATTGTGGAGGTCGGCCCCGGACGGCCCCGCCGCCGCCGCCAACGCCGCCACCATCCACCAGAGCCTGCGCATCTCCGTCGCCTCCCCTGCCGGGGCAAGCCGTTCAGCCCCGAGCACCTGTTTATACCCGCCGCGCCGCGGCAGGCCGCGACGAGCGTGGTGGCCGCTCTTCGGGTCGACGGGAGTGAGCTTCAGCGTCCGGCTTGCGCGCGTGACGCTTGTCCGTGTGCGGCAGGCGTCACCGCACCGCGACGCGACCGCGCACACGCAGTTGGCCGGCGAACTACGCGATGGGTTCTGCGGGCTGTCCTTCGTTCCTACACCGGCCGGCCGGTCGGCGTGATCGCCATGGCCCTCTCCGCCGCCTCGGCCATCGTCGCTACCCAGACGCCGTTCGCCCTGTCGGCGGCGTGGGCGCATAGGGCGTCGAGGCGCTCGGGGCGCATGGCCTGGGTTGGGTGGTTGCCTACGTCGTGGGCGGCCAGGACCACCCAGCCGTGCTCGTGCCGGGCGCGGTCGATGAGGGCGATGAGCGCGGGCAGGTCGGCGCCGTCGGCGTCGTAGGCCATGGTGCGCGCCGGGTCGAACCAGCCGGGGGTGTTGTGGCTCTCATCGCGAAAGCCCCGGCCTGCGGCGAAGCGCCGGGCGATGATCGGCACGTAGCTGGCGGCCTCGACGCCTCGGCCCACGTACTTCTGGCCGCAGGGATAGGCGAACGTGCGGGGCGGCGCGCCGAAGAGGTCGGCGATGCGCGCCGAGGCCCGGTCGATGTCGTCTGCCATGCGCGCCAGGTCGTACGCCTCCAGCGGGTTGCCGCGGGCGAAGCCGAAGTTGCCCGAGCAGGGGTGCGTCCAGCTGTGGTTGCCGATCTCGTGACCCCTCCGGGCGGCCTCACGCCACTCCTCCAGGCGCTGCTCCACGGCCGGGAAGGAGACGAAGAAGGTCGCGCGGACGCCGTGGCGGTCCAGGATGGGCATCGCCGCCTCGGTCTGGCTGGGGCGCGCGTCGTCGAACGTGAGGGTCAGCCCTACGTCGGCGCCGCCGGGCCAGGGGCTCATGGACGCACCTCCAGTGTGTAGGTCGCGCCGGGCTCGGTCTCGAACCGGACCATTCCGGTCGCGAGCTGCGTGGCGGGCACGGCGCGGCCGTTACGGCGCACGCTCAGGACGCCCTCGGCACGCACGGTGCAGGGGCCACCCAGGTGCGAGAGGACGGAGCCTGTGCGCAGCTTGCCGCCCGACCAGGCCATGGCGGCCTCGAACCCGCCCCGCGCCCGCAGGCCCCTGACCGATCCCCGCGGCCAGGCAGACGGCAGCGCCGGGAGGAGGTGGAGGCTCCCGGCGTGGCTCTGCAGCAGCATCTCGCCGATGGCGGCCGCCTGGCCCATGTTGCCGTCGATCTCCCAGTCGGCCATGCCGGCGAACCGCGCCGAGAGGTTCGGGTTCACGGACGAGCGGAGGTGCTTGCTGAGGATGTCCAGCGCCCGGTCGCCCTGCCAGAGCCGGGCGAAGGCGTTGGACATGAAGGCGCCGGTCCAGCTGCCCAAGCCGGATAGCCACGGCTTGCGGTCGTCGATCTCCTTGAGGAGCGCGGCCGCCAGGACCGGGTCGCGGTCCGCGGCCACCTGGTCGCCGCAGATGAGGCCCCATGTGGTGAGCATCTGCCCGTTGCCGGCATGGGCGTAGTCCCAGTCGCGCATCCATGCCTGGATCTGGCCGGTGCGCGGGCTGACGGTATCGACGGCCACGCGGGGCAGGATGGCGCGGATCTGGGCCGTCAGCTCGGCCTCGCCGCCCAGGACCTCGGCGGCGCGGAGCGTGTCCTTGAAGAGCTGCCGCACCATCTGCATGTCGGCGGTCGGCCCGATGCAGACGCAGCCGGTCTCGCCGTTGGGCTTGCGGTAGTAGCTCTCGAAGTTGGTGGCCGGAGCGGTGCCCAGGCGGCCCGTGACCGGGTCCTCCAGCATGGTACCGAGGTAGTAGCGGCAGGCGCCGGCCATCAGCGGGAAGACCGAGGCGAGGTAGGCGCGGTCGCGCGTGAAGTCGTAGTGCTCCCAGAGGTGGCGGCAGAGCCACGCGCTACCGGTCTGGAAGACGGCCCAGAGCGGGCTGCCGGCGACGGGCGTGGCGCGCATCCAGACGTCGGCGTTGTGGTGGGTCATCCAGCCGCCGGCGCCGTAGAGCTCGCGAGCCACGCGGGCGCCGTCCACGGAGATGCCGCGTGCCAGCTCGGTGAGAGGCAGGTGGCACTCGGAGAGGTTGGCCGTCTCGGCCGGCCAGTAGTTTATCTGCGCGTTACAATTCAGCGTCCAGTTACTCGCCCAGGGCGGGGGAAGCTGGGCGCACCAGAGGCCCTGCAGGTTCATGGGCAGGCCGCCGGGGCGCGATGACGAGGCGAGAAGGTAGCGGCCGAACTGGTAGTAGAGGGCGGCCAGGCCGGGCTCGCGGGCGGACGCGGGACGGCGGAGGCGCTCATCGGTGGGCAGGGCGGCGCCGGGGCCGCGGCCCAGGTCCAGCGCCACGCGCCCCATGAGGCCCGCGAAGTCGGCCCGATGCTCGGCCAGCAACGCGGCATATCCCTTGCCGCTGAGCCGGGTGAGAGTGGCCTCGTTCAGCGCCTTCGGGTCGAGGCCCTGCTTGCTGGGGCTCTTCTGCGGCCCGTTGTAGCTCGTGGCGGCCACGAGGATGAAGGCCACCGACCGGGCTCCGGTGACGCGCACGCCCTCATCGGTGCAGGTGACGCGGCCACCCTCGGCCAGCGTGCGGAGGCGCATCTCGAACCGCATGCCGCTTTCGTCGTAGCGGGTCGGCGCGCCGTTGTAGGCGTCCATGAACGAGGGCGCCTGTCCGGTGAAGACGAGGTCGGCTCCCCGAGCCGCCTGCGCCCCTCGGAGCGGCGAGGTGAGCGAGACCCGCAGGTCGATGCCCTTGCCGCCCGCGCAGGCCACGCGATAGACAAGGGCGCGAGCCGGGTGCGACACGAAGGCCTCGCGGGTCCAGTGCGCGCCGCCGGCGCCGTAGGTGACCCGCGCCACGCCGTGCGCAAGGTCCAGCTCGCGGCGGTACCGCTCGGCTCGGGTGGCCTGTCCGAAGTCGATGGCCAGATCGCCCATGGGCAGGTAGGATGCGAAGTATGGCCCCAGCAGCTTGGCGGAGGTGAGCGCCTCGGCCTCGGCCTCCTTGCCCTCGCGGAGGAGGCGTCGGACCTCGGGCACCGCGGCGGGGCCGCCGGGGGGCATGGTATCGCCCGGCTCACCGGACCAGAGCGTCTGCTCGTTCAGCGATAGCCGCTCCTGCCGCACGCCGCCGTAGAGCATGGCGCCCATGCGGCCGTTGCCCAGGGGGATCGCCTGGATCCAGGCCGCGGCGGGACGCCGGTACCAAGCCGTCAGGTCGCCGGCCGGCGGCGGGGCCTCTCCCACGAAGGCGACGCCGGGCTCGCCCGCCGGTGGAGGCCCATCCGCCGGGCGCCCGTTGAGGAAGAGTGCGGCCTCGCCGGCGGACGTGAGTGTCGCGGCCACGTGCGTCCAGGCGTCGGCCGGAAGGGCCGCGGCGGTCTGGAGCGTGGAGCCGCCCACGATGACGCGCAGGGCGCTACCCGGCCAGGTGTCGAGGAGCCATCCGTCGGAGCCGCCCGGGGTGATGCGGTCCACGATGCGGCCGCCGCCGGGGCCGCCCGACGCGGGCTGCACCCAAGCCTCCACGGTGGCGGCCTCGCCCAGCGCGGGGCAGGCGTCGAGGCCGGGCCGCAGGGGCAGGGCCCCGCTCCGGCCGTCCCACTCCGCGGCGGGCGTGCCGACGCCGCCGGCGGGCTGGTTGGGCGACGCGGCGAGGCGGCGTAGCTGCGCCTCGGTGAGCGCCCGGTTCCAGAGCCGCACCAGACCGATGCGTCCACGGAAGGGCGACCCGCCGCGCTGGTCCGCGCCGATGACGATGGGCAGGTCATTCCCGGGGAGAGGCTCCCCGGCGATGCCGGCTGGAATTGCGACGCAGACAAGCAGAGCAAGCACTGGGTTCATTACCCCTCCCCGGCGGACGAAGCTAGCGTACTGTACCCATTGCCGCGGGCCGTTGCTGCACCACACAGCCCACGGCCTTGGGGCCCAGTTCCAAGCGGATCGTGGCCCAGCCGCCGCGCACCTCGGGCTGTAGGCGGGCCTGGTTCCATGCGTCGGTGTAGCCGGCGCCGGGCGTGTGGCGCACCCGTAGGATGGCCCCGCGCACGGTGTGGCCGTTGGCGTTGTAGAGCGTCCAGACCGTGCGGGCCGGGGCGCGGAAGGCGTTGGCGAAGAGGCCGTCGGCAAGCGTACCGACCAGCGGCTCCACGTCGCGCGAGCTGAAGGCGTCCCGGTGCGTGCAGAGGACCCGCACGGCCTGGCGGAGGAAGGCCAGCGCCGGGCCGTCGCAAGCCGTCAGGTTCGGCTCGCCCAGGTCGTAGCTCTCGCCGTTGAAGAAGGGGAACTTGAGTAGCGACCAGTTGCCCGAGCGCATGGGCGCGTAGTGGATGATGTGGAACTGCTTGAACTCCGGGAAGGCGAAGCGCGGCAGGTCGACAAAGTGGGGCGCCAGCGGCTCCTGATCGACGCTCCAGAGCGCCTGGTAGGTGAACGAGCCGTCGAGGATGGTGCGGCTCACCTCGGCGGGCGGGTACTCGGTGTAGAGCGCCACGTCAGGACCCACGGCGCCGCGGATGGCGCGCATGGTGGCCACCTCGCCGGCGTAGGGCGTCTCGTAGCCGTTGTGTCCATGGTCCCTGGCGTGGCAGACCCAGCGGCCGTCGGTGGCGCCGTATTCATCTATGTACATGCCGCGCACGCCGGTCTCGCGCACCACGCGCCGGTAGACATCGGTGAGGTGGTTGCGCCATCCCTCGCTGCTCGGGCACTGGTTGTAGGCGTTGTAGACCGGGATGAAGTCCGGCGAGCCGTCGGCGCGGCGCATGGCCCACTCCTTCGCCCGCGAGCCGACCGCCTGGCCCTTCTCGTTGCTCAGGTAGCCGTCCTGGTAGAGGCCCACGGCCACCCCGCCGGCCTGCGCCGCGCCGATGTTGGCCCGGAAGCGCGGCAGGCCGCCTACGGCTTCGTCGTAGTGGGAGTAGTCGCCCCAATCGCCATAGGCCGGGAGCGACGACCAGCCGAAGAGATGCACCATGTCGCACCAGCCCAGCAGCTTGCGGGCGAGGTCGACGGCGGGCTTCACGGCGCCCCGGTCGGCGGGCTTCGGGTAGCTATCGTAGTGCGCGTTCCGCGTGATGAAGGCGAAGGTGCGCTGGAACCAGGGCTTGGCCGCCGGCGGACGGTACCATCCGGCAAGCCAGCGTCGATAGGTGGCGAAGATGGCCCTCCAGCCGCCGGTGCAGGCTGTCACCTCGGCCTCGGTTGCGGCGAAGGAGGCGCCGGGAGCCAGGTCGCGCTCCACGTACTCGGGCGACCAGGCCCCGCCGGCGGCGTCCAGGCCCAGGTTGATGAAGTGGTGCTGGGCGGCGGCGTCGTGGGTGATCAGCGCCAGCGCATCGCCGGTTTCGGGGCAGAAGAAGCCGTCCATCTGGAGCGGGTGCGGCTCGCCCAGGCCGTCCCGGAAACGCACAGGCTGGTCGGTGAGGATGCCGCCGCGCCGGCCCGAGAGGCACCAGGTGCGCCCGCCGCCGAACCGGACCCCGCGCAGGACGGGGAAGCGGAGCGTGGCGGTGCGGGCCTGGGCGCCCTCGTTGCGGAGCGTCATGCGGAGGGTCAGGCCGCCGGGACCGCTCGGGGCGGCGGAGACCTCGGCCACCAGTCCCGTGGCGATGTGGCGCAGGCTGCACCGGCCGGGCTCGGACGCCACAGGCGCCCACTCCGAGGCGGGCAGCGTCTTGCCGCCCACCGAGACCTCGAAGAGCGGGCCCGGCGCGGCCGACGTACGCCCGGCGTTGAGGCGCAGCGTGCCGTCGGGCTCCAGCGCGGCGTGGAGGGCAGGCGCACCGGCCTGCTTCGAGCGTGCGCCGATCGCCGCCGAGAGGGCCTTCCAGCCCGGCTCCGGCACGCGGGGCGCGCCGGACCAGGCAGTGGCGGCCACCAGCGCCACCGAGGCGGTCTGCATGCGGTCGAGCAGCGTCAGGGAGATCGGCTTGCGGCCCGCGTCGGGGTGGACCACGCAGACGGCCAGTCCACGCGGCAGGCCGCGCAGGCCCGTGCCGGCGTCCACCGGGATCACTCGGTCCGGCGGGCCGGTGGCGTAGCGGATCTCCACCAGCGCCTTCTCGGGCTCGCGGAGGCTCTCCTGCTTGCGCGGGTTGTTGGCCTCCAGCCCGAAGGGCTCCTTCTCCGGCGCGGCCACGGCGGTGAGCAGGTAGAGCTCGCGGCAGGGGCCGCCCAGACGCACGGTGAGCCGGCCCAGGTCGCCCGTGCCGGTCTGGCGGACCGCGTCGGGCCCGGCCGGCAGGCGGAAGGGCGCGCCGGCCGCCTCGATGCCGGCTGCCCGGAACCAGCCCTGCAGGCCGATGCGCGGCCAGAGCGACGCCGCCGGTCGTCCGCCGGCCGGTGCGGGCAGGGCGCGGAAGCCCGCCGGCCATGCCCCGGTGAGCGCGCGGTGCGGGAGCATCTCCTGCGCGTTCCAGCGGCGTGGGCGGGAGCTGAAGGTGAGGTCGCCCAGCGTGAGCTCCGCCGCCGCGCCGTCGCAGTCGAGGCCCACGGCCAGATGCGTCACGGCGAAGGGTGACCCCAGCCGCACGGTGGCGGAGCGCCATCGGCCGTCGGCCACCAGGTCGCCGGGGTTCAGGGCCACCACGGCTCGGCCGCCGGAGCCGGCGGGGTCGTCGCCCAGCCAGATCGTGTATCCGGTCTTCACCAGCCCGCCCGTGGCCCGGTAGCGGAGCGAGAGGCAGGGCGTGCGGGCCAGGTCCACCGGCGCGGGCAGTGCCACGGGCCAGCGCATGCCGTGTCCGGCATCGGGCACGGCGAACCGTGCGCCGTCGGCCGTGACGCGGGCCGACGCACCGGCCGAGGGCGTGGTGGTCCAGCCGGGGGCGGGCGTGAGGGCGCCCAGGTCGCTCCAGGCCACGCGCCGCTCCTCGCGGGCAAGGGTCGGCACGCGGCAGAGGCGGGCTCCTGCGGGCAGCGCGTCGGCGAACCAGACGCGGCCCAGCGTGACTTCGGCCTTGCCCTGCGGACCCGGCGCGAGCTTCAGCGCGACCTGAGTGGTGGCCTCCTCGGGCTCGCCTGCGGCCAGGTCCACGGCCAGCAGATGCCATGCGCCGTCGAGCAGGGGCTCATCGGCGAAGGCGTAGGCCCGGCCGCCCACGGTCCCGTCCCAGCCATGCAGGAAGTAGATACCCGGCGAGGCGTCGAGCCCCTGCGCCCGGTAGCGCACCAGCAGGTAGCGGCTGTCGCCGTCCAGCTCCGCTGCGGTGAAGGCCCGGAGCCAGGGCATCTCGGTCCCGACGCCCTCGGCGCGTAACGTGAGCCCGTCGGCGGTGCGGGCAACCGACCACGACGCGGGCCGGTGCGTCACCCAGCCGGTGCAGGCGGTCCAGCGGAGGGCATCGGTCAGGTCCACATCGCGGTCGGCGGAGGCCCCGGCGGCGGCGAGGGTCAGGAGGGCGGCAAGGACGAAGCGCTTCATGGGCCAACATTCGACGGCGGGGGCAGGCGCTCCTGCACGGACGGGCACGGACTGACACGGACTGACACGGACGGACACGGACGGACACGGACAACCAGACACACACCGGCGCCGTGCCTGTCCGTGGAGGTCGGTGTTCGTCCGTGCCGCCTTGCGCTGGGGGCTATCATGTACCAACCGCCGCTCCGCCATGGAGGCCCGCCCATGAGACTACTGCTCGCCCTGCTCTTCGCCGTTGCCCTCGTCCCCTGCCTGTCGGTGGTCGCATTAGCGCAGGCGAAAGAGGCGGGGTTGCCGCTCCTCTTCTCCAGCCGGCGCGACCTGGTGGAGCCGTGGGGGATGCTCCACATCGCGGTGACCCCGGTGGCGAAGCTGGCCGAGGTCGCGCCGCCGCCCTTCACCTACGTGGCCGGCTTCCCTGGGCCCGACGGCGCGTGGGAGGTCTACGGCCAGGAGTTCACCGATGTGAAGCGGGCCGACCGCGCGTGGGAGCAGGTCAACTCCTGGCGGCTGGTGCGCGCCACGACGACGGACGGCGTCACCTTCAGCGGCCGCGAGGTGGTCTACGAAGCCCCGCCCGGCGCCTGGACCTCGCACATCGCGCTGGCGCGCAACGGTCGCACCGGCGAGCGCCTGATGCTCAAGCTGAAGATCGACAGCTCCGGCTTCGCCACCACCGCCTTCTTCAGCCGCGACGGCCGGACCTGGGCGGCCCACCCCGGCAACCCGCTCTTCTACGATGGCGACAGCATGAGCCTCTTCTGGAGCGAGGCGCTGGGTCGGTTCGTCTGCGTGAACAAGAGCCTGCAGCCCTACCGCAAACGCCTGGTGGACCACGGCGGCGCCACGCCCGCCCTGAAGGACGACACCCTCCGCGACCGCCGCGTGCTGATGATGCGGACCAGCGTCGACGGCCGCACGTGGGAGCCCAACGCCTCGCTGCCCGACGTTTGGGACCAGCACGGCAAGAAGGGCGCCCTGCCTGCGCGTTACCTCACCGTGCCGGACGAGCAGGACCCGCCGGACCTGGAGTTCTACAGCGGCAACGCCTTCTGGTACCGCGATCGGGCCTACATGCTGGTCCTCAACTACGCCGCCAGCGCCGCCGCGCCCCGCAAGCATGCCCCGCAGCTCGACAACGAGTGGTGGACCAGCCCCGACGGCCTCCACTGGGAGCGGCCCGCCCGCGGCGTCAACGCGCTGGAGGTATTCCCGGCGATCCCGAGGCTGGAGACGCCGCCCATGGCCATCGGCGGGCGCCTCCTCTTCCCGCGCGGCACGCTGCTCCTGGGCCTGCCGGAGGACCGCATCACGGGGGCGGCGGCGCGGGCCAACGCCGAGTTCGCCACCCGCTGGTTCCGAATGCCCGCCGGCGGCCTGCTGCTGAACGCGGCGGTCCCCTCGCCCGACCGCCCCTTCGGCAAGGAGCAGGCCTACGTCATGGTCGAGCTACAGGACGAGACGGGCCATACCATCCCAGGATTCGAGGCCGACAAGTGCCTCATCAAGGCAGAGGACAGCGCCGCCATCCGGCTGAAGTGGACCGGCGCCGACGCGGCAAGGCCGGCAGGCAAGCGGGTCCGCCTGGTCTTCCACCTGCGCAGCGCCACGGTGTATGCGGTGACGGGCGGGTGATAGGGGGCCGCAGGCTGGGTGTCAGCGCACCAGCAGTTCCGGCGCCTCGCGCTGCAGTCCTTCGACAAGCCACATCTGCACGAGGGTCTGGTAGGGAATGCCCTTCCGCTCTGCGACGCGCTTAATGGCGTCGAGGTAGTCGGGCCGCAGGCGCAGGCCCACGGGCTTCTTGCGCTGGTGGGTTCGGACGACAGCGGCTCCGTCGCGCTCCTCTGTCAAGCCGTCCATGTAGGGCGCAGTATCGTGCGAGGCATACCAGTCGGCCGCCTCGGCGTCGGTTTTGAACTTCGGTAGCTCAGGCATTCTATCTCCGCCTCCTTCGAAGGCGTTGTTTCTCCGGATCAGTCAGGTCGCGGGCAGTGACCACTCGGACCAGATGCCCCGGCTTGCGGACAAACACGACAAGGAGGTAGCGGCCCTCATCAGTCTGGCCGTACGCCAGGAGCCGGTTGTCTTGCGTCCGTAGCAACAGGGCACCGTTCGCCACGGCTGCCTCCGCCTCGTCGGGCTCCACGCCGTGCAGCGCGATGTGCCCTGTATTCGCATCATCCCACTCGAAGCTCGCAGGTGGCACGGCCGATCCTCCGAACCAGAGTATAGACGATGTCTAGACATTTGGTCAACCGCGGGCGTCGGATGGGACACCTTGGCCATGGCGTCTGGTGACGCCCGGCGACGTGCAGGCCCCATGCGACCCATGGGACGGACTGCTCCCCGCGCCGGGGTGACGGCCCATCGGTCGTATGGGTCCCATCCGTCGCATGGCGCGAACCGCCTGAGCCCCCCGTCACCTTCAATCCCCCGCGATTCCGGCCTCCTCGGTAGGAACCACGCTGCCTCGCGTCGAACTGGCTTGCACAGGGCCGTGGTTGCGCTTCGGCCTGGCCCGGTGACACGCCTGACACTCGACGAACAGGAATACCAACATGAGCCAACCGTCCATTGCGACTCTGGCGGGCCGCGCCCTCGATGCGGGCGGCGGCATCCTGCGACTGGCGCCGAACTGGGTGCCCCGGTCGTTCTGCGTGCCGGGGCGGCGCATCAAGCTCCACCCGGACGACTACTACGCGCTCGGCGCGGCTCGCGGCGGGATCGATGAGCGCTGGTTCGCATCGACCACGCCTGCCGACAACGGCCCGCTGACAGCCCCGCACGAGGGGCAGAGCTGGATCGTCCTCGAGGAGGGCGGCGGCGTGGAGCGCGTGCTGCTTCGCGACGCCGTGGCGGAGCTGAAGGGCGCGATCCTGGGCGAGAAGATGTGGGCCGAGCATGGCCGGTGGCCCATGTTCTCCAAGTTCTTCGATAACAAGGGCGCCCTGCCGCACCACGTCCACCACCGCGACGAGCACGCCGCGAAGGTGGGCCAGCTGGGCAAGCCCGAGGCCTACTACTTCCCGCCGCAGGCGAACAACTACGGCGCCGACTACCCCTACACGTTCTTCGGGCTGGAGCCGGGCACCACCAAGGCGCAGGTGCGCGCCGCGCTGGAGGCCTTCACCAAGGGCGACAACAAGCTCACGAACCTCTCCAAGGCCTACCGGCTGGAGCCCGGCACCGGCTGGGACGTTCCGCCGGGCATCCTCCACGCGCCGGGCAGCCTCTGCACCTACGAGCCGCAGCGGGCGTCGGACGTCTTCGCCATGTACCAGTCGCTGGTCGGCGACGCGCTCCTGCCCGAGGAGCTGCTCTGGAAGGACACGCCGCCGGACCGCAAGGGCGACTTCAACTACCTCGTCGAGGTGCTGGACTGGGAGGCCAACACGGACCCCGACTTCGCCGCGCACCACTTCATGCGGCCCAAGCCGGTCGCGGACCCCGCCGCGATGGCGGCCCAGGGGTACGTTGAGAACTGGATCTGCTATCGGTCGGCCTACTACAGCGCCAAGGAGCTGACGGTCCTGCCCGGCCGCACGGTGCGCATCACGGACGGCGCGCCCTACGGCCTCATCGTCATGCAGGGCCACGGGACCATGGGCGGCTGGGACATCGAGACACCCGCGCTGATCCGGTACGGGCAGCTCACCCGCGACGAGTACTTCGTCACGGAGGAGGCGGCCCGGGCGGGCGTCATCATCGCCAACCCGTCGGACTGCGACCCCATCGTCATGCTGAAGCACTTCGGCCCAGACAACCCGGACCTCGTCGTCGAGAACTGAACTGCCACGGAGGAGCGACATGAAGGACATTTCGATCGGTTCATGGGCGTACACCATCGGCCCCTACGGCAACAACCCGGTGCCGTGGGAAGAGGTGATCACCACGCTGAAGCGCCTGGGCTTCCAGGGCGTCGAGCTGGGCGGCTTCCCGCCGCACCCGAACCCGGACGACCTGCCGACCAAGGAGCAGCGCGAGGCCTGCAAGGCGCGCCTGGCCGAGGTGGGGCTGCGATTCTCGGGCCTGGCGGCGAACCTGTGGGCGGAGCACCTCATCGACACCGATGACCCGTCGGACTACATCGCCTGCTTCCGCAAGAACCTGGACTTCTGCGTGGACCTGGGCATCCAGGGCCTCCGCGTCGATACCGTGCAGCCCCCGACGATCTTCGAGACCGTCGACGAGGCCACGGCCCGCCGCCGCGTCGTCGATACCTGGAAGCAGTGCACCCGCGAGGCCGCCGACAAGGGCGTCTACGTCACCTGGGAGTTCGAGCCCGGCTTCGCGTTCAACAAGCCCTCGGACATCATCGGCATCACCCAGGAGATCGGCAGCAGCAACTTCGGCGTCCAGTTCGATACCTGCCACGCGCACATGGTCGCCACGGTGGGCGCCCGGCAGCCCGGCGTGCCCGAGACACTGCCCGGCGGCGCGCTGGAACTGGCCCAGAAGCTCCGCGGGATGATCAACCACATCCACCTGATCGACTCCGACGGCACGCTGCACGACGACGAGACCTCGACGCACGCGCCCTTCGGCGACGGCATCCTGGACT
The DNA here is from genome assembly GCA_903885605.1 of uncultured Chthonomonas sp. GTDB lineage: Bacteria > Armatimonadota > Chthonomonadetes > Chthonomonadales > CAJBBX01 > CAJBBX01. The sequence continues at coordinate 90,602 of CAISJD010000201.1, read as the reverse complement.
TCGACGCCCTGCTGCCCGAGCTGAACAAGAACCAGCTGCCGCACAACTGGTGGACCATCGACCTCTGCTTCTGGCCCGACGCCTGGGCCGTCACCGAGCGCGCCAAGGCCGCTATCGATGCCCTGAACGCCAAGTGGGGTTCCGGGCAATGAAGGACCTGAACATCGGCCTGATCGGCTATGGGTTCATGGGGCGGGCGCACTCGAACGCCTACCGGAAGGTGAACCAGTTCTTCAAGCTGGGCTATCGGCCCGTGATGAAGGCCGCCTGCGCCCGCGACGGCGCGCAGATCACCGAGTTCGCGGACAACTGGGGATGGGAGAGCGTCGAGACCGACTGGCGGAAGCTCATCGCGCGGCCGGACATCGACGCCATCGACATCTGCAGCCCCAACGTCACGCACCACGACATCGCCATCGAGGCCGCCAAGGCCGGGAAGATGGTCCTCTGCGAGAAGCCGCTGGCCATGAACGCCGCCGAGGGGCGCGCCATGGTCGATGCCATCGAGAAGGCCGGCGTGGCGAACATGGTCTGGTTCAACTACCGCCGCGTGCCCGCCATCGCGCTGGCCAAGCAGATCATGGACGAGGGCCGCATCGGCCGCGTCTTCCACTACCGGGCCAAGTACCTGCAGGACTGGACCATCAGCGCCAAGGTGCCCCAGGGCGGCGCGACGCTCTGGCGCCTGGACATCGACGTGGCCGGCAGCGGCGTGACCGGCGACCTGCTGGCCCACTCCATCGATACCGCGATCTGGCTCAACGGCCCCGTTGAGGCCGTGACCGCCATGACCGAGACCTTCATCAAGGAGCGCGAGGTTCAGGGGCAGCCGGGCACCCTGAAGCCCGTGGGCATCGACGACGCCTGCGCCTTCCTGGTGCGCTTCAGGAATGGCTCGATCGGGACGTTCGAGTCCACCCGCTACGCCCGGGGCCGCAAGAACCAGAACACGTTCGAGGTGAACGGCGAGAACGGGTCGGTCTGCTTCGACCTGGAGGACGCGCACCGCCTGCAGTACTTCGACCACGGCGATGTGAGCCACCTCCACGGCTGGCGCGACCTGCTGGTCACCGACTCCGACCACCCCTACATGGGGCACTGGTGGGTTCCCGGTTGCGTCATCGGCTACGAGCATACGTTCATCCACGCCGTCGCCGACTTCCTGACGGGGCTGGAGACCGGCGTGGCCGTGCAGCCCGACTTCCGGTGCGCCCTGCAGACGCAGCTCATCTGCGACAGCGTGCTGGAGTCCGCCCGATCCGGCCAGTGGGTCAAGGTGCCCGAGGCCTAGCCGAAGCCGTCAGCTGACCGAAAGGCAAGGAGGAAGCCGTGAAGATCGGCATTAACGTCTTGCTCTGGACCGCCGCCGCAGGCGAGGAGCACCTCGGCCTGCTCGGCGACATCCGGGCATGGGGGTACGAGAGCGTCGAACTGCCCATGTTCGCGCCGGACTGCTCCCCGTGGCCCCTCCTTGCCGGACGGATGGATGAGCTGGGGCTCGCGCGGACCGCCGTCACCGTCATGCCGCCCGAGGCCAACCCCATCTCCGAGGATCCGGCGGTGCGGCAGGCGGGCATCGACCACCTGCGGGCCTGCATCGACGCCTGCGCGCAGATGGGCGCGGACGTGCTCTGCGGCCCCATGTATTCGCCCTGCGGCGCGCTGGTGGGCCGCGGCCGCACCCAGCAGGAGTGGGATTGGGCCGTGGAGTGCCTGCGCCGGGCCGGTGAGTACGCCTCGGGCGCCGGCGTCACGCTGGCCGTGGAGGCGCTGAACCGCTTTGAGACCTACTTCCTGAACTGCGCGGCGGACGCGGCGCGCTTCGTCGATGAGGTGGGCCTGCCCTCGGTGGGCCTCCTCTTCGACACGTTCCACGCCAATATCGAGGAGAAGGACCCCGTGGGCGCCATCGGCGTGGCGGGCGGGCGCATCGCCCACTTCCACGTCTCCGAGAACGACCGGAGCACTCCCGGCGAGGGCCATGTGCCCTGGGATCGGGTCTTCCCGGCGCTGAAGGCCACAGGCTACGACGGCGCCCTGACGGTGGAGGCCTTCGGCCGGGCACTGCCGGAGGTTGCCGCCGCCACCTGCATCTGGCGCCAGACCTTCCCGAACGCGCAGCATCTCGCGACCAGCGCGGTTCGGCACATCCGGGACGGCTGGTCCCGCTCATGAGCGACGCGAGGAAGGACACCATGCAAGAAGAGAAGATCACCCGGGGCTCCACGCGCCGCCAGTTCATCGGCAACACCCTCGCCACCGGGGCCGCGTTCGCGCTGCCCGCCTTCATCCCGGCGCAGGCGCTGGGGCGAGGCGGGGCCGTGGCGCCCTCCAACCGGATCGTGCTGGGAGCCATCGGCATCGGGCCGCGGGGCCGCGACGTGCTGGGCTACCTCATCGCCGAGCCCGACGTGCAGTTCACCGCCATCTGCGACGTGCGCGCCGACCGCCGGCAGAGCGTGAAGGAGATGGCCGACGCCCGGTACGGCAGCAAGGACTGCTCCATGTACCGGGACCTGCGCGACCTGCTGGCCCGGAAGGACATAGACGCCGTGCTCATCGCTACCGGCGACCGGTGGCACGCCGTGGGCTCCATCATGGCCGCCAAGGCCGGCAAGGATGTCTACAGCGAGAAGCCCTGCAGCCTCACCGTCGCCCAGTGCCAGGCGCTCTCCGACACCATGCGCCGCCTCGGGCGCGTCTTCCAGGCCGGCACCCAGCGTCGCAGCGTGCCCAACTTCGAGGCCGCCGTGCGGCTGGCCCAGACCGGCAAGCTGGGCAAGCTGAAGACCCTCCACGCCTCCATCAACGACCTCTCCATGCGCTATGACTGGCTGCCCGCGCAACCGGAGCCGCCGCGCGAGGAGATCGACTGGGACCTCTGGCTCGGCGCCGCGCCGTGGCGTCCCTACAACCGGGCCTACGTCGACGGCGGATGGCGGGCGCACTACGATTTCGACTCCGGCGGACGCCTGCTGGACTGGGGCGCACATACGGTGGACATCTGCCAGTGGGCGCACCAGTCCGACCACACCATGCCCGTTGAATACGAGGCCCAGGGCGGCTCGGTCCATGCCACCTACGCCGACGGCGTGAAGCTGGTGCTGCGTCCCGGCGGCTGGATGGGCCTGGGCACCTGCCCTGTCCGCTTCGAGGGCGAAGAGGGTTGGGTGGAGACCGCCGACAGCGGGCAGATCGAGGTCTACCCCGCCTCCCTCCGCTCCGAGCTGGCCAACGTCCGACGCATGGCCGGCACCGACCCCGGCAACCATGGCCGCAACTTCCTGGATTGCGTGAAGTCCGGCGCCAAGCCCGCGGCCAACGCCGACGTCATGCGCCACTCGCACATCTCCTGCTACGCCGCCTCCTTCGCGTGGATGCTGGGCCGCAAGCTCCGCTTCGACCCGGCCACCGAGAGCTTCATCGGCGACGACGAGGCAAACAACCTCCGATCGCGCGCCCTCCGCGAACCGTGGCGGATCTGACCATGAAACAGGAGACCAACCGCATGACCGCACTTCCGCGCCTCGGCGCCCTGCTCGCCGCCGCCCTGACGCTGACCCCCTGCCTGGCCGCCGCACAAGCCGCTCCCGGCCGCGCCGAGGAGGCCCGCAAGCAGATCGCCGTGCTGCAGAGCGGCTCCGGGACCTTCGCCAAGGCCGAGGCCTGCCGCACGCTGGCCCTGCTGGGCGCCGCCGAGGCCGTGCCCGCCCTGGCCGCGCTACTGCCCGACCCGCAGATCTCCGCCCACGCCCGCACCGCGCTGGAGGCCATCGCCGACCCGGCGGCCGGCACTGCCCTTCGGGCGGCCATGTCTGGCCTGACCGGCAACCTGCGCCTGGGCGCGATCGGCTCCGTGGGAGCCCGGCGCGACGCCAAGGCCGTCCCGGCCCTGCTGAAGTTCGCCGCATCCGCCGACCCGGCCCTCGCCGGCGCCGCGCTGGCCGCGCTGGGGAAGATCGCCACCCCCGACGCCGCCGGCGCCGTCCAGCGCGCGCTCGCCTCGCCACGGCCCGAACTGCGGGTGCAGGCCGCCGATGCCGCCCTTGCCTGCGCCGCCCGCCTCGCCGCCGCCCGTTCGACGGTCCAGGCCATCCGGCTCTACGCCGCCGTGCAGGGCGCCGACGTGGCCCAGGCGCAGCGGCTGGCCGCCGGCATGGGCATCATCTCCGCGCGCTGGGCGGCCGCCGATGCCGCCTCGCGCAAGGAGGCGCTGTCGCTCCTGACGCGGCAGATTCGCTCCGCCGACCCCGCCACCGTGCGCGCGGGGCTCGTGGCCGTGCGCTCCATGGAGGGAACCGAGGTCACCGGCTTGCTGGCCGCCCAGATGCCGCAGGTGGCGCCGCAGGTGCAGTCGTCAATCGTGCAGGCGCTGCTGGAACGGACCGACCCAGGCGCGCTCACCGCCGTAGAGGCCCTCGTCTCCTCGCCCAGCGCCCCCGTGCGCGGCGCCGCCGTGGCCGCGCTGGCTGGCATGGGCCGGCTCTCCAGCGTGCCCGTGCTGCTCAAGGCGATCGAGGCCGGCCGCTCCGATGAAGAGACCGCCGCCGCCGCCGCGAGCCTCACGCGGCTCACCGCCGAGGGCGCCGACCAGGCCATCGTCGCACGCCTGCCGCAGGCAACCCCGGCGATCCGCGCCCGTCTGGTGACCGTGCTGGGCAAGCGCCGGGCCGCATCGGCCGCCGATGCCGTGCTGAAGTCCGCCGCCGATCCCGACGCCGCCGTGCGCAAGGCCGCCTACGGGGCGCTCACCGAGCTGGCCCGTCCCGGCGACCTGGCCGCCATCGTCAAGCTCGCCGCCGCCGACCGCGACGATGGCGCCCGGCAGGCCGCGGGCCAGGCCCTCCGCGCCGCAGCCGCCAAGCACGCCGACCCGGGCAGCCGCAGCGCGCCCATGCTGGCCGAGCTCCGCGCCGCCTCCGACGCGCCCACCCGCAGCGCGCTCCTCCGCATGCTGGGCGAGGTGGGCGGCCTGCAGGCGCTGAAGGCCGTGCGCGAGGCGCTCAAGGACGGCTCCGCCGACATCCGCTCCGCCGCCATCCAGAGCCTGGCCGACTGGCCCGATCCCAGCGCCGCCGCCGCACTGCTGGCCCATGTGCGGACCACGACGGATGCCGGCGAGAAGGTCCAGGCCCTGCGCGGGGCCATCGGCCTGGCCGGCGCGCTGGCGGCCGAGCTTCCCCGGCCCTCGCGGCAGCTCATCGGCTGGTTCACCGAGGCCAACAAGGCCGTGGGCGCCGACGCAGGCGACCGGCGGCGCATCCTCGCGGCCCTGGGCGACCTGAAGTGCCCCGAGGCCCTCGCCATGGTCGAGCCCTACCTCTCCGATGCCGGCGTGGCCGCCGAAGCCGCCGCCGCCAAGGAGCGCCTCGCCAAGGCCATGCCCGCGGCGCTGCCGCAGTCTGGCGACGATCCCGACCCCGAGAAGCTGGCCTACGCGCCGATCTTCGACGGCTCCGGCTTCACCGGCTGGGAGGGCGACACGACGAAGGCGTTCCGCATCGAGGAGGGCGCCATCGTCGGCGGCAGCCTCGCCGCGCCCGTGGCCCGCAACGAGTTCCTCTGCACCACGCGCCCCTACGCCGACTACGTGCTGCGGATGGAGGTGCGCCTGAAGAACGCCAACGGCGGCATCCAGATCCGCTCCCGCCGCGTGCCCGACAGCCCCGAGGTGAGCGGCTACCAGGCCGACATGGACAGCGGCGGCTCCTACTGGGGATGCCTCTACGACGAGAGCCGCCGAGGCATGCTGGTGCAGGCCGACCAGGCCAAGGTGCTGCCCAGCGTCAAGAAGGACGACTGGAACACCTATGAGATCCGCTGCCAGGGCCCGCGCATCCGGCTCTTCGTCAACGGGGGGCAGACGGTCGACTACACCGAGGCCGACGAGGACGTGCTGCACAGCGGCATCATAGCGGTCCAGGTCCACGGCGGAGCGCCCAGCGAGACCTGGTACCGGAATATCCGCATCGCCGAGCTGCCGTAAGGGGCCGTGCGGTGCCGCAGGCCGGCGTAGGTCGCCGGCCTGCGGTCGTTCGCCAGACCGTTGGCGTCTGGGCTTCCGCGCCTCACCCGGGGTTCCGTACGGCCGGCGCTTCTACGCCTCCCCGAAGACCCGCCGCCGGAAGAAGAGCGCCACATTCACCAGGCCTATGAGCGCCGGGACCTCTACCAGCGGGCCGATGACCGCCGCGAAGGCCGCGCCGGAGTGGATGCCGAAGACCGCTACGGCCACAGCGATGGCCAGTTCGAAGTTGTTGCTGGCCGCCGTGAAGGAGAGGGTCGCCGTCTTGGCGTAGTCTGCGCCCAGCTTGCGGCCCATGGCGAACGAGACCAGGAACATAGCCACGAAGTAGATCAGCAGCGGGACGGCGATGCGCAGCACGTCCATGGGGATGCGCACGATGGTCTCGCCCTTCAGCGAGAACATCACCACGATGGTGAAGAGGAGCGCCACCAGCGTCAGCGGGCTGATGCGCGGGATGAAGCGCCCCTCGTACCACTCGCGGCCCCTGGCCCGCACCAGCGTGAAGCGCGTCAGCATGCCGGCGATGAACGGAATGCCCAGGTAGATGAAGACGGACTGGGCGATGGCCGACATGGTGATCCTGGACAGGTCCACGTTGCCGAAGCTCACGCCCAGCATCGGCGGCAGGACCTTGACGAAGAGCCACGCGTAGACCGAGTAGAAGAGCACCTGAAAGACCGAGTTGAAGGCCACCAGGCCCGCCGCGTACTCGGTGTCACCCCTGGCCAGCTCGTTCCAGACGATGACCATGGCGATGCAGCGCGCCAGGCCGATCATGATGAGACCGATGGCGTACTCCGGCTTGTCGCCCAGGAAGGCGAGGGCCAGCGCGAACATGAGGATCGGCCCCACCACCCAGTTCTGCGCCAGCGAGAGGAGCAGCACGCGGGTGTTGCGGAAGACCTCCCCCAGCTCCTCGTACTTCACCTTGGCCAGCGGCGGGTACATCATGATGATGAGGCCCACTGCGATCGGGATCGACGCGGTCCCCACCGAGAGGCCGGTGATGCCCCGCACCACCGACGGCGCGAAGGCGCCCAGACCCACGCCGACGAGCATGGCGAGGAAGATCCAGAGGGTCAGGTACCGGTCGAGGAACGAGAGGCATGGCTCCTGCTTCGTCATGGTCGGCTCTCCTGGGAGGTCGCGTGCTCCAGTTCGTCCAGCATGGCCGCTACGCGCCGGGCGATCTCGTCGCGAATGGCGCGGACCTCGGTCGTGGGCCGTCCCGCCGGGTCGTCCAGTCCCCAGTCCTCGGTGACCAGGAACCGTGCCGGGCAGGCGGCCGCATCCACGCCGCAGCCCATGGTGATGATGCGCGCGGCGCGGGCGGCCATCTCCTGCGTGATCTGCTTGGGGGCGTGGCCCTCCATCGATACGCCGATCTCGGCCATGGCCTCAGCCGCCGCGGGGTTGATGCGCTCACCCGCCACGGTGCCCGCGGACTCGGCGCGGACGGCCAGCCCGCGCCTGGCGGCCAGGTGGTTCGTCAGCGCCTCGGCCATCTGGCTTCGGCCGGCGTTGTGGACGCAGACGTAGAGGATCTGCGTCATGCCTCGGGCTTCCTCGCGCGGATGAAGGCGCCCATGACGCGGCCGTCGAGGGCCAGGCGCTCCTCCTCGGTTAGGCGCGCCACCTCCTTGGAGCAGCACTGCGAGGCCTCGAGGTCGGAGAAGGTGTACCGGCGGGTGGGCTCGACGCCGGCCTCCACGAAGCCCGCGGCGGCGAGCCGCTCCAGGTACTCCTGCCGCTCCATGGCGCCCGCCACGCATCCCACATAGGCCTCCATGTCGCGGCGAATCGATTCGGGCAGGCGGCCGTCGACCACCACATCGGAGACGGCGAAGCGGCCACCGGGCTTCAGCACCCGAAACGCCTCGCGCAGGACGGCGTCCTTGTCGGCCGACAGGTTGATGACGCAGTTGGAGATGAGCACATCCACCGAGGCGTCGGGCAGCGGGATCGCCTCGATGTGCCCCTTCAGGAAGCGGACGTTCTCAGCGCCTGCCGCCGCACGGTTGCGCTCGGCGAGGGCCAGCATCTCGTCTGTCATGTCCAGCCCGTAGGCGAATCCGGTCGGTCCCACACGCCGGGCCGAGAGGAGCACGTCAATGCCGCCTCCGCTGCCGAGGTCCAGCACCACCTCGCCCGGGTGGAGCTCCGCCAGGGCGGTGGGGTTGCCGCAGCCCAGCGAGGCCAGCAAGGCGGCCTCGGGGATCTGGGCGGCCTGGGCGTCGGAGTAGAGATCGCCGGTGATCGCGTCCTTCGCCGACGAGCCGCAGCATCCACCGTCGGCGGCCAGGGCGTTGCCGGTGCAGCAGGCGGCCTCGCCGGCGCCCTCCAGCACCGTCAGTGCCGCCGCGCCGTACTTCTGCCGCACGATCTCGCGCACTTCTTCGCGCGATGTTAGTGGGTGATCGGTCATGGTTGTCCTCCTCAGCCGTCGCAGCCGGTCGGCGCCTCGCCACCGGCCAGGAAGGCGGCCAGTTCGTCGGCCGCCTGGGTGTTCACGCCGCAGACGCGGTTCTTGCCGCGCCGCTCCATGGTGATGAGCCCGGCCACGCGCAGCTCCTTCAGGTGGAAGGAGAGGGTGGAGCTCACCTTCTCCGAGCCGGTGATGCTGCAGCAGACCTCGCCCGCCGTGGGCCCCTGCACGGTCCGCACCTCGCCGCTCTCGTCTACGGCCACGGGGCAGCAGCAGGAGCGCAGGAAGGAGAAGATGCGCAGCCGCGTGGGGTCGCCCAGCGCGCGGAACATGGCGGCGATGCGGCATTCGATGTCGGCTGTCTCCGTCATTACGCCTCCAGAGTTCGAGAAATGTCGAACTATTGTGGGCGCACTCTCGGCCCGCTGTCAAGCCCCCGGGGTCGCTACGCCGTGTAGAGCATGTAGAGGCCGCCCAGCATCACGAGCACGCCGCAAGCGGCCTTGAGGGCGGCCATGCCTCGGGAGCCCTCGTTCCACTTGAGGTAGCGCTGGACGGCCTCAGCCGAGGTCCCAGCCGCGACGATGACCGCGCAGTGGCCGATGCCGTAGGCGAGCAGCAGGCCCGCGGCGGCGACCGGCGAGGCGGTTGCCACCTTGAATGCCGCGGCCAGCACAGGGGCCATGTAGGCGAAGGTGCAAGGCCCGAGGGCGATGCCGAAGACCAGGCCCAGGATGAGTGCCGCGAGGAGGCCCCTGCGCTGCATGTTCACCTGGCCCGCGCCCGCGAAGTTGAGGGGGATCACGCCGACAAGGTGCAGGCCTACCATGAAGAAGATCGCGGCTACGGCGTAGTTGACCCAGCCGCCCAGGTCGCCGGCCATGCGGCCGAGCGCCGCTGTGAGTGCGCCGATGGCGGCGATGGTCACGAGGATGCCGAAGGCGAAGCAGGAGGCGGTCCAGAAGGCGCGCCGGGTGGTCATCTCGCCCTGGCCGGCGATGAAGCCCACGATCAGCGGGATGCCGGCCAGGTGGCACGGGCTCAGCAGCACGCTGAGCACGCCCCAGGCGAGCGCGGCCGCCAGGGCAACGCCCGGGGCGCCCTCGACTGCGTGGGTCAGCGATGCGAACAGGGACTGCATGGTGTCTCTCCCGGCGCCCGGCGGCTACGGGCCGATGCCGAGCTCCGTCAGCTTGGCCACCAGGTCTTCCTTGGCGAAGAAGCCGACGTGCCGAAAGAGCTCCTTGCCGCCGGCATCCATGATCACCTGCGTTGGAATGGACTCAACGCCGTACTTCTCCGCCATGCCGGCCTCCTTGCGGACATCGATGGCCTCTACTGTGAGCTTGCCGGCGTAGGTTCGGCGCACCTCGTCCAGGATCGGGGCCATGGCCTTGCAGGGGATGCAGGTGGTGGAGCCGAGCTCCAGCAGGCGCGGCAGGGCCTTGGCGGCCGGCGCCGGTGCATCGGCGGGGCGGGGCGCCGGCGCCCGCTTGAGCTGCGTCACGCCGATGACGGCGGCCAGCAGCACAGACACGACTGCCACTTTGCCCAGGGCCGTAGACGTCATGGCTTCTCCTCCACCCGTTCGAACCCCATGCTGATGTCACGCGGCAGGGCCAGCCCGGCGGCGACCTGCATGCTCTTGAAGATGCCGTTGGGCACCACGCAGCCGCTACAGCAGCCCTTGAGCGACGCGCGCGCCGTGCGCAGCACCTGGCCCTCGAAGCCGGCGCCGATCTCGGAGTAAGCGTCCACAGCTGGGAGGCGCACGGCGAGCCCCTGGATGTTGGCGCAGGGGCTGTCGATCGCAAACGTCACCATGGCGTCAGCGTCGGCCGTGGCCCGAACGCGCGTCACGAAGCCGCAGACCCCTGCGTGGATCGTGCTCTCGACCGCGCTCATTGCTCGCCGCCGCAGCAGCGCGGGCGGGCGCCCAGCTTGTCGGCAACCGCACCCGCCACGAGCGCGACCTCGTTCTGGCCGTAGTTGAAGTGGTGCCCCTTGGCGATGCCCAGGTCGGTCACCACCACGTGGACATCGACGGGTACGCCGGCGGCCTCGAAACCCTTCTTCAGGCAATGCACCTCACAGCCGTCTATGGCGACGCGCTTGTCGGCGGCGTTGGCCGTCTCGATGAAGCTCGGCAAGCGGCTTGCCACGCCGACCGCGCAGTACATGCGGCCCTGGCCCAGTTGGTCCAGCGCCTTTGCCGCGTCGTTGGCGATCTGGGCGACGTTGGAGCCGCCCGAGCAGGAGAAGAGCAGGATGTTGTCGTTCGATGCGCAGTAATCGGCCATGTCGATCTCCTTGCGTAGGCGCGCCGGCGTCAGGCCAGCAGCTTCTTGATGTCGGCTACGGTGGCGACCTTGCCTGCCACCTTCACCTTGCCGTCCACAGCCAGAGCCGGGGTGGTCATGACCCCGAGCTTGATGATCTCCCGCAGCTCCTCGACCTTGGTCAGCGTGGCTTCGATCCCCAGCTCCTTCACAGCGGCTTCGGCGTTGGCGTAGAGCGTCTTGCACTTGGCGCAGCCGGTTCCCAGTATCTGGATGTCCATTGCGTCTCCTTTCTAGAACAGGGCGTTAAAGAGATAGCCCACCATGGTGATGCCCGTGGCTACGACGGCCACGAAGACGGTGATGAGCCTCGGACGCAGCACCTTCCGCAGAATGATGGTCTCGGGGAGCGAGAGGCCGATGACCGCCATCATGAACGCCAGCGAGGTGCCCAGCGCGGCGCCCTTGCCCAACAGCGCCTGGACGACCGGCACGATCCCCGCCGCGTTGGAGTACATCGGCACGCCCAGCACGACCGCGAGCGGCACGGACCACCAGGCGTCCTTGCCCATCAGCCCGGCGAGGGCGTTCGTCGGCACGTAGCCGTGGATGCCCGCGCCCACGGCGATGCCGAGCACCACGTAGAGCCACACCTTGCCCACGATCTCGCGCACCGCCGTCAGCCCCGCCTTGGTCCTGGCGCTCCAGTCCAGCCGATCCTCGTCGAGCGTGGCATCGCCAGTGCCGCGCAACTCCAACACCCATGGCTCCAGGTGTTGCTCCATGCGCAGGCGTCCGATGGTCCAGCCCGACAGGATGGCGATGCTGAGGCCCGTACCCACGTAGATGGCAGCCACCTTCAGCCCGAACAGGCCGAAGAGCAGGACCAGCGCGATCTCATTGATCATCGGCGCGGCGATCAGGAACGAGAAGGTGACACCCAGGGGAACTCCGCTCTGCACAAAGCCCAGGAAAAGCGGCACCGCCGAGCAGGAGCAGAAGGGCGTGACGATCCCCAGCATGGCGGCCAGCACATTGCCCACGGATTCGCGCTTGCCCGCCAGGATGGCTCGGGTCCGCTCGGGGGTGAAAAAGGTGCGCACGATCCCGACGCCGAAGACGACCACCACCAGGAGCATCAGGACCTTGGGCACCTCAAAGAGGAAGAACTCCATCGCCGACGAGAGGTGGGCCCCTCTCGCAAGGTGCAGGGCTGAGTAGGTGAGCCAGCGGGCGGCCGGCGCGAGGTTAGCGTAGACGACCCACCAGGCTGCGCCGGCGACCAGCGCCGGTCCGATCACCTGCCAGGGACGCAGGCCGCGGGCCGCAGAGGTTTCCGGCGACGAGACGACGCCACCGTCCGTGACGCTCATCGGGCGCAGGCCTCTGCCGCCCCGTCGGCGCGGGCGGCCAGCACCGCCTCCACGCAGCCGAAGAACTGCGTGATGCAGGGCACGCGAAGCCGGTAGTGGACCCAGAGGCCCTCCTTGCGCGACTCGACGATGCCCGCATGGCGCAGCACGGTGAGGTGCTTGGAGACGGTGGACATATCGGCGCCGACCAGCTGCTGCAGGTCGCAGACGCACCGCTCGCCCGAGGCGAGGGCGTCGATGATCATCAGGCGGCTCGGGTGCGCCATAGCCTTGATGATGTCCGCCCGCATCTGGTACCGGTCCACACTCATGCAGCGCCTCCTTGACTATGTGCATAGTTTACCATGTAGCCAAGTAGTCTTAGTGCCCCCGGTCCCCTTGAGTTCAGGGATCTGCGGGATCGGAGGCGCTTACGGCGTCGGGGTCAGGACCAGCGGACCACCGCGCCCAGCACGTCCGGGGCGGCTCCGCGATTAATACGGTCGAAGAGGGCGGGCGCCTCGGCGGCGGGTGTGCGATGGGTGATGACGCACTCCCAGGGCAGCGTTCCCATGGCCATGTTCTTGAGGACCGCGCGCCGGCACGGGGCCTGGCCGTCGTCGCAGGGGAAGTGCATCGTCAGCTTGCGGCCATGGGGCGGCAGGAAGCGGAGGCTCACCGGCGCCTCGCCGTAGTTGCCCTGCCAGACGAAGGAGCCGAAGGTGCGGCATAGCTCAATGGCCCGGTCCAGCAGGGCGGGAATCCCCGTGCTCTCGAAGACAACGTCGGCGCCGCCGGGGCAGAGCGCGAAGACGGCCTGCGGCACATCCTGCGCCGAGGCGTTGATGAGGTGGTCGGCGCCCAGCTTGCGGGCCACCTCCAGCCGCGCCGCATCGGTGTCGACGGCGATGACCGAGCAACCCCGGTGCGCGCAGGCCGCCACCACGCCCAGGCCCACCATGCCCACGCCGTAGACCACCACGCTCTGCCCCATGCGCGGGTTGGCCATGTCGACGCCGTAGAGGCCCACGGCGGGCAGCACGAAGAGCGATGCAGCATCCACGTCCACGCCGCTCGGGAGCAGGGCCACGCCATGGGTGCGTGCCGGGTCGATCACCGCGTGGCTGCAGTGCGTGCCGGAGACGCAGGAGACGCGCCCGCCGCCGGCCAGCCGCATGGCGCGGTTGTCGCGGTAGTAGACTGTATCCCCCACCGCGAAGCCCTGCACGTCGGCTCCGGCGCGCTCGACGACGCCCACGCCCTGGTAGCCGGTACAGAGCGGATAGGGCCCCCAGCTGATCTTGTTGCGGACCAGTGCGAACTCGGTGCCGATGGAGACACCGGTCGAGATCGTCCGCACCAGCAGGTCGCCGGGGCCCGGATCGTCGAGCTCGACCGCTTCCAGCGTGAAGGCCTGCTCGTCGGAGCAGATCAGAGCGTCAGCGCGCATGGTTCAACCTCCGTGGCGGCAGGCGGCCCGCCGGTGAGAGTATACGCCGCCGCGGTCGCGGAGGCTACCGCACCGTCAGCCGGACGATCCGCACCTCGCCCGCCGGCACGTTCACCTTGAGGTCCCGCGCGGCGAGCGGCGTGTCGCGCTCCTGGCCCCAGAGCGTCGCCGAGGCCACGCGGCCCCGGCCGGTCCAGCGAACGCGCACGTTCTGGGCCGCCGCGGCGTCGACCTCGACCGGCTCGCGGAACTTCTTGCGGACGCCCTCGTTGTTGATGATGGTGACGATCCAGCCGTCGCGCGTGCGGTTCAGCAGCGTCTCCACGCGGCCGGTCACCTCGATCGGCGCCAGCTCGCGCCGCAGCTGCGCCAGCACTCGGGAGAGGGGCCGCGAGGCCGTGGGCTCACCGGGACGTGAGGCGGCCAGCGAGATCACCGCGCCCTTGCCCAAAGCCACGCGGCTGTAGGGCTTGCCGGCGGCAGGCTCACGGATCACCGCCACCGACGCGAGCAGGCCCGACCGCCGCGCCACGGGATCAACGACCAGCGTGCCGCCCTGCCGCACGTATGCCGCGAGCCTGCGCGCCAGCGCCGCGTCCGGGGCGAACTCGCCGGCCAGAAGCGCCACCGGGTAGGAGCGGAGGACGCTCTCAGGCGCGTTCGCCAGCAGCACGTCTGCGATGTCGCCGTGCGGCGAAGCCACCAGCCGCAGGGCCTCGGTCCGCATGTACTCGGGGTCTTTCCAGGTTGGGTCGCCCGGCTGGCGGTCGGGCCGCTCGGGCTGGTCCGGGTCGCCCAGGCTGCCCGGGAAAAGGGCGTTCAGGGCGTCCAGGATGAACTGGTCGCCCGGTTGGTACGGGAAGGCGTTCCAGGTGGTCTTGGGCAGGAAGCCGGGGTAGATGCCATGGTCCACGGGCAGCACCAGGGCCACGGGCGCGTACGCGATGCCGCGGTCGGGGTGGCGGCGGGCGAAACGGTTGAAGCGCGCGGCCTCGACGCCCAGCGTGGAGAGCGGCAGCAGGCCATCGGGGCCGGGCGTCTGGCTGCGGAAGGCGTTGATCGCCCCGCCCTCGGCCACGACGATGTTGGCGCCGGCCATGTAGGCGGCGAAGAAGGTGCGGAGGATGAGGCTCATTGAGTGTCCGTGCATGGGCCCGGAGTTGTCGCCCCAGGTCTTGCGCGGGTCCTCGTCGAAGATGGAGGGCCCGTACCAGGGCGAGAAGTCCATCAGCCACGGCTTGCCGTACTGCCGCGCCGCGCCGCGCGTGAAGGCGATGTGCGACTGGATGCTGTTGATGTTCTCGCCCACCTCGCTGCCCACCACGTCGCAGCCCCACTCGCAGGCGTAGTGGAGGTAGCAGTAGTGCCCATTGATGGCGATGAAGCAGCGGCGCTGCTCGGGCGTGGCCTTCGCCATGGCCATCTCGCGGAGGCGCAGGTAGTAGCGGCGCACCGCCTCCATAGCCTCGGCGCGGGTGCGCGGGGGCGTGGGATATCCGCCGTAGTGGGGCTGCCCGGCGCCGTCGAGCTGGCCGTTCTTGAGCTGGTGGAAGGAGTAGCCCCACTCGCCGATGGCATAGGAGGTCGGGCTGGGGTCGGCCATCTGGAGCTTGGTGATGGTCGGCAGGCGGTTCGGGGCGTTGTCGCCGTCGCCCAGGGTGAAGCGGAAGGTCCGGCCCTGCACCGCCCGTACGCGGCCGGGCCCGGCGGCCAGTGCGGCGTAGGAGGGCGGCTGGGGCCGGGCGGTCAGGCTACCGGACGCCGCGCAGGTCGATGCCAGGGCCACGCCGGCGAGTGCGGCCAGGTTCCTACGTGTCATGGGCTCACCTCCGCCTTCAGTGTGACGTACTGAGCAAGAGTTCAAGGGACCCACTGCCCTGTCCATGGCAAAGTGGTCGCTCGACCTCTCGGCGCCGTTGTTGACAAGATGGAATGGCCCGTAGGGGCGGCCCCCCGTGGCCGCCCTCCGTGGCCGCCCCTGCCTCTACCCGCCGCCCAGCCTGACCAGCCCCTGCAGCACGGCCTCGGGGACCTCGAGCACGCTCCCGTGGCGCATGCCTTGCGGGAAGCGGACGTCTGCCGCCGGGGCTTCTTGCCACTCCCGCAGGTCCTCCGAGGAGACCATGCCGTAGCGGCCGTCCATGTAGCGGTCGAAGTAGACCCGCCAATGGCCGTCGAGCTTGATGGCCGTGGGGCCCTCGGCCCAGTAGTCGCCGGTGATGGCGGGCGAGACGGCGCGGTCGTAGGGGCCCGACGCGTGCGGCGCGCTGGTCCAGTGGATACGCTTGGCGGGCGGGTTACGGGTCTCGTCCTTGAGGAACATGAGCCAGCGGCGGCCGTCGCGGACGATGGTCGCGTCGATGCAGTTGAAGCCGGGGTCGAAGAGGAGCCGCGTGGGTGTGAAGGTCGCGAAGTCGGCCGTCTCGCAACCGTAGATGCGGTGGTTGTAGCCGTCGTCGCCGGCCTTCTCGGTCTCGGGAAAGCGGCCCGGGATGGTGCTGGACCAGTAGATGAGCCACCGTTTCGCGCCGGGGTCGTAGACCAGCTCCGGAGCCCAGACGTTGCGGCAGGCGGGCTCCGCGTCCATGACCGGGAGCAGGCGCTGCTCGGACCAGTGGATGAGGTCCTTCGACGAGGCGTAGCCCACGCCCTGCTTCTCCCAGGCGGTGGTCCAGACCATGTGGAACGTGCCGTCGGGTCCGCGGGCGATCTGCGGGTCGCGCATGAGCTTGCCGCCCGCCGTGGGCGCCAGGAGCGGCCTGTCGCCGTTCAGCGCCTCCCAGCGCAGGCCGTCGCGGCTGAAGGCCAGGTGGAGGCCATCCTCGCCGTTGCCCCGGAATGAGCTGAACAGCAGCGCCTTCTGCCGAGCCGGGGTGGCTGTTGCGGCGCAGGCGAGGCAGAGGGTTGCGAGCAGGATCGGGCTCATGGCGGCCTCCTGGAGGCGGGGGCGGGCGCCGGGGTGCGACGCCCGCCGGGTCATCGGCCTATCGGTCGGGGCGCGGACGGCGCGCGATGGCGTCGGGCAGCTCCGGGAAGGGCGCGTGGGGCTCCGTCTGGTACCAGTAGGCCACGGAGCTGTAGTCGTTGTTTTGCAGGTTGGCGTGGCCGTGCTCGATGGAGACGCGCAGCGACTGCTTGAAGTGGACCGGGTCCTCAATGTGGAAGCGGTAGCTGGTGCACTTGTGGCGGCCGGGGAACTTGGCGTTGTGCTCATGCACCGAGGTGCCCGCGTAGGGGTAGCCCTTGGGGTGCATCCCCCAGGCGTGGCAGAAGTAGTCCTCCGAGCCGGTGCCGGTCATGGAGGGCATTTCCTCGCCGTCGATGTTGAACATGTCGTCGCCCTCGCCCCACCAGGTGAGGCCGTCGGGCGTGGGGTCGATGTTGTCGACGCTCACGTTGCATCCCACGAAGTGGCCGGCGCCCTGGGCTTCGAGGATGACGTAGTTCTCCTTGCCGTCGAGGTTCGGCTTGGCCAGGCGGGTCCAGTAGTTGACGCCCTGGGCCGAGAGATCGCCCTCGGTTCCCACGGTGGGGTTCTCGCGGCGCCACTGGGCGTGGAAGCAGAGCACCTCGGGGTCCAGCGCGTCGAACCGCTCATGGTCGATGTAGAAGTAGAAGGAGCCAACCGGCTCAGTGCCCTCGTTGGTGATGGTGACGCGGGCGCCGGCGGCGAAGGGCATCTGCCAGTAGCAGTTCATGGCCATGTTGCCGCCCAGCTTGCACTCCTGGTCGTCCGGGGCGACGGTGGCGAGCGGGATGGCCGCGTTGGAGGCCGCCAGCCCGTGGCCGATGTTGAAGAAGTCGCCCACCGGGCACTCTACCGAGGGCGTCTCTTCGCCGTCCCAGTAGATGCGCAGAATGAGGTGGCGCAGGTAGTAGCGGTCGGGCGAGGCGATGGTGAACCAGATGTGGGTAATGCAGCCGGCGCCGGGGATCTCGGCCAGCGTGGCGGTCTCGCCCACGGGGATGGGCCAGGCGTCGGCATTCCCGCCGGTCTTGTCGTAGCTGGAGATGCGGCAGGTCCGGGCGTCCCTGGGCCGAACGAGCGACTTGAGCGTGGTGCATCCGATAGACATAGGGCAAGCCTCCAAAGGGTGCGCGTTCGCCGCGCCGGCTCCATGTTTCGATACCCAGGCGCCGCCCTCCTGCTCCGGGCAACAGGTACACTCACGCCGCCCATGGATACACCCTCTTTCGCGCCCGGCGCCCGCCGGGGGCCGACGCCGCCGGCGTGGTTGCGGCTGCTGCGTCCCCCGAACCTGGTGACCGCCGCGGCCGACGTCGTGGCGGGCTTCGCCGTAGCCGGGCTGCCGGACTGGGGCCGCCTGGCGCTGCTCGCTCCGGCAGGCGTTCTGCTCTACGCCGCCGGCGTGGCCCTCAACGACGTCTGCGACGCCGAGCTGGATGCCGTTGAGCGGCCCGAGCGGCCCATCCCCAGCGGGCGCATCACCCCGAGGCGGGCTGCGGCGCTGGCCTTCGGATGCCTGGCGGCAGGCGTGGCCCTGGCGCTCGCGGCGTCGCCGACGAGCGGCATGGTGGCGGCTGCGCTGGCGGTCTGCATCGTCCTCTATGACGCCTGGGCCAAGGGGCGGCCGGTGGCCGGTCCCGCGGTGATGGCTTCGTGCCGGGGCCTGAACCTGCTGCTGGGGCTC
Source organism: uncultured Chthonomonas sp. (assembly GCA_903885605.1). GTDB lineage: Bacteria > Armatimonadota > Chthonomonadetes > Chthonomonadales > CAJBBX01 > CAJBBX01. The sequence goes on along the minus strand of CAISJD010000201.1, from coordinate 72,416 downwards.
AGCGCGTCTCCGATCCTCCTGCAGCAGCGCTGGGCGGTGGCCGTCGTTCCCACGCTCTACATCGCCGCCGTGACGGTGGTGAGCCTGGGCGAGGTCCAGGGCGCACGGCGCACGCCGGCCGTCGCGGCTCTCGCCCTGCTCGGCGCGTCCATCGCAGGCCTGCCCTGCCTCGCCTTCGCCCTCGGGGGTTCCGCGCTCTGGAGCGGCCTGTTCGCCGCGCTGCCCCTCGGGCTGGTGGCTCCGGCCTACCTGCGGTGCGCCGGGTCGCCGTCTCCGGCGCTGGCCGGGGCCGCGGTGCGGGCCGGAGTGCTTTCGCTCATCGCACTCAACGCCGCTATCGCAGCGGGCTTCGGGGGCGTATACATTGGAGCGGCGATCCTTGCGGCCGCACCTCCGGCCCGTGCGCTGGCGCGGGTCTTTTCGGTGACATGAACATGGAAGCCATTCAGCAGTCCCTATCGATCCGGTTTGAGTACGCCGTTCACTTCACCGAAGGCCTGTTCCGCGAGGAGAACCCGCTCCTGCGCCGTGTCCTGGCCCCGGCCGAGGGCAACCGCGCCCGGGCGCTCTTCGTGGTGGATGCCGGCGTGGCCGAGGCGCATCCGGAGCTCTGCGCGGCCATCGGCGGGTACTGCGCCCTCCACGCCGATGCTCCGGCGCTCGCGGCCGTGCCGCTGCTCATCCCCGGCGGCGAGCCCGTGAAGAACGATCCCGCCCACGTGGCGGCCCTGCAGCAGGCGATCCACGACGCCCGCCTCTGCCGCCACTCCTTCGTGGTGGCCGTGGGCGGAGGAGCCGTGCTGGACGCCGTCGGCTACGCCGCGGCAACGGCGCACCGCGGGGTGCGGCACGTGCGCGTCCCCACCACGGTGCTCTCGCAGAACGACAGCGGCGTGGGCGTGAAGAACGGCATCAACGCCTTCGGGAAGAAGAACTACCTCGGCACGTTCGCCACTCCCTGGGCGGTGATCAACGACTTCGCCTTCCTGACCACGCTGGACGACCGCGACTGGCGATCCGGCATCTCCGAGGCCGTGAAGGTCGCGCTCATCAAAGACAGCGCCTTCTTCGAGCAGATCGAGCGCGACGCCGAGGCGCTGGCGGCCCGCTCGCCGGAACCCATGCACCGGCTCATCCACCGTTGCGCCCGGCTCCACGTTGAGCATATCGGCCAGGGCGGCGACCCGTTCGAGATGGGCTCCTCACGCCCGCTGGACTTCGGCCACTGGTCGGCGCACAAGCTGGAGGCCCTCACAGGATATCGGCTGCGGCACGGCGAAGCAGTGGCTATCGGGATCGCCCTGGACTGCGCCTACGCCATGCTCGTCGGCCTGCTTCCCGCCGCCGCCTTCGAGCGCGTGGCGGGTCTCTTGGATACCCTTGGCTTCGCCACATACGTACCAGAGATGGCGACCGGCGGAGGCCTGCCGGCCGGCCTGACGGAGTTCCAGGAGCATCTCGGCGGCCGCCTGACGCTGCTCATGCTGCGCGGCATCGGTCAGGTGGTCGAAGTGCACGACGTGGATCTCGGCGCCATGGATCGGGCGGTGGCCCTGCTGCGGCAGCGGTCTGCCCGGACGCCCGAATGAGCGCGACAAGGAGGCCAGCATGAGCGAAACGAGCCGACCCGAGCCCCTCGCGGCCCGCGAGGCCGTCGACGAGTACTTCATCGAAAACCGCCACCGCGTCCTGGATGTGGCCGCCTTCCTGGATCGGCTGGACCGGTCCGGCGGCGACTGGCGGTCGGACTACCGCATGGATGCCCTGGTGCGCGCCATCGCCGTGCTTGGCGAGCCCGGCGCAGGCCGCGCCCAGCGGATCCAGATGATCTTCAGTGACCCCACCGTGGAGCCCAAGCCCCGGCTGGACCAGAAGGCCGCCCGAGGCGCCTGGGACCCGGCCTCGGAGAAGGGAGCGTAGCCGCCATGGACTACATCGAAATGCACGCCCACATGGTGTCGCGCACCACAGACGACTACACGCAGATGGCCCTCATGGGTTGCGCGGCCATCACCGAGCCTGCGTTTTGGGCCGGTTGGGACCGTAGCACCGCCGACGGGTTCGACGACTACTTCCGTCAGCTTACCGAGTTCGAGCCCAAGCGCGCCGCACGGTTCGGCATCAAGCACTACACCTGGCTCTGCCTCAACCCCAAGGAGGGCGAGGAGCGCGACCTGGCCCGGGCCGTGGTGCGGCGCATCCCCCGGTACCTCGACCACGCCAACGTGCTGGGCATCGGCGAGATCGGCCTGAACCGCGTGACGCGGAATGAGATCGAGACATTCAAGGACCATGTGGCGCTGGCGCTGGAGCACCACCAGATGATCCTGATCCACACGCCGCACCTTGAGGACAAGCACAAGGGCACCCGGACCATCATCGAGGCGCTCCAGTCGTTCCCCAACATGGACCCGGCGCGGGTGAGCATCGACCACGCCGAGGAGCACACCATCGAGATGATCCTCGACAACGGCTTCTGGACCGGCCTGACGCTCTACCCGCAGACCAAGGTCTCCGTCGCCCGTGCGGTGGACATCATCGAGATGCACGGCGCCGACCGCATCTACGTCGATTCGGCCTGCGACTGGGGCCACAGCGTCCCCGCCGCGGTGCCGCAGTTCGTCATGGAGATGCGCCGGCGCGGCCATGCCGACACCCTGGCACGGAAGATCGTCTGGGACAACCCTATCGCCTTCCTTGGGCAGTGCCCCAAGTTCACACCGCCCGTCTTCGCCCACGCCGTCTGAGGAGTCAACACCATGCAGGTTCCAGCCGCCGCCCCGCTCGATCTGACCTACTGCACCAACATCCACCCCGGCGAGGGCTGGGCGGAGGCGCTGCAGGGCCTGCGCGCCTACGCCGTGCCGCTCAAGGCAGCGCTCTCTCCCGAGGCTCCCTTCGGCATCGGACTGCGGCTCTCCGACCAGGCGGCGCAGGAGCTGCTGGAGGGCGACGCCCTGGCCGAGGCGGCGGAGTTCCTGGCGGCCGAAGGGCTCTATGTGGCCCTGATCAACGGCTTCCCGTTCGGCTCGTTCCACCACGCCAGGGTCAAGGACGAGGTCTTCGCGCCGGACTGGGCCACAGATGAGCGCCTGGAGTACACGCTGCGGCTGGTGACCATCCTGGCCGAGTTGATGCCCGAGGGCGGCGACGGCGGCATCTCCACCTCGCCGCTCTCCTACAAGCGTTGGTTCACGGACGAAGAGAAGCCCGACCGCGCGGCCATGCTGGCCAACGTGGTGCAGGTCGCCGAGGCCATGGCCGCCGTGGAGCGCGATGCCGGGCGTCTGATCCACCTCGACATCGAGCCCGAGCCGGACGGCCTCATCGAGGACGGCCCGGAGTTCGTGGCCTTCTTCGAGAACGAGCTGCTGCCGCTGGGCGGCCCCATGCTGGCCGAGGCCCTGGGCGTGCCCCTGCCCGAGGCCCAGCGGCTGCTCCGGCGGCACGTGAGGCTCTGCTACGACACCTGCCACTTCTCGGTGCAATACGAGGAGTTCAGCGCCGTGCGGGCCGAGCTGGAGCGCGTAGGCGCCTCCATCGGCCGCATCCAGGTTTCGGCCGCCCTGCGCGTGGTCCTGCCCACCGACCCCGTCGCCCGGGAGAGCGTGGGCAAGCGGCTGGCCGCCTTCGTCGAGTCGACCTACCTGCACCAGGTGGCGGAGCGCCATGCCGACGGCTCCATCGTGCATCACGCCGACCTCGGTCCCGCGCTGGAAGACATCCACGATCCCGACGCCATCGAGTGGCGCGTCCATTTCCACGTGCCGCTCTTCGCGCCGGGCTTCGGCAAGCTTCAATCGACGCGCGACGACATCCCCGAGGCGCTGCAGGCGGCCCAGCGCGACGGCGTCACCTCTCACCTCGAGATCGAGACCTACACCTGGGACGTGCTGCCGCCCGAGCTGAAGCGCGGCCTCCTCCGCTCCATCACGTCCGAGTACGAGTGGACCCTGGCGGCGCTGGGCCTGCCGAAGGCGCCCGAGGAGGGCTGAGGCAGCGTGGGCGCGCTGCGCAGGACGGTCGTGCTGAACGTGGTGGGTCTCACGCCCGACCTGCTGCGCCTGCGCACGCCGAGCGGCGATCCGGCCGCGCCGGCGCTCTTGCGCTGGGTCGAGGGCGGGGCGTCGGCCACGATCCGCGAGGCGTTCCCGGCCGTCACCTGCACCGCCCAGTCCAACTACCTCACTGGCGTGACGCCCGCGCGGCACGGCGTCGTGGCCAACGGATGGTACTTCCGCGACGAGTGCGAGGTGCGCTTCTGGCGGCAGTCGAACAAGCTGGTCCAGGCGCCCAAGCTCTGGGAGAAGGCGCGGGAGATGGACCCCGCCTTCACCTGCGCCAACCTCTTCTGGTGGTTCAACATGCACTCCTCCGCCGACATTGCCGTCACGCCGAGGCCCATGTACCCCGCCGACGGCCGCAAGCTGCCCGACGTCTACACATGGCCGCCGGAGCTGCGGGCCGACCTGAACGGCGCACTGGGCACGTTCCCTCTCTTCGAGTTCTGGGGCCCGCGGACGACCATCCGCTCCACGCGCTGGATCGCCGACGCTGCCATGCGGGTGGAGGAGGCCTCGGCGCCCACGCTGACGCTGGTCTACGTGCCGCACATGGACTACGTGCTACAGCGCAACGGTCCCTCCGACACGGCAGCCGTGGCCCGCGACCTGGCGCAGGTGGACGCGATCTGCGGCGAGTTGATCGCCTTCTACGAGGCCCGCGGCGCGCAGGTGATCGTCCTCTCCGAGTACGGCATCACCGACGTCACGCGGCCCATCCACCTGAACCGGCTGCTGCGCGAGGCGGGCCTCATCGCCGTTCGCGAGGAGCTGGGCCTGGAGCTGCTGGACGCGGGCGCCGGCCGGGCCTTCGCGGTGGCCGACCACCAGTTGGCGCACATCTACGTCCGAGACGCAGCCGACCTGCCGACCGTGCGGCGCATCGTTGAGCAGGCGCCCGGCGTGGAGCAGGTGCTGGACGCCGACGGCATTCGCAAGGCCGGCCTGGACCACCCGCGGGCTGGTGAGCTGGTGGCCGTGGCGGCGCCGGATGCGTGGTTCACGTACTACTACTGGCTGGACGACGCGCGGGCGCCTGACTTCGCGCGAACGGTGGACATCCACCGCAAGCCGGGGTATGACCCGGCCGAACTCGTTTTCGATCCCGCGATCCGGTTCCCTGGGATCAAAGCGGGCGCCACGCTCCTCAAGAGGAAGCTGGGCTTCCGCACCCTGATGACCCTGACGCCTCTGGACGCCTCACTGGTCCGGGGAAGCCACGGACGGCCCGTGGCTACGCCGGGCGGCCGGCCGCTCTTCGCCACGCGAGGAGCGAACCTGCCGGCGGCTGGCGAGATGGATTCAACCGACGTCTTTGGACTGATTCTCCGGCACCTCGCTTGATCCCGGGCATGGCCGCCCGACGGACGCCCTCCGGGGCGCCCACGGCCACGTCATCGGCGTACCTGCGGGATGCCGGCCCATGCCGGCCTTCCACAACACCCAGAGGAGGGTTGGATGCGTAGAGTGCTGTGTGCAGTTCTGCTGGCGGCATCGGCGACGGTCGCCTTGCCGGTGTGCGCTCAGAAGAAGCCCGTCAAGCCGAAGCCGAAACCGGCCGCCACGAAGCCCAAGCCTACCCAGAACAAGCCGCCCTACACGCTGGGCACCCAGCAGATGTCCGGGAGCGAGGTGGTCCTGGGCAAGGAGTACACGCTGGGCAAGGCGTCGCCGATGAACATCTCCATGACCAGGGTGGAGTACCGCGGTGACCGCGTGCGGCTGGGCAATGAGTACTGCATGCCGCTGGCCGCCGAGAAGCTGGTGGTCTGCACCTTCACCCTCCACAACCCGCAGAGCCAGGAGGTCCTGGCCCGGTTCGACACGTTCCGGTTTACGGTGGTCGATGAGAAGGGCGCCAACACCGAGTACATCAAAGAGATCGCGCGGCCCGAGACCGGCGAGACCTTCAGCATCAGCCTCAAGCCCGGCCAGAAGTTGGCGGCCTACGTCGTGATCCCCATGGCCGCCGACGCCGACATCGAGAAGCTAATGGTCATCTCCAGTGACGACCAGGTGCTGCGCTATCCGCTCAAAGGCAAGCTGGCCCCGCTGGCCGCCGCCTTCGCCGACCCGTCGGAGCCCAAGGGCTTCAAGGCCAAGACCGAGTACACCGCCAAGGTCGGCGAGGTCTTCCAGATTCCGGCTCGCGACCAGTCCTGCCGCGAGGCCCTGAGCCTGGCCGTGGAGGGCGCATCGCTCTACACCGGCGCCAAGGGCGGTGAGCCCGCTCCCGAGGACTACAAGTTCGTGGTCCTCAACATGCGCCTCCGCAACGAAGGCCACGAGAAGTGCGAACTGGTCCGGTGGGATTCGTGGGGCGCCCTGCTTCGGTTCGACGACGGAACCAGCAGCGAAGAGAAGCTCATGATGCACCCGACGTCGGACCGCGAGACCGAATACAGCCCCGAGAAGGGCTCCGAGGTTAAGTTCCGCTTCGTCTACACCGTGCCCAAGGACGTGAAGCTCAAGTCCGTCACGTTCACCGGGGCCGTCCCAGGCGGCCGCGCCACCACGATCGACCTCTCGGGGATCACGCTCTAATACCATCCGCATAGCGCCGACGGCGCGGCCACGGCCCAGGCCCAGGGCGGACGCCGGTTCGGGCCGGGAACGCGCCCACGCCGCAATGCCTGGGCGCGGTCCCAAGGCGGCGCCCAGGGCGTTGCCCCGGGCTGAGTATGGGCCGCGCCTTCGGCGCTCGGGCCTCCGGGGTTGCGGGTGTGTGCCAGAATCAGGGCACAATGCCGGCAACCCGGACGTCCTCCGTGCCTCAGTCCCTCGCGCGCCTGCACGTCCATCTTGTCTTCAGCACCAAGTACCGCGAACCCCTGATCAACGACACCGTGCGCGATTCCCTGCATGCATACATGGCAACCGTGCTGCGGAACCTCGGTTGCGCGCCTGTGCAGATCAGCTCCGTGGAAGACCATGTCCACATCCTTTTCGAACTCGCCCGCACGGTACCGCTGAGCCAGGCCGTGGAGGATGTCAAGAAGTCCTCGTCGAAGTGGATCAAGACACAGGGAAGCGACCTCAGCAGCTTCGCCTGGCAGGCCGGTTACGGTGCGTTCGCCGTCAGCGAATCGAACGTGCCGGAGGTCCGAGGCTATATGGCCCGGCAGCGCGAGCATCACCAGCAGGGATCATTCCAGGACGAATACCGGTCATCGTTAGAACGTCACGGCGTGGCGTTTGATGAACGGTACATGTGGGATTGATCGGGGTAACGCCGCGTACGCCGCCAGCGCCAACGGCGCGGCCTATGTCAGCCCGGGGCAACGCCCTGGGTCCGCACCACGCACCTGTACGGAAGCCCGGCCCACGCCACGCCCGCCAACCCGGCCTACGCCGCGCCTTTGGCGCTCGGACCTCCGGGGTTGCGGGTGTGTGCCAGAATCAGGGCACAACCCCAGCAACCCGGAGGCCCTCCATGCCTGACCTCTCTGCCGTCCTGCCCGAACTCGTCGCCCTGTCGCGCCACCTGGGCGACCCGGCGCGCGACCTCGCCATCCTGGGCGAGGGCAACACGTCCGCCCGCGTCGACGAGACCAGCTTCCTGGTGAAGCAGTCCGGCAAGGAGATGGGCGCGGCCGACGAAGAGAGCTTCGTCCTGGTCTCCACGCAAAAGATTCTGGCGACGCTGGAAGGGCCCGACATCGACGACGCCGAGGTGGGGCGCGTCCTGCTCGATTCGCGCATCGGATGCACCGGTGAGCGGCCCCGGCCCTCGGTGGAGACCTTCCTCCACGCGTACCTGCTCTCGCTGCCGGGCATCGCGTTCGTGGGCCATACGCACCCCACGGCCGTGAACTCGATCCTCTGCTCCGCCAACTCGCGGGAGGCCGTCTCCGGCCGGCTCTTCCCTGATGAGATCGTCTGCTGCGGCCCCGCCGTATGCTATGTCGAGTACGTCGATCCCGGTGTGGTGCTGGCGAAGACCGTGCGCGACCGCGTCGAGGCGTTCATCGACACCTACAACATGGCGCCGAAGGTGATCCTCATGGAGAACCATGGCCTCATCGCCACGGGCAAGACCGCCCGCGACGTGCAGACGGCCACCGCCATGTACGTGAAGACGGCCCGCGTGCTGCTGGGAACCTACGCCCTGGGCGGCCCGCGCTTCTTCACCCCGGAGAACGTGGCGCGCATCCATACCCGCCCGGACGAGGCCTACCGCCAGAACCTGATCGGCAACAAGTGACAACCTGCCCCCGCACCGATGCGGGCGCATCCTACGATAAGGGAGCCAGTGATGAGCAAGCTCGATGCCTACCGCGCCGGAACGCAGCCCGTGCCCCAGCGAATGCTGAAGTGGCACTTCTACGGCGACGGGTATGACAGCCTGAAGGTCGAGGAAGTCGACGTGCCGCAGCCCGGTCCCTACGAGCTGCTCGTGCGGCAGGACGCCAACGGCCTCTGCTTCTCCGATACCAAGGTCATCGCCCTGGGCGCGGGCCACCCGCGCATGGTGGGCCGAGACCTGAGCGTCGACCCGGCCACTCTGGGCCACGAAGTCGCCATCACCGTCGTGCAGGTGGGCGCCGACCTCGCCGAGAAGTTCAGCGTGGGGCAGCGCTTCATCGTCCAGGCCGACGTCTTCTACAAGGGCGTCTCCATGGCCTACGGCTACGCCATCAGCGGCGGCCTGAGCCAGTACAGCATCATCCCGCAGGCCATGATCGACGGCGACGAGGGCTGCTACCTCCTGCCCATCAGCGATGAGACCTGCTACGCCGAGACCGCCCTGGTGGAGCCGTGGGCCTGCGTCGTGGGCGCCTACAACCAGGGCCACCGCGCCGGGATCAAGGCCGGCGGGCGCCTGCTCGTGCTGGCCGGACCGGGCGCGGGCGGCGAGGTCTGGGACGGCGCCGCTCCCGAGGGCCCAGCGGGCTCCGCGTTGGTGGTGGGCGACTACGCGGCGGCCCTGCCGCTCGCAGACGGCGCTCCCTGCAAGTCCGTCGCCTCGGTGGAGGACTGGGCCGCGCTCAAGGCCGCCGAGACCGGCGACGCGGGCTTCGACGACATCCTCGTTCTGGGCGCGCCCGAGCCCGAGGCCATCGAAGGCGCCGCCTCCACGCTGGCCAACCACGGCATGCTGAACTTCGTGGGCCCGCACGCCGTGGCCCGCAAGCTCACCATCGACATCGGCCGCATCCACTACAACTGGCACCACTACATGGGCACGTCGGCCCTCGAGGCCGCCGCGGCCTACGCCGAGCCACGCGGTGCCGACCTGCTGGCGGGCGGCATGGCCTGGTTCATCGGGGCAGCCGGCCCCATGGGCCAGATGCACGTGCAGCGCGCCGTCATGCACGCCAACCCGCCCTCGCTCATCGTCGGCACGGACATCGACGACGGACGCCTGGCCACCCTCGTGGATCGGCTCTCCGGCGAGGCCAAGAAGCGCGGCGTGCGCCTGGTCACCATCAATCCCAAGGGCATGAGCCCCGAGGAGTTCAACCTCGAGCTGAAGCGGCTGACCGGCGGCAAGGGCTTCGATGACATCATCTCGCTGGTGCCCGTGCCCGCGCTCATCGAGCACTCCATCGACTTCCTGGGCGACAACGCCTGGTGCAACGTCTTCGCCGGCGTGGCACGCGGCACCATGGCTCAGCTTGATGCCGACGCCATCCGCAACCGCGGCGTGCGCTTCATCGGCAGCAGCGGCTCGTCCATCGCCGATATGCGCCAGACGCTGGCCATGGTCGAGGCGAAGGAGCTGAACACCAACGCCTCGCTGGCGGCCATCGGCGGCATGAAGACCGCGCAGGAGGGCCTGCTGGGCGTCAAGAACGGGCGCTTCCCCGGCAAGACGCTGGTCTTCCCGCTCATCGAGGAGATGCCGCTCATGTCGCTGGCCGAGCTGAAGGAGGCGTACCCCACCGTCTACGCCAAGATGCAGGACGGCAAGTTCTGGACCAAGGCGGCGGAGGAAGAGCTCTTCACGCTCACGGTAGCGGCTGAGTAGGATCGAAGGAGGAGAGGCATTGAGCAAGCGTCTTGAGGGGCGCGTCGCCATCGTCACTGGCGCCGCGCAGGGATTGGGCGAGGGGATCGCCCGGCGGCTTGCGGCCGAGGGCTGCAAGGGCGTCACCATCGCGGACATGAACGGCCCCAAGGCCGCCGAGACGGCAGCGGCCATCGCGGCGGAGACCAGTTGCGGCGCCATCGGCGTCACGGTGGACGTCACCGATCCGGTGGGCGCCGAGGCCATGGTGAAGGCCACGGTAGACGCCTTCGGCGGGCTGGATATCCTCGTGGCCAACGCGGGCATCCTGATCGCCAAGGACGTGCTGGAGTTCGACGCCGGCGCCTGGAAGAAGGTGATCGACGTCAACCTGAACGGCTACTTCGTCTGCGCCCAGGCCGCGGCCCGGGTGATGGCGCCCAACGGCAAGGGCACCATCGTCCAGATCAACAGCAAGTCGGGCAAGAAGGGCTCGTTCCGCAACAGCGCCTACGCTGCCAGCAAGTTCGGCGGCATCGGCCTCACCCAGTCGCTGGCGCTGGACCTGGCCCCGCACGGCGTCCGGGTCAACGCGATCTGCCCCGGCAACCTGCTGGACGGCACGCTCTGGCAGCAGAGCCTCTATGAGCAGTACGCCAAGACGCAGGGCCTCACCCCGGACGAGGTGCGGAAGAAGTACGAGAGCCAGGTCCCCCTGGGCCGCGGCTGCACTTACGAGGACGTGAGCAACGTGGTCGTCTTCCTCTGCTCCGACGACTCGTCCTACATGACCGGCCAGGCCCTCAACGTCACCGGCGGCCAGGAGATGCGGTAGCCTGCAGGGGCGCCGACCTGCTTCCCCCTCCACGGCGCAGCCGCGGAGGGGGAACGTCCCGCCGTGACCACGTGGTTGAAACGGGCCGGCGACTAGACGTTGCTGAGCGGCTCGGGCTTCTCGAGGAGGCTGCCGCCGAGGTAGTCGCGGTTGAGGCGCGCGATGAAGTCGATGCTGACGCCCTTGGGGCAGGCGGCCTCGCACTCGCCGTGGTTGGAGCAGCCGCCGAAGCCCAGCTCGTTCATCTTCGCCACCATGCGGAGGGCGCGCTGGCGCCGCTCGGGCTGGCCCTGGGGCAGCAGGCCTAGATGGGAGACCTTGGCCGCCGTGAAGAGCATGGCCGAGGCGTTCGGGCAGGCGGCGATGCAGGCCCCGCAGCCGATGCAGGCCGCGGCATCCATGGCCCGATCCGCCACCGGCTTGGCGATGAGCATGGCGTTGGCTTCGGGCGCGCTGCCCGTGCGGGCCGAGATGAAGCCGCCGGCCTGCACGATGGCGTCCAGCGCCGAACGGTCGATGACCAGGTCCTTGAGCACGGGCAGCGCCCGCGCCCGGAAGGGCTCCACCACCACCGTCTCGCCGTCCTTGAAGTGGCGCATGAACAGCTGGCACGCCGTGGTGAGCTTCTGCGGGCCGTGGGCCACTCCGCTGACCATGAAGCCGCACGCGCCGCAGATGCCCTCGCGGCAGTCGCTGTCGAAGGCCACCGGCCGCTCACCCTTCAGGGTCAGGCGCTCGTTGAGCACATCGAGCATCTCGAGGAACGACATATCCTCGGCCACGTCGTCCACGGGATAGGCCACGAACTTGCCCTTGTCCCGCGGGCCGTCCTGCCGCCAGATGCGAAGTGTCAGTTTCATAGGGTCCGCTCCGTGGCCGTCACTTGTAGCTGCGCTGCGCAGGATGCACGTACTCGAACTCCAGCGGCTCCTTGTGCAGGATGGGCGCTGTGTCCGTGCCGGTGAACTCCCAGGCGGCGGCGTGGCTGAAGTCGGCGTCGTCCCGCTGGGCTTCGCCCTCTTCGGTCTGGTGCTCCACCCGGAAGTGGCCGCCGCACGACTCCTCTCGGGTCAGGGCGTCGCGGCAGAGCAGCTCGGCCAGCTCCATGAAGTCGGCCACGCGTCCGGCCTGCTCCAGCGACTGGTTCAGTTCTGAAGCGCCGCCGGGCACCTTCACGTTGGCCCAGAACTCCTCGCGGATCTGGGGGATGCGCGCCAGCGCCTCGGTGAGGCTCTGCTTGCTGCGGGCCATGCCGCAGTTGTCCCAGAGCAGCTTGCCCACCTCGCGATGGAACGAGTCGACCGTCCGCTTGCCGTTGATGCCGAGCAACCGCCGTCCGCGCTCCCTGGCCTCGTCCAGCGCCTCGGTGAAGGCCGGATGGTCGGGCGCCAGGCGGTCCTTGGGTGAGACGCGGGCCAGCGTGTCGCCGACGGTGTAGGGCAGCACGAAGTAGCCGTCGGCCAGCCCCTGCATGAGGGCGCTGGCGCCCAGGCGGTTGGCGCCGTGGTCCGAGAAGTTGGCCTCACCCAGCACGTGGAGGCCCTCCAGATTGCTCATGAGGTTATAGTCCACCCAGAGGCCGCCCATGGTGTAGTGGATCGCCGGGTAGATGCGCATGGGCTGTCGGTAGGGGTCTTCGGCGGTGATCCGGTCGTACATCTCGAACAGGTTGCCGTAGCGCTCCCGGATGACGTTCTCGCCCAGCCGACCGATGGCCTCGGCAAAGTCAAGGTAGACGCCCAGGCCGCCGGGGCCCACGCCGCGGCCGCCGTCGCACACTTCCTTGGCGTTGCGCGAGGCCACGTCGCGGGGCACGAGGTTGCCGAACGCCGGGTACTTGCGTTCCAGGTAGTAGTCGCGCTCGTCCTCGGGTATCTGCGCGGCGGGCCGCGTGTCGCCCTTCTTCTTCGGCACCCAGATGCGCCCGTCGTTGCGCAGCGACTCGCTCATGAGGGTGAGCTTCGACTGGTGCTCACCGGCCACCGGGATGCAGGTGGGGTGGATCTGGGTGAAGCAGGGGTTGGCGAAGAGCGCGCCCTTGCGGTGCGCCCGCCAGATAGCCGTGGCGTTGCACCCCTTGGCGTTGGTGGAGAGGTAGAAGACGTTGGAGTAGCCGCCGGTCGCGAGAACCACCACATCGGCCGAGTGCGCCGCGAGCTCGCCGGTCACCAGGTCGCGGACGATGATGCCCCGGGCGCGGCCGCCATGCACCACCAGGTCCACCATCTCGCAGCGGGCATTCACCTTCGCCCGGCCCAGGGCCACCTCGCGGGAGAGGGCGGAGTAGGCGCCGAGGAGGAGCTGCTGGCCGGTCTGGCCGCGGGCGTAGAAGGTGCGCGAGACCTGCGTGCCGCCGAAGGATCGATTGGCCAGATAGCCGCTGTACTCGCGGGCGAAGGGTACGCCCAGGGCCACGCACTGGTCGATGATGGAGGCGCTGATCTCGGCCAGGCGGTAGACGTTGGCCTCGCGGGCGCGGAAGTCGCCGCCCTTGACGGTGTCGTAGAAGAGTCGGTAGACGCTGTCGCCGTCGTTCTGGTAGTTCTTCGCAGCGTTGATGCCGCCCTGCGCCGCGATGGAGTGGGCCCGGCGGGCGCTGTCCTGGAAACAGAAGCACTCGACCTCGTAGCCCAGCTGCGCAAGGGAGGCGCCTGCCGACGCTCCGGCAAGCCCGGTGCCGACGATGATCACCTTGTACCGCCGCTTGTTGGCGGGGTTCACCAGCTTCATGTCGAAGCGGTGCTTCTCCCACTTGCCCTCGATGGGGCCGCTCGGGACCTTGGAGTTCAGTTGCATGGCGTCATCCTCCGCGTAGCCGCCGTCATCGAACCCATCCCGCAAGCACGGCTACCGGGATCGATATATAGCCCGCCACGATGGCCGCGGCTACAGCCGGACCCACCATGCGCCGCCACGGCTTGTAGCCGGGCCCGCTGAGGCCCAGGGTGTGCATCATGCTCCATGCGCCGTGGAAGAGGTGCGCCCCGAGCAGCAGCATGGCCGCGATGTAGACGGCGGAGATGGCAGGCTGCTGGAACGAGAGGACCACGTTGCGGTAGACATCGTGCGGGCTGTAGCCCGGTCCGGTCCGCAGGAACGTGAACATCATGAGGTGATAGATCACGTAGAGAAGGACCATGGAGCCGGTATAGATCATGGTCCGCGCTGCCAGACTGGTCTCCAGGGAGCGCTTTGTGGCGTAGCCCTGCGGCCGCGCCTGCTGGTTGGCCACAGTGACCAGGAGGCTGGAGTAGATATGCAGCAGGAAGCAGGCCAGCACCCCGGCGCGCAGCAGCCAGAGGATCTCGCCCGTGCTCTTCAGGAAGGCCGCATAGCCGTTCAGGTGCTGGGGACCGAAGAAGATCTGGATATTGCCCAGCAGGTGGCCTATCAGGAAGAAGAACAACGCGGCGCCTGTGACGGCCATGGCGCCCTTCTTGCCCAGCAACGTGCGGTACGACGTCAGCACCGCCAGCATGTCTCCCTCCATTCCCGACCCGCCGGGCTTCCGTGCCCGTGCTTGCCAGACTATAGCACCCGAACCATCATGCCAACGGGCCATAGCGGGCCATACGGGTCCAAGGACCCTCGAGATTCCCGCCGGAGGCCCCCGAGGCCGACCTACCCGCGCCGCTGTGGCGGGGTTCGTTGGTACACTACACGCGATCGGGCGCCCGGCAGCTTGCCGAAGGCGCGTAACGAATACCACGTCGGAGGGGGTGCGACATGCCCGGACTGCAGGATACCGCCATCATCAGGGATCTGGCCCGGCAGGTGGCCGAGATCGCGGCTCTGCCCGTGCAGGAGGAGAAGCGCCGCCTCTGGCGCAAACTGAACGGCCTCAAGCCCGAGCGGCCCATGGTGATGATCGACCAGGTCTGCTGGAACGAGATCAACATCGATGACGCCCTCACGCTCCAGTGTACCGATCCCGAGTGCCGCGGCTATGAGTGGTCCCTTCGGAGCACGCTCTTCCAGTGGCGCAACTTCCCGGTGGACATGGTCGTGGAGCCCTTCATCCGGGTTCCCAAGGCCATCGCCAACACCGGCTTCGGCATCCGCGTGCAGGAGGACATCGCCGTCGGCGATCCCACCAACTCGGTGGTGGGCCACATGTTCACCAACCAGTTTGAGACCGAAGAGGACCTCGAGAAGATCCAGATGCCGAAGGTCTGGCATGTGGCGGAGGAGACCGACCGCCGCCTGGCCGTGGCCCACGAGCTGTTCGACGGGATCATCGACGTCCGCGCTGAAGGCGCCGACCTGAACCTCTCGCTCTGGGACCCCATCAGCACCTGGATGGGCGTGCAAGGCGCCTGCTACAAGCTGGCCGACGCGCCGGAGTACATGCACCGCCTGGTGGGCCGCATGACCGACGGCTACAGCGTGATGCTGGACCAACTGGAGGAGCAGGGCCTCCTCTGCGGACCGCAGAGCCTCATCCACTGCACCGGCGCCTGGACCGACGACCTGCCGGCCCCCGGCTACGACCCGGCCAAGCCGCGCTGCGCCGACCTCTGGGGCATGGGCCTCGCGCAGATGTTCTCCACCGTCTCGCCGAAGATGTTCAAGGAGTACGAGGTCGACTATGCCGGCAAGCTCTTCAGCCGCTTCGGGCTCACCTACTACGGCTGCTGCGACCCGCTGGACGGCAAGATGCGCGAGGTCCGTATGATCCCGCATGTCCGCAAGGTCTCCATGAGCCCGTGGGCCAACCAGGAGAAGGGCGCCGCCAACATCGCCGGCGACTTCGTCTTCAGCCGCAAGCCCAACCCCGCCTTCCTTGCGTGGGATAACTACGCGCTGGACGCTGTCCGCGAGGACCTGGTGACCACGCGCGAGGTCTGCAAGCGGAACGGATGCCCGTTGGAGTACATCCTCAAGGACATCAGCACCGTGCGCTACGAGCCGCGGCGCCTGTTCGAGTGGGCCCGCGTGGCCATGGAGGTCGCCGAGGGAGGGTAGTTCGCTACCCTCCTCGAGCGCCGCATCGAGACGGCCTGCGCCGGGTACGCCCGGCCGTTGAATGCCATCCGGCACATGGCGCAAGTCCTTACACGGAGGCGATTCATGTCCAGAGCAGCATTGTGTCTTTCGTTTGTGTTGGCTGCGGCGCTGGCCGGCTGCAGCAAGCCCGAGAAGGCCGTCGAGATCAAGACGCCCGAGGGCACCGTGACCACAACCGAGGACGGCGGAAAGGTGGAGGTGGCCGGCAAGGACGGCTCGATCTCCCGCACCACCTCGGCGGACGGCAAGACCACCTTTGAGGGTACCGACGCGTCGGGCAAAGCGGTGAAGGCCGAGGGCGGCAAGAACGTCGATATGTCGGGCCTCGGCGTGCCGCAGTACCCGGGCGCCACGCTGAAGGATGAGGGAAGCCAGGCCAAGGTGGAGACGTCGGGCGGCGCCACGCATGGCATGGCCCTCGTCACGGCCGACCCGCCGCAGAAGGTCGTCGATTGGTACAAAGGGCAGTTGACGGACGCCACCAGCATGAACATGCCCGAGGGGGCCATGGTCATGGGTAAGAGCAAGGACGGGCAGCAGATGACCGTCACCGCCTCCCTGGAGGACGGCAAGACGACCATCGGCATCGTTACACAGAAGGGGCAGTAGCCTCGCCCTGCGGCTACGCCGAGTAGATCGCCGCCAGCCCGGCTACGACCACCAGCGCCCCCAGGGAGCGCCGCACGATCGTTCCGCGCCGCGCCTGCTGGGCCCATCCCAGCAGGCGTTCGGCCCTCTCGAACGAACTGCCGATCACCACGACAGCCCCGCCGTACCCGAGCCCGAAGGCGGCCACTAAAGCCGCGCCCGCCCAGGGCCTGCCGGGAGCCGCCTCGGCGGCCGCGGCGAGGACCGGCGCCAGGAAGGCCGCAGAACAGGGAGCCAGCGCCACGCCGTAGAGAAGGCCCAGCGCCAGTGCGCCCGCAGGTCCGCGCAGCCGGCCCGGAGCGCGTCCGGTGGCCAGGCGCACCGGGATCACGTCCAGCAGCACGAGGCCGGCGCCCAGCAACACGATGCCGCCCGCCCAGCGGCTCCATGGCCCCTCCAGCCGGCCCGCCCAGCTCGCGGCTACGCCCAGGCAGGCCACGGAGACCAGGAGGCCCAGGGCGTAAGCGCCGGAGGTGAGCAGCGCACGACGCGGGCCATGCGGTCCTCCACCGGCGAGCGCCGACATGAGCAGCGGTAGCCCCGCCAGGCTGCACGGGCTGAGGACGATGCTCAGCGCGCCCCAGGCCACGGCAGCCGCCAGCGCGGCGGGCAGGGCGCCTCGGCCCAGGTGGCTCAGGAGGTCGAAAAGCGCCTCCACCGCTACAGCTCCACGCCCAGCTTGCGGAAGACCTGCACGATGCGGTCGGCGGGCACGTAGCCCTCCATGCGCCGGAGTTCGCGGCCGCCGGCGTCATAGAAGAGGATCGTGGGACTTGTCTTCACTCCCAGTCGCCGGGCCTCTTCGGGGCGGTCCCACGAATCAATGTGTTCCACGGCCAGCCTCCCGGCGTAGTCGCGCCGGAGCCGCGCCAGCACGCCTACCATGGCCTTGCAGGGAGCGCAGGAGTCGGCACCGATCTCCACCAGCCGGGGTAGCCCGGCCGGGGCCTGCGGCGCCGAACGATGAACGGTCGGTCGGAGGCTTCGAGCGGCCAGCGTCATCGCCAGGGCAACGGCCACCGCGACGCCGGCCACGAGGCGATAGGTGCGCGTGGTCACGAGTTTCCCGCAGCGCCGGACAGGATGCGCTTGAGCTGCGCCACGGTCAGGAGCGCGCCCATCACCTTGATGTCGCCGTCGATGGCCAGGGCGGGGATGGAGGCGACGCCCCGCTCGGCCAGTTCGCGGAGGCCCTGTACGCGGCCCACCTCGGCGCTCAGTCCCAGCTCCGCCACGGCGGCCGTCACGCGCTCGTGCAGGGCGTCGCAACGATCGCATCCCGGCCCCAGGATATCGATCCTCATGGCTTTCCGGTTTCCTCTCCTTTGCGCCAGTCTACCCTTGAGGGAAGCGGCAGGCCGGCGCCAAAGAACGCTCGGCGGCCGTAGCGCGTCTATGCAGAGGCGCTTCGCCATTGACACCCACCGGAAGGGAAGCCCATAATCGGCCATGCCCACGAAGTCCAGAAGTCGGCGTTCGGGCGCAGCCTCGGCCTTGGCCGCCCGCCATGCGGCCTCCCGTCGCCGCGTCAAGACCTTTTTCGGGTTCCTGTTGCTGCTTGTGCTCGCGCCGGTCGCCATCGGCATCGTCGCGGGGATCATCGTCTACGTCCGCGAGTCCCGGTCGCTGCCCTCGGTTTCCGAGATCAGCAACCTGGATGTGGCCGGCGCCACCAAGCTCTACTACGCCGACCCGGACGAGCAGGGCAAGCCTCGGGTGCTGGCGGTGCTCGCCGCGGCGAACCGTATGCCGGTTCGGCTCAAGGCCATCTCGCAGGATCTCCAGGACGGCACCATCGCCATCGAGGACCGCCGCTTCTACGAGCACAGCGGTGTGGACTACTACGGCATCGCCCGCGCCATCTTTCGCAACTTCGCCGGCCGGACATTGCGTGGCGAGGGCGCCAGTACCATCACGCAGCAGCTCGCCCGAAACGTGGCCGAGCTGGGCCTCACGCGGGAGAAGCGCTTCATGCGCAAGATCCGCGAGGCGATCCTGGCCAAGCGCATCGAGGAGACCTACACCAAGCCCGAGATCCTCGAGCTCTACCTGAACCTCGTCTACTACGGAAACGGGGCCTACGGAGCCGAGGCAGCCGCGAAGGCCTACTTCGGCAAGAACGCCGCCAAGCTCACGCTGTCGGAGGCCGCCTTCCTGGCCGGTGCGCCGCAGTGGCCCTCGCGTTATGGCTCCGACCGTGATGCCGGCAAGCGACGCCGCGACACCGTGCTGGACCACATGGTATCGGAGGGCAAAATATCCATCGCCGAGTGTGCAGATGCCAAGCTGCAGCCGTTGCGCCTGCGCAGGGCCTCCCGCAAGGGCAACACCGTCAACGGCGCGCCCCACTTCGTGAACTGGGTCGTGGCGGCCCTCCTGCGCAAGTACGGCCAGGACCGGACCTACAGCGGCCTGCAGGTTACCACCACGCTGGATTCCCGCATGCAGGCCGAGGCCGAGGCCGCACTGGACGAGACGCTCTCGCATAACCGCTCCCTGGCCAACCAGGGCTGCCTGGTTAGCCTCGACAACCGCACCGGCTTCGTCAAGGCCATGGTCGGAGGCGCGGACTTCAGTGAAAACCAGACCAACAACGTGACGCAGGGAAGGCGGCAGCCGGGCTCCAGCTTCAAGCCGATCATCTACGTGGCCGCCTTCAACGAGGGCATCTGCACCCTCCGCAGCACCTACCGCGACGACCCCAACTTTGCGTGGAAGGGTCGCGACAAGTGGATCCCGCGAAACTACACCCGCCGCTACTCCTACAGCAACATGACGGTCGGCACGGCCATCCGCCGCTCGGTGAACACCGTAGCCGTGAAGGTGCTGGCGGACCTTACGCCGCAGAAGGCGATTGAGTACGCACGCTTGCTGGGCATCACGTCGCCGCTGGACCCCTACATGCCGCTGGCATTGGGAGCCTCTGCTGTGCGGCCGCTGGAGATGTGCTCAGCCTACAGCGTCTTCGCCAACCTGGGCAAGCGCGCTGTTCCCCGGGGCATCGTCCGGGTGCTGGACCGGAACGGCGACATCATTGAAGATGAGGAGCCCGTCCTGGAGGATACGAACCTCCGGCCTGAGGCCGTTCAGCAGATCGACGAGGGGCTTCGCGGGGTCGTCACCAGCGGCACCGGCCGCCTGGCCGGCGCGGTACCCGAGGCGCGTGGCAAGACCGGCACCACCAGCGGCAACCGCGACGCCTGGTTCGACGGCTATACCAAGGAGCTGAGCACCGTCGTCTGGGTCGCCAGCGAGCATCGCACGAAGAAGGGTTTCACCTACAAGGAGATGCCTCGCGCCTCCGGCGCGCGCCTTTGCGTGCCGGTCTGGCGGAGGTTCATGCTCCTCGCCTCGCCCCTGCAGCGGCAGATCAACGAGGCCATCGACCGCGGCGAGGAGCCGGGCGCCGTCAAGGCTGAGCCGCCACTGCGCAAGCGGCACGCCGCTCCTGAGGCCGTCGAGCCCGATGCGGCCGCGCCGCTGGAGGGGGACGCCGTGCCCCCGCCCGGCGCCGACGACCCGCTGGCGGACGATACCATGACCGCCGAGCCGGCAACGCCCCCATCGCAGCCTCCGGCGCCGACCCCGGTCATGGAGCCGATGCCGGCCGTCCAGCCCACGGGCCGGATCAGCTCCGAGCCCCGAGCGCCGGAGCCGCCTCGCGAGGTCACCTACCGCGCCTGCGCGGACACGGGTCTGCGGGCCACGCGCTACTGCCCCATCACCGTGGAGCGGCGCACGCGCGCCTCGGCCGTGCCCCGCAACTGCACCACCCACGCCGGCGAGCCCGATGGCTAGCCGTTCGGGCGCCGAGTAACAGGCCGCCGTGTCCCTCATCCAGGAGCCCGGCCCGCCCATGGACACCCGGCGCGTGCGCTTCGCCGCGTACGTGGTGCTGACGGCGGTGCTTTGCCTGACGGCCCGGCTCTGGTACCTGCAGATCGTCCTGGGGCCGGAGCTTCGAGCCCGCTCGGAGAGGAACCGGAGCCGCACCATCCGGCGACAGCCTCCGCGAGGCGTGATCGAGGACCGCACCGGCGCCATCGTGGCCACCAACCGCACCCGTGTCATCGTCCACGTGGTGCCCGCGGTGCTCGCCAAGAGCGCATCGGAATTCTCGCTGCTGGCGCGTCTGCTGGGCATCACGGACGAGGAGCTGCTCAACACCATCGCCGACCGCAAGCGCAACGACCTGGACCCCGTCGCCGTGGGCCGCGATGTGACCATGGATCGGGCCACCGCGATCGAGGAGCGGCTGAACGAGCTGCCCGGCGTCACCATCGGCCCGGAGCCCGTGCGGCACTATCCCGACGGCAAGCTCTTCGGCCACCTGTTGGGCCATCTGGGCCAGGTCGACGACCGCGACGAGAGGGACAAGGCCGCGCTGGGCTACCAGCGAGGGGATATCTGCGGGAAATTGGGCGTGGAGGGCAGCAGCCTTGACGGCGCGCTTCGCGGCGTCGATGGGGCTACCGTGGTGGAGGTGGACGCCACGGGCCGTGCCCACCGGGTGCTCTCAAGCCATGCTCCGGTCCCCGGCGCCACGGTTCGCCTTACCGTGGACCGCGACGTGCAGCGTGCGGCGTACGAAGGACTGGCCGCATGGGCCCAGAAGGGGAAGCCCGGCGCGGCGGTGGCTCTCGACCCCAATGACGGCTCCGTGATCGCCCTGGCCTCGGTGCCCGGCTATGATCCCAACGATTTCGTGCTGGGCATCTCCACCAAGACGTGGAACGGGCTGCAGGAGGACGAGCGCAACCCGCTCATCAACCGTGCCGTGGCCGGGGCGTCGGCTCCGGGCTCAACCTTCAAGCCCATCACCTCCTCCGCCGGGCTGGAGACCGGGCTGATGAACCCCTACGAGCGCGTCTTCTGCTCGGGCGTCATCTACCTCGGGCGATGGGCCAAGCGGTGCCACAAGCACGCGGGCCACGGCTCCGTGGACCTGACGGCGGCCATGGCCGAGTCGTGCGATGTCTACTTCTACCGGATGGGCCAGCGCATGGGGCCGGAACCCATCGCCCGGTACGCCGTGAAGTACGGCCTGGGTAGCCGCACGGGCGTCGACCTGCCCCGCGTGGAGCAGGCCGGACTGGTGCCGACCATCGCTTGGAAGGAGAAGAGCCCGAGGCGCGGCCCGTGGGTGGGCGGAGACACGGTGGACTACGCCATCGGCCAGTCATTCCTCGCAGTGACGCCGATCCAGATGGCCTCGATGACCGCCGCGCTGGCCAACGGCGGCACGCTCTACCGCCCCCGTCTGGCCGAGTCGATCACCACCTACGAGGCCAACGGCCAGGTGACAACCCGCAAGCAGCCTGTCACGGTGAACGGCAAGGTGGGCGTCTCGCAGGCGACGCTGGATCGCGTGGTCGCCGGTATGCACGCCGCGGCTTCTCCGGGAGGCACGGCCTATCGGTGTTCGCTTCCCGGTATCGAGATGGCCGCCAAGACCGGCACCGCCCAGAAGCGCAGGCGCGGAAAGATGATCAACAACGCCTGGTTCATCGCCTTCGCGCCGTTGGAGAACCCGAAGATCGCCGTCTGCGTGACGGTGGACGAAGGCGGGCACGGCGGCGCGGTGGCCGGTCCCATCGCACGAGCCATGATCGCCGCCTACCTGAAGATCAAGCCAACGGCGCCCGCCCGGGTGGACGCCGGAGACTGACGCCGCCGTTTCACTCAGGAGCCGTCCATGACTGATGCAACCGACACCGCCGAGATCACCTACGAGCTCACTGACAACGACCTGTTCTGGTTCAGCATGCATCGGATGGAGCAGTCGCCCTTTGTGCGGCGGCAGCGCCGGACGTTCACGGTGCAGATCGTCGCCGGTCTGGCGATGGTCGGCGCCGGGGTCTACGTCGTCACCGAGAGGTCGACGGTAGTGCTGATCGGCTACGGGGTAGCTATCGCCCTGGCCCTGCTCTTTGCCGACAGGTACTGGCTCTGGGTCACCGCCGGCCGGGTCCGCAAGCTGCTCCGGGAGGCCCCGAACCCGACCATGGTGGGTGTGCGAACGCTGCGGCTCACGCCGGAAGGTCTCGACACGGAGTACACCGCGGGCAGCAGCCACACGAAGTGGTCGGCCGTCGAGCGGGTGGAGACGACCGCCGCGTACGTGCTGATGTACGTGGGCGCGACATTGGCGCACATCGTCCCACGCAGCGCCTTCCCCGACGATGCCGCGGCAACGAAGTTCGCAGCCGAGGTCGAGGAGCGGCGCGCAGCGGCTACGGCATAGGCGCCGCTCCCCGGAGCCGTGCGTGACCCATGCGGTCGGGCACGGTCCCGTTCATGCCCTACAGTGCGGGCAGGATGGCCCGGACGGCGGCGAGCGCCTCGTCAACGTCCTGTTCGGTGATGACCAGCGGCGGCACGAAGCGGATGACCGTCTCGCCGATGGCGTTCGTTACGATGCCCCGATCCATGAGCCCCTTGTGCAGGGCCCGCGCCACCGGTTGGGCCAGCTCCAGACCCACCATGAGGCCCGCGCCCCGGACCTCCTTCACCGTGCCGGGCAGGTCGTCGCCGATGGCCCTCAGTCCGGCAAGCAGGTAGGCGCCCACCCGTGCGGCATTGGCCATCAGGCCTTCCTCTTCCATTACGTCCAGCACCGCCAGGGCAGCCGCGCAGGCGATGAGCTGGCCGCCGAAGGTGGAGGCGTGGTCGCCGGGGACGAGCGTTGTGGCGGCCGAGCCGCGGGCCAGGCAGGCGCCCATGGGGATGCCCGCGGCGATGCTCTTGGCCAGCGTGGTGACGTCGGGCATGACGCCTGTCCGCTGGTAGGCCATGAAGCTCCCCGTGCGCCCCATGCCGCACTGCACCTCGTCGAAGATGAGGAGCGCGCCCCGCTCGTCGCAGAGCTTGCGGAGGAGGCGCAGGTAGCCGTGCGGGACCTCCTTGATGCCGCTCTCGCCCTGGATCGGCTCGATCATCACCGCGCACGTCTTATCGGATACCGCCGCGTCGATGGCCGCCTCGTCGCCCACGTCCACGTAGCGGAAGCCGGGCACCAACGGCCGGAAGGGGGCCTGGTACTTCTCCTGCGCGGTGGCTGTGATGGTGCCCAGCGTCCGGCCGTGGAACGAGCCGTTGAAGGTGACGAACTCGACGCGCTCTTCCTCGCCCCGCAGCTTGGCGTGCTTGCGGGCGATCTTCAGCGCACATTCGTTGGCCTCGGCGCCGGACTCGGCGAAGAAGGCCTTCTCCATGCCCGACAGCTCGCAGAGCCGCTTGGCCAACTGAGGCTGCAGGGGCGTGTGGAAGAGGTTGCTCACGTGCAGCAGCGTGGACGCCTGCTCGGCAATGGCGGCCGCCACCTTCGGGTGGCTGTGACCCACGCCGCAGACGGCGATGCCGGCCAGCAGGTCCAGGTACTCCTTGCCGTCGCTGTCCCAGAGCCTGGCGCCGCGCCCGCGGACGAACTGGACCGGCTGACGGGCGTAGGTGCCCATCACGTACTCCCGGTCCCACTGCATCAGGGTCGCAGCGTCGGGCGTGGCGGTCGGCTTGTTCGTTTCCATGGTTCGGCTCCTTTGCTCTCGGCGTTCGGCGGCGACGTAGTGCCGCTACTCGTTATCTCTTTCGTACCCCACGAAGTCGCCGTCCCGCAGCTTCTCGTCAGCGGGCGGCGGCGCGGGCTCGTCCTTGGGCACCGACTGCTCCATCTTGCCCACGCGCTTGAGCGGGATGGGCTGCAGGGGCAGCGGGTCGGGCAGGCCGGTCTCGGCGACGCGGTGCTGGACGTGGTCCTCCATCCAGCCGCGGAGCCTGCGGGTCACCTCGGGCAGTTCGCGGGCCATGTTCACCTGCTCGGCCGGGTCGCCGGTCAGGTGGTAGAGCTCCTCGGCGGGGAAGCCGTGGATGTCTGGCTCCAGGCCGACGATGAGCTTCCACTCGTGGGTCCGCAGGGCGCGCTTCTTCATCCAGGTGTTCTCGGTCATATGGACCACGTCGCAGGTGCCGCGCGAGACCGAGGTCTGGAAGACGCCCGCGCGGGGCGCCTCGAGCATGGGCCGCATGGAGGAGCCCTCGAAGCGGAGGGCCGGGTCCAGCAGCCCGGCGAAGTCCAGGATGGTGGGCGTCAGGTCGATGGAGCGGCCGAAGCCGGGAGCTCGCGCGCCGGCGGGGATGCGCCCCGGCAGGCGCAGGACGAGCGGGATGCGCGTGTTGGGCTCGTAGAGGCCGTGGTGGTCGAACCAGCAGCCGTGCTCGTCCAGTTCCTCGCCGTGGTCGGTGGTGATGGCGAGCAGCGTGTCCTCGACCATGCCCTTCTCGGCCAGGCGGGCGAAGACGTGCGCCAGGCAGGCGTCGAGGTAGGCGATCTCGGCGTCGTACTGGGCCTTGGGGAACTCGATGTCCGTGACGCCGGGCATCCACTCGTTGAAGTACCACTTGAAGTTCTCGAACTGCCAGACGGGATCCATGCTCCGGTTGGCCGGGTCCTTCTCATCGCCGCCGTAGAACATGCGGTCGAAGGGAGCCGGCGGCAGGTAGGGCGTGTGCGGGTCCCAGAAGTGGAGGTAGACGAAGAAGGGCTTGTCCTGCGCGGCGGCCTGGTCGATGACGCTGAGCGCGGGCTTCAGCACGGCCTCCGCCTTGCGCCACGACGTGGCGGCGCTGGTGTCCCAGCTGTAGCCTTCGTAGACATCGAAACCGCGCTGGAACCAGCGTCCCAGGTTGTCGGCGGCGGCGGTGAAGTAGCCCTGCCGCTTGAGTAGCTCGGCCAGCATCGGCACGTCCGCGCAAAGCTCCGGCGTGCCCGACTGCCCGGTGACGCGGGTGGTATAGATATCCCGCCCCGTCATCATCGAGGTATGGCCCGGGTAGGTGGGGATGTGCGGGCTGAAGTACTCGGTAAGCACGGCGCCCTGGGCCGCCACCGCGTCCAGGTTGGGGCTGGTGGGGCGCGAGTGGCCGTAGCAGGAGAGCCTGTCGGCCCGCAGCGTATCCAGGCTGAAGAGGATGACGTTCATGGCAGGTAGCTCCTTGGCGCATCGCGCCGATTTCGGGGCTATGGGTTACCTGATTCCGGGGCCATTTGGCTTGGGCCGGTGGCTTCGTCCGCGCCGATCGTTTCCGCCCGGCAGGAGCGTCGGCCCGGCGCGTCGAACCTGTGGGTGTTCGCGGGCCGCGGCCGGCGACAGCCATCACGCTTCGGGAGCCGACCATGAACCTGCGAACCCCACTACGCCTCGCCCTCGCCGCCGTCGCGGTGACATCGCTGCGGCCTATCGCGGCGCAGGAGATCGTGGCGACGGCCTCGAAGCCGCAAGCCGTCTACGCCGCCGGTGAGACCGCGCGGTGGGAGATCGAGCTCCGCGGCCCCGGAGCCGAGGGCGTCGCCGATGTCCGCTACGTGCTGAAGCAGAACGGACTGAAGGTGCTGCGCGAGGGCGCCCTGACGCTGACGGCCGGCAAGGCCGCGCTGGAAGCCAAGCTCGACGAGCCCGGCACGCTGCTCGTGGAGTTGAAGGCGAAGCTCCCCGCCAGGGAGATCAGCGCCCTCGCCGGAGCGGCCTTCAGTCCGAGCCGCATCGCGCCATCGCTGCCGCGCCCGGCCGACTTCGACGCCTTCTGGAAGGCCAAGCTGGCCGACCTCGCCAGGGTGCCGGCCAACCCGGTGCTGGAGCCGGTCGACATCGGGCGGTCGGGCATCGAGTACTACAAGCTCCGCATGGACAACATCCGGGGTTCGCACATCTACGGTCAGCTCGCCCGGCCCAAGCGCCCCGGCAATTTCCCCGCGCTGCTCATCGTGCAGTGGGCCGGCGTCTACCCGCTCCAGCGCGACTGGATCCAGTGGCGGGCCGAGTCCGGCTGGCTGGTGCTGGATATCCAGGCCCACGACCTGCCCATCGACCAGCCGCAGGCGTTCTACGATGAGCAGTCGCGCGGTCCGCTGGCAGGCTACCCGGCCATCGGCAACGATGACCGCGAGAGCAGTTACTTCCTCCGTATGTACCTATCGTGCTACCGGGCGGCCGAGTACCTGACGCAGCGTCCCGACTGGGACGGCAAGGTGCTCGTCGTGACCGGCGGAAGCCAGGGAGGGCTCCAGACCATCGTCACCGCCGCCCTGCATCCGAAGATCACCGCCGGCGCGGCCGACGTGCCCGCAGGCTGCGACCTGAACGGGCCCGATGCCGGACGTGCGGCGGGTTGGCCGATGTGGTATTGGGCCACCGAAGGCAAGGATGCGGCCAAGGTGCGCGCGGCCTCGCGCTACTACGACGTGGTGAACTTCGCCCCGCGCGTGAAGTGTCCCATCGTGGTGGGGCTGGGCCTCGTGGACGTGACCTGCCCGGCGCCCGGCGTCTTCGCCATGACCAACGCGCTGAAGGGGCCCAAAGAGGTCGTCGTCATGCCCACAACAGGTCACGGCGGCGACCACGGGGCCTACTCAAAGCGATGCGAGGCCTGGTTCGCCGACCTGGTGAAGGGCCTCCCGGCGCCGGTCGCAAGGTAGGAGGGGCCCCCTGGGCTACGCGAGCAGGCCCGACATGGCCAGCAGCCTATCGGACCACTGTCCAGCCAGGGAGCTCACCTCCACACGTTGCACGGGGTTCGTTGCCGTCGCGGGCCAGCGTAGCGACCAGAGCGCCAGCTGTATCTGGAGCTCAACGAGCTCGCCTGCCAGCTCCTCCCCGGCTTCGATGGCGGTCCACTCCAACATGCAGACGCTCTCACGGAGCATGTCGGCGACTGCGGCGACGCCGATCCCTCTGGCCGAGCAGGAGCGGATGCGAGCGAGATTGGCCGCGATGCCGCCGAGGCGCACGGGAACGGGGTCACGCATGTAGCGTTCGCGTACCTCGTCGAGCGGGATCATGGCGCCGCCATGACCAGGGTCACAATCGCCGTGACCTTGGCGCGGAGCGAGGAATCCGTTATCTCCACCGAGCGGTTGCCCTGACGCGGCCTTATGTTTATCAGTGATTCGCACACCACTACTCCGTCTTCCGGGTACCAGTCTGCGCCCCAGACATCGTCCTGTGCGCTGCCATTATCAAGAAGCACCGCTTCGCAGTCGGCGTGCATCACGCCGCCTCCTGCGACCACACCACGGCGGACATCCACGGCGACCTTGACATAGCTCGTCAGGGCCGAGAGCATCGATGTCATCTGGTCGTCCGTGGCCAGACTGTGAAGCAACTCTATCACGGTCTCAGGGGCTCCTGTCAGACACCGCCGCGGTGTGCCGGTCAGATGTGCGGCGCCACATGCCATTCTACCGTGAGAGGCATGGCCCTCCCGCCTATCCCCTCCGTCGCCGGTTCGGGTAGGCTTTCCCCGGCGGCTTTATGCCCGCGGCAAGGCAGGAGGCACGATGGCGAACTCGGTGGAGCAGATCAAGCTGGACAAGGACCCGCTGGACGTTTGGCCGGACCTCCTCCGCTACAGCCGTCTCGGCTACGACGCCATCACGCCCGACGATATGTTGCGCATGCGCTGGTACGGCGTCTACGAGCACCAGCCGCGCGACGGCCACTTCATGATGCGCGTGCGGCTCCCCGGAGGCGGCGTCACGGCGACCCGGTGGCCCGCCATGGCGGGCATCTCCCGCGACTTCGGCCGGGGCATCGCCGATCTCACCACGCGGCAGAACATCCAGTTCCACTGGCTCACCATCGCCGACATCCCCGAGGCCGTCGCCCGGCTCGACGCGGTCGGCATCTCCACTGTGGGCGCTTGCGGCGACATCAACCGCAACATCCTCGGTTGTCCCGTGGCCGGCCTGGACCCGCACGAGTTGTGCGACGCCTCCGGCCTTGTGGCCGAGCTGGAGCAGGCCTTCCTCGGCAACCGCGACTTCTCGAACCTGCCGCGCAAGTACAAGATGAGCGTGGCCGGCTGTCCGCTGCACTGCCACCTGCCGGAGATCAATGACGTGGGCGCCTGCGCGGTGCGCCTGCCGCAGGGGCATCCGCTGCAGTCCGAGGCGCCCGACGGCGTGGCATACCACCTGCGCGTCGGTGGCGGCCTCAGCGCCCAGCCCCGCCTCTCGCAGTGGCTCGACATCCTGCTGCCGCCGCACCGGGTGACGGCCGCCTGCGTGGCGGTGGCGCAGATATTTCGCGACCAGGGCTACCGCGAACGGCGCAACCACGCGCGGCTGAAGTTCCTCATGGAGGACTGGGGGCCCGCGCGCTTCCTCGACGAGCTGAGCGACCGGCTCGGCTTCCGTCCCGCGCCCGCGCTGCCCGACATGGGGCCGGCGGCCGGCGGCGACGACCACCTGGGCATCCATCAGCAGAAGCAGCCCGGCCTCTACTGGGTGGGCCTCGCCGTGCTCACGGGCCGCCTGAGCGCCGATCAGATGGACGCCGCTGCCGACGTGGCTGATCGCTTCGGCGCGGGCGAACTACGCGCCACCAACCAGCAGAACCTCATCGTGCCGCACATCCCGACGGATCGCCTCAACGAGGCCCTGGTCGCCCTGGGCCAGGCGGGACTGCGGTGGGACGCCTCGGCCATCCGACGCGAGGCAGTGGCCTGTACCGGCTCCGAGTTCTGCAACCTGGCCCTGACCGAGACGAAGCAGCGGCTGTCGGCCATCGTGGAGCATCTGGAGGCCACGTCGCCCGGCTCCGAGCCGCTGCGGATCAACGTGAACGGCTGCCCGAACGGCTGTGGGCGCCACGCTATCGCCGACATCGGGCTGCAGGGCTGCGTGGTGCGAGTGGGCGACGAGCGGCTCGAGGCCTACGACATCAGCCTGGGCGGCCGCGTGGGCGCCGACGCGCGCTTCGCCCGGCCCATCCTCCGCAAGGCGCCCGCCGGGACCGTGCATCTGGCCCTCGAGCGTCTGCTGACCGCTTTCTCGGAACGCTGCGGTCAGGGCGAGGCCTTCGCTTCGTTCGTGGATCGCCATACTGACGCCGAACTGGCCGCCTTCCTGAACGAGCCGTCCGCCGCCCCGGCCAGGGCTGAGCGCCTGCTGCAAATCCGGATGCCGGAACGCCGGCTTCAGATACAACCGCGGAAGCCCTCCGGCCTTGTCTGAAACCCTCGTCGGCACCCTGCGCGGGCTTCGGGGGAATGCCCGCGGAGCGATCATCACGGAGCCGCTCTGGGGCATCCCGTTCAACCTCTTCGCGCCCTACGCCTCGGTCTACATGCTGGCGCTGGGCCTGCGCGACAGCCAGGTGGGCATGGTCACCAGCGTGGCCATGGCAGGGCAGGTGGTGATGGCGCTGCTGGCCGGCGTCATCATCGACAAGATGGGTCGCAAGCGCGCCACGCTGGTGTTCGACATCCTCGCCTGGTCGATCCCCTGCCTGCTCTGGGCATGTGCGCAGGATATCCGATGGTTCATCGCCGCCGGGCTGGTGAACAGCCTCCGCAAGGTGCCCGACATCTCCTGGAACTGCCTGCTGGTGGAGGACAGCGATCCCGAAGACCTGATGCACATCTACGCCCTCTCCTTCATCGCCGGGCAGATGTCGGTCTTCTTCGCGCCGGTGGCGGGCGTGCTGATCACGCACTTCACGCTGGTGCCCTCGGTGCGGGGCATGTACGTGCTGGCCTGCGTGATGATGACCACCAAGTTCATCGTCCTCAACGGCATGGTCTCCGAGACGCGGCAGGGCGCCGTCCGGATGGCGGAGACGCGGGGGCGCTCGGTGGTGTCGCTCCTCGGCGAGTACCGGGGCGTCCTGCGGCAGATCCGCTCGGCGCCCCATACGCTCCTCACCATCGCGCTCATGGTGGTGGTGAGCATCGTCACGGTGGTGCAGGGGACGTTCTGGTCGATCATCGTCACCGAGCGCATCCACATCCCCGCCGGGCACATCGCGCTCTATCCGTTCGCGCGGTCGCTCATCATGCTGGGCTTCCTCTTCCTCGTGGTGCCGAGGCTGCGGGGCGTCTGCTTCGGGCGCCCCATGATGCTGGCCTTCGCAGGCTACGCGGTGAGCCAGATCGTGCTCATCAACGTCCCGGAGAGGGGCTACGGCTGGCTGCTGCTCAGCACGGTGTTGGAGGCCGGGTGCTACTCGGTGGTGGCCACGCAGGTGGAGCGTCTCGCGGTGGTGAACGTGGACGCCCGGGAGCGCGCCCGCATCGTGGCCATGGCGCACCTCACGGTGATCGCCTGCACCACGCCGTTCGGCTGGGTGGCGGGGATGCTGTCGCAGAGCAACCGGGCCCTACCCTTCGTGCTGAACGCCGTGCTGCTGACAGTGGGCATCTGGGTGGTACGCCGCCTCCGGTCAACGGAAGGCCCGCAGGCCACCCCCGCCGCATAGCCTCAGGCAGGAGCCGGGGGCGCGGGCGGCGAATATGGGCGAGGCCGGCCGCCTGGTAGCCTGTTTCGCGCCCGGCGGAGGGCGCACGCCTTGGCAGAGCACCCAAACGCAGCAGCCTCACGTCCCATCCGCGCCCGCGCCCTGATCCTGGGCGTGGCGCTCATCTGGCTGTCCGCGCACTGGGTCTTCTGGGGCGAGATCGTCCGCTACTCCTTCGTGACGCTGGCCGCGCCCTTCTGCCACGCCGTCTACCTGCTGCTGCTGGTGAGCCTGGGCAACCTCTGGCTTCGCGCGCGCCGTCCGCAGGCGGCCCTCACCGGGCTGGAGACGCTGGCTGTCTACGCCATGGTCTCGGTGGGTTCGGCGATGCTCTCTTGCGACCTGCAGTCGATCCTGGTCACCGAGCTGGGCTATCCGGCCTACTTCGCCGACAAGGCCAACCGCTGGTCCACCCTCTTCGACGGCGCCATGCCGCCGTGGCTGCTTGTGGGGCCGAAGGAGGCCGTCAGCGGCTTCTTCCGCGGCAACTCCAGCTTCTGGAAGCCCGAGGTGATGCGTGCGTGGGCCCTCCCCGTGCTCGTCTGGACGCTGGTCCTTTGGGCGGCGATGCTCGCCATGCTCTGCGCCTCGGCGCTGCTCCGGCGGGCCTGGGCCGAGAACGAGCGGCTCACCTTTCCCATCGTCGCGCTACCGCTGGCCATGGCCCAGCATCCCCGGGCGCTCTACTCCAGCCGCGTCTTCTGGATCGGCTTCGCCGTGGCCGCCGGCGTCACGCTGCTGAACGGCCTCAACACGCTCTATCCCGCGATCCCCGCGATCCCCATCAAGCGGCAGTACATCCTGCTGATCCCCTCAGGCCCCATGCAACCCGTGGCCACGATCACGGTGGCGTTCTACTTCTTCGCCGTCACGCTGGGCTTCCTGATGCCGCTGGACCTGAGCGCCTCGCTGAGCCTCTTCTATCTCCTGTACCGGGCCGAGCTGCTCGTCGTGGCGAACATGGGGCTGCCGCCGGAAAGCCGCGCCCCCTACGCCGACTCGCAGGCGTTCGGCGCCTATATGTGGGTCTTCGCTGCTGCGGCGTGGCGGCTCCGGGCGCAACTGGCGGCGGTGTGGCGCTCGGCGGCGGGCGGCGGAGCCGAGGCTCGGTCGACCCGTGCCGCGGCCGCGGGCCTGGTCGTCTCCGTCTGCCTCCTCTTCGGCTTCCTTGTGGCGGCGGGCATGAAGCCCTGGGTGGCGGCCCTCTTCCTGACGCTTTTCGGTGCGCTCTCGGTGCTCATCACTCGGATCCGCGCCGAGTTCGGCTTCCCTGTCCACGACATGCACCAGATGGGCCCGGTCAACGCCCTCGTGCGGAACCTGGGCGCCGAGGCGTTCGACAAGCCGACGCTGGGCATGTTCGCCCTGCTCCACTGGACGAGCCGCGCCTATCGGGGACACCCCATGCCGCACGCGCTGGAGGCCCTGAAGGTGGCCGGCCATGCCGAGGCCGACCGCCGAGCCATGGCCTTCGCCGTGGCACTGGCGGGGCTGGTGGCCGTGCCGATCTGCTGGGCGGTCTTCCTGCATGGCTTCTACCGCGTAGGAGCCGCCACAGCCTCAGTTAACATGTGGGGCGTCGGCTACGCGCGGGAGGCCTTCAGCGTGAACCTCTCAACATGGCTCAACAGCCCGGCGCCTCCCATGCCCGGCGACCGCATGGCCATGCTGGCCGGTTGCGCGGTCGCGGCAACGCTGGGCGCCCTGCGCCAGTGCCTCCCCGGCTTGCCGCTCCATCCGCTGGCCTATGCCGCCGCCAACAGCTGGGGCATGGCGAACCTATGGCTACCCATCCTCATCGGCTGCCTCTCCAAGGGCGCCGTCCTGAAGTGGCGCGGCCTTGCGGGCTACCGGGCCGCCACGCTCTTCTTCTTCGGGCTTATGCTGGGCGAGTTCGCGGTCGGTTGTAGCTGGACGCTTCTCGGCATGGTCCTGAACGTCCAGACCTACGAGTTCTGGCCCTAGCGAACTCCTGTCCAGCTTGTGTCGAGCCTAATAGCGCGGCGGCGCCGGCTTTGGGCGAAACACGGCACTCGGGGCCGCCCGACCCCTTGCATAGTCAGGCTAGGTATTGGTATGATGCTTCGCACATGCGGCCGCACTTGCGTTACGTGACTCACGATTAGACGGACCGCCGCATGGAGCTCACCCGGAGGCAAGGAGATGATGCACATCAAGCACTGGCTGCGGGCCTGGCCCTCAGTAGCGATGGCGTTGTCCATGGCCGCACTGGCCGGCGTGTCCCTAGTTGGTCAGGCGTCATCCTCCAAGCCGACCGGCCCCAAGAAGGCGCCATTCCCTGTGGCGCTGCACGCGGGCGCCGCGGCTGAGGACTATCTGGGCGAGAAGACGTGCGGCGGATGCCATCCCGCGTACATGGAGAGCTACGAAGCCTCTCCCCATGCCCAGTACGTTCGCGACCCCAAGCTACCCGGCGACCACCGTGGCTGCGAGTCCTGCCACGGACCCGGCAAGAACCACCTTGAGCACCAGGAGGAGGGCGAGATTCAGAAGTACATCTTCGCGCCCTCCAAGAGTTCCGCGGCCGACGTGAACGCCAGTTGCCTCCGTTGCCACTCCCGGACGATGTCCGAGGCACACTGGAAGAAGTCGTCCCATGCTCGCGGCGACATTTCCTGCATCTCCTGCCACTTCATCCACAAGGATGCCAAGCAGGCCGATCCCGCCGCCCGGGCCACGCGCGACGCCCAGAGCATCCGCAAGCCCACCGCGGTGGCTGTGAAGGAGACGCAGCACCTTCTCAAGGACCATGAGGCCGACCTTTGCGCCTCCTGCCACAAGGCCGACGTCGCGCAGTTCCGCCAGCCGTACCACCATCCCGTGCCCGAAGGCCGCATGACCTGCAGCGATTGCCATGAGCCGCATCCGACCCGGACCAGCCTTCGAAAGGGCTCCATGCGGGTCGGGTTGAAGAACCCGACGCAGGTCTGCGCCACATGCCATCGCGAAGTGGCCGGTCCCTTCGTGTACCAGCACGATCCGGTCACCGGAGCTTCCGGCGACGGTTGCATCGAATGCCACAAGCCCCACGGAGCCACCAACCCGAAGATGCTGGGCGCCTTCTCACGTGGGCTCTGCAACCAGTGCCACACGGACAAGAACGCCACGCACTACCCGGGCCAGACCTGCTGGGCTTCGGGATGCCATGCCGCGCTTCACGGGTCGAACAGCGACCCCAACTTGCTTGTACGCTAGGCCGCTACGGCGCGAAGGGAGGTCCAAACAACATGAGGAGAACGTGGGTACGTGAACTGCTCGTGATGGCCGCCGCCGCCGCTGTCGTGGCGCCATGCGGGGCCGCGTGGGCGCAGGATAAGGCCCCCGCGGAGGAAGAGCAGAAGACCGAAGAGGCCAAGGCCAAGCCGCTCCTGCCCGTGGCGGGCGTCCTGACCCTTGGCTACGGCGATCTGGGCCTTTCGGGCAACCAGAACACCCTCCGCCGCTACGCCACTCCGCCGCGGCTTCTCTTCATCGAGGAGCTGAGCCTGCGCTCGCGCACGGGCTGGGGCAGCGGACAGGGCAGCATCACCCTGCGCGGCGTCGGCGCCGATGACTACTACTACCGCGCCAACGCGGACGAGATGTTCGGCCGCCTTCGCGCCGACGCCTTCTACTCACGTAGCCGGTATCTGCCCGACACTCCCGAGCCGCAGGGCGAGAGTGAGCGGAAGGCTTCAGGCTGGAGCCTGGCACAGCGGATCAGCCCGTCGTTCGTCATCGCCTCGTCCTACACCATGGAGGCGCAGACGCAGACGTTCGGCGTGCCCCGCGCCGCCCAGTACCAGCGCTCCCGCTACCTCGACGTCCAGGCGTACGGCAAGGCGGGCCGCGGCTTCGTCTCCGGTGGCTACTCCAGCACCGCGTTCACCGACCGCACCATGGTGCTGCCCTCCGCCACCGTGGAGCAGGCCACTCTCTCGTACATCATTCAGGCGACGCCGTCGGTCGACGCGGGAGGCAGCTACTCTCGTACGCTCATTCGCCAGGCGGCCCTCCCCCAGGCCACCGTCGAGACCGCCGGGCTCATGGCCGACGCCGCCCTGGGGCGCTTCGGCGACCTCAGCCTGGACGCCACCAGCGAGACCATCGGGAACACGGCGCCCGCCACCATGGCCGTCACACGCAACCAGGGCGCCGCAGCCAGGCTGCAAAAGCGCTGGACCAACTGGAACGCCGAGGTAGGCCTCCGCAGCCGAGAGATCATGCGGCTGAACGAGACCCGCGACTACGTGGACGTGCCCCGCTGGGTGACCCTGGACGGACGCCTCCGGGGCCGCCTGAGCCGCCAGACCATGATCACGCTCAAGGCCGGCTCCCAGTGGCTGGGCGGTGCGCCGACCGCCGCACAGGAGGACACCCGGTCGCTCTACTGGCATCGACGGTCCAACGTCTCCGCCCGCATGGAGACCGGCCCTGCCAACGCCACCGGCTACCTGGCGGGCTCGTACAAGGTGCAGGAGAACGCAGAGCGTTACGCCCGTTCCGCCGCATCGGCCCTGCAGGCCGGCGGCACCCTCCAGCTCGGGCCCAAGGTGGTCGCCTTCGGCGAATACGCCTTCGAGAGCCTCAAGCTCCGCACCGAGATCGCGGACTGGCCCACGTCGGCTATGTTCGGCCCGGACAGCCAGACCGCCGTGGCCGGGCTCTCCTGGACGGTTGACCCGCACATGTGGGTCAGCGCCACCTACACCGACTGGTTCGTCTCCAACGACAACCCGCTCCTGCTTCCTGAGGCGAACATCCACGGGCGTGAGCTGACCCTGACGCTCCGCCGCCGGTTCAACGACTGCAGCGAACTCGGCCTGCTCGTCGCTCCGCTGACCTACAAGGACAAGGTTGCCGATACGCTCGACTACCGCGCAACGATCGTCCGTCTTTCCGGTTCCACAACATTCTAAGGCAACACGGCAACACAACGGGGCCGCGCAACCCGCGCCTCAAACCATCTAAGCCCCTGAAGGAGGGCAGGACCGATGCATAGGTCTTGGCTTATCGCTAGCATGGCGACTGGTGTGGCGCTTACCGGGGCCATGCTCGTACTGGCAGGCTGTGGCGGTGGGGGAGGCCCCATCACGCCGCCGCCGGACCCCGATCCCGGCGTCTCGGCGGAGTTCCTGGCGCTGCTTCCCGCAGGCCAGAAGGGCGCTTCGTACATCGGCTCGGCGAACTGCAAGAACTGCCATGAGGCAGGTGTGAACGGTGCGCCCAAGGTGGACTTCGCCGGCTTTGAGGGCACGAAGCACTCCCAGATCGGCGTGGGCTGCGAGCAGTGCCACGGGCCCAGCAGCAACCATCAGGCCGCGCCGAGCGAAGAGAACATCCTGACCCATCCCAGGCTTTCCAACGCCGCCGTCTGCGGGCAGTGCCACGGGCCGATGGCGTCGGACTTCAAGAACTCGCCCCACGCGCATATCGTCGAAGACGCCGTGGCAGGCGCCAGCAAGACCTGCCTCCGGTGCCACAGCGCCGCCCTGCGCGCCGACCAGATCGACGCGAAGCTGACGGCCGGCGCCACCGCGGATGAGATCGACACGGCCATCCTCGCGCTCTCCACCGAGAAGATGACTGAGTACAAGGAGGCCACCGAGGCCTGCGAAGAGACGGCCTCATGCGCCAACTGCCACGATCCCATGAAGGTCACCACCCACATGATGTGGTCCAACGGCAAGCAGGCCCACCTCCGCTACGCCGAGACCAACGCGGACACCACGCAGGTGGCCCCGGGCGCCCTGGTCAAGGCCTACACGACCTACAACCACTCCTGCGCTAACTGCCACAACGGGCGCGGCGGAAACAACACCGATGCCGTACTGACCAGCAGCACGGCTCGACCCACATACCATGACAGCAACCAGTACAACATGCTCATGGGTATGACCGGCTCCGAGCTGCCCAACGCCCCGGTCGTGCGCCAGACGGCCCACGCCTCGGCCGCCGGCCAGTGCGCCCACTGCCATATGCCCAACAGCAAGCACACCATGACGACAGCCTTCGATGTCAGCTGCGCCCCGTGCCATACGCCCGGCGATGCAGCCGCCCGGTACGCCATCCGGGGTGCCATCGAGGCCCAGCTGGTCACCCTTCGGACCCGGCTGCAGAACTGGTCGCGCACCAAGTTCGGCGACCCGGACCTCTGGGACTACACGTCGCTGGTGCCCGTGGGCAAGACCGCCCCGAGCCAGGCCTTGGTGCCCATCGAAGTCAAGCGCGCACGGCACAACTACTACTTCGTCCTGCGCGACGGTAGCTTCGGCGTCCATAACTCGGTCTACACCCGCTACCTGCTGACCCAGGCCAATCTGAACCTGGACAACATCGGCGCGACCAAGATGAGCGGCGTCAAGCTCAGCCCCGCGCAGATCAAGGCCGTCCTGCAGTTCGACGCGAAGAAGGGCCGCACCTCGGAGGCCGGCGAGCTCTAAGAGCCGACCGCCGGGACCGGTAGCTGTACAAGACGGGAGGCGCTCCATTCGGGGCGCCTCCCGTCTATTTGCCGAACCCTCAGAAGAGCGTCAGCTGCGTGGCAGCGAGAGGCTCCACGGAACCCTGCGCGATGGCGCTCGCTATGGCCGCCAGATCCTCCTGCCCCTGGCCCATCGGGCGGGCGCCCTCGGCAAGCAGCGCGTCGCAGCCGGGCGTGCCCGGCATGGCGAAGACGGGCCTGCCCAGCCGCGCGGCGTGGGCCGCCGTGACGAGGCTCCCGCCGCGGGCCCGCGCCTCGATCACCACCACGGCTCCGCCCAGCGCCGCCAGAAGGCGGTCCCGTGCCAGTAGTCGTCCGGCGTCGACCTCCTGCTCCGGAGCATACTCGGTCAGCAGTGCCCCGCGCGTGGCGGCTTCGGCCGCCAGCGAGCGGTTGCCGCGGGGATGGATGCGCTCCAGCCCGCAACCCAGGACGGCCAGTGTGCGCCCGCCCGGTGCGATCAGGGCGCCCGCGTGGGCGGCGGTGTCGATGCCCACCGCCAGTCCACTCACGACGGTGGCGCCCGCCGCCGCCAGCTCCATACTGAGCCGCCGCGCCACGGCGAACCCAGCCGCGGACGGCTCGCGGGTGCCTACGATGGTGACGCGGCGCCGGTCGGCCTCGGTGATCTGGCCGCGCATGTAGAGGCCCGGAGGGGCCTGGGCCAGGTCGAGCAGGGCGGCGGGGTAGGTGGCCTCCTCGGGAGTAATGAAGGCGATCCCCGCGATCGCCAGCGAGCAGAGCCGGGCTCGCATCTCGGCCAGGTCCACCCGGCGCCAGCGCAGGACCGCCTCGGGCCGGACCCGGCGCAGGGCCATCACATCGGCCTCGGGGGCGGTGTAGGCGGCGTCCAGCGAGCCGAACCGGGCTATGAGCCTTCGGGCCGCTCCCATGCCCAGGCCGGTCTCCGACCGGAGGGCTAGCCAGTGCGCGGCAGACACGTCGTCGCGCTACCGGCCTGCTGTAAGGCGGAACTCGGCCGGGTAGGTGAAGCCCAGCATCTCCTCGGCGCG
This sequence comes from uncultured Chthonomonas sp., assembly GCA_903885605.1. Taxonomy (GTDB): domain Bacteria; phylum Armatimonadota; class Chthonomonadetes; order Chthonomonadales; family CAJBBX01; genus CAJBBX01. The sequence continues at coordinate 34,127 of CAISJD010000201.1, read as the reverse complement.
CTTCTCCATGCGGTTCATGGCACGCTCAAGCTCCTCGGCAATGGCGGCCTTGGCCTCGTCGTCGGCGTCCTCGGGCACGGAGATCGGCTCGCCTACCACGAATGTGGCCCGGGCGAAGAGGCCGGGCACCATGTAGCGGTCCCAGCTCTTCACCAGCGTCCGGGGCCTCGCGGCGATCCCCACCGGCAGGATGGGGCATCCGCTGCGCTGCGCCAGGAAGATGGTGCCGGGCTGCACCTTGTGTGTGGGGCCTTTGGGGCCGTCCGGGGTGAAGGCCAGCACTCCGCCCTCTCGGATGTTCCGGGCCAGCTGCAGCGTGGCGCGTACGCCGCCTCGGCTGGTCGAGCCCCGCACCGTGCGGTACCCGAACCGCTGGAAGATGCGGTTCTGCATGTCGCCGTCGCGGGAGAGGGAGATGAGGGCCCAGTAGCCCAGGTTGCGGAAGATGTTGGCCGCGATCAGTGTGCGCCCGTGCCACGTCACGAGGATGAGGCCCTTGCCTTTGGCCTGCTGCTCCGCGATCCGCTCGAAGCCCTCGAAGCGGACCCGGGCCGTGAGGCCGATGAGCCGCGCCACGGAGTAGAGGAGCAGGCTCAGGAGCTCGGCGCGGAGTGCCTGCTTGCGGCCCCGGTCGATGCCGCCGTCGGCTCGTCGGGGGGCGGCCTCGTCGCTCATGCGGTCTCGGCCCGGAACTGCTTCTCGTAGAGCTGCGAGTAGATGCCGCCCTGGGCCAGCAGCTCGGTATGGGTTCCGGTCTCGACGATGCGCCCGCGGTCGAGCACCACGATCCGGTCGGCGCCCAGGATGGTAGAGAGCCGATGCGCGATAACGAGCGTCGTGCGGTTCTTCATCAGGTCTTCCAGCGCGGCCTGGACCAGCGACTCGGACGAGGCATCCAGCGAAGAGGTGGCCTCGTCCAGGATGAGGATGCGCGGATCCATGAGGATGGCCCGGGCGATGGCGATGCGCTGGCGCTCGCCGCCGGAGAGCCGCACGCCGCGCTCGCCCACCACGGTGTCGAAGCCGTCCGGCATCGTATCGATGAAGTTGGCGTTGGCTGCCCTGGCCGCTGCGCGCACGTCGGCGTCCGTGGCGTCGCGGCGGCCGTAGGCGATGTTGTCGCGCAGGGTTCCGGCGAAGAGCCACGTCTCCTGCGGCACAATCCCGATCTGCTTGCGTAGGCTCTCCAACTGCACGGAGCGGATGTCGCGGCCGTCGACGCTGATGGAGCCCTGCGTGACATCGTAGAAGCGTGGGATCAGGTCGACGACCGTGCTCTTGCCGGCGCCGCTGTGGCCCACCAGCGCCACCACTTCGCCGGGCTGCACGGTGAAGGTGATGTCGGCCAGCACCGGAGCGTCGTCGTTGTATGCGAAGCCGACCTTGTTGAACTCAATATGGCCGTTGATGCGGGGCATGGCTTCGGCGTTCGGCGCCTCCTTCACGGCGGTCTCCTGGTCCAGTATCTCCGTGAAGATGCGCCCCGCCGCGGCGAAGGCCTGCTGCCGGGTGTTGTTGATGCTGCCGATATCGCTGACGGCGCGGGCGAGCTGCTGCAGCGCCAGGACGAACATCAGCATGCCGCCCAGGTCGAGCCGGGTCAGTGGCGGCTTGCCCAGGCTCACCAGTCGGGCGTTCTGAACCACCTCGTTGCCGCCCAGGAAGAGCACCAGCGCGATGCCGAAGGCGCCCAGGAACTCGATGACGGGCCGTAGGCGAGCGCTCTGGCGAACGCCGCGCAGCACCGCCTCATAGGTCCGCGCATTCTCCTCCGCGAAGCGGTTGATCTCGTGGGTCTCTGTAGCAAAGGACTTGATGATGCGAATGCCCGAAATGGTCTCCTCGGCTATGGTCGTCACGTCGGCCAGCTTCAGCTGCACCAGGTCCGAGATGCGGCGTATGCGCTTGCCGATCCGCGAGATGACGAAGCCCATGAGCGGAACGACGATGAGCGCCGCCAATGTCAGCCGCCAGCTCTGGTAGAAGAGCAGCCCGAGCGCGAAGACGACGTTCAGCGGCGCGGCGACCACATCCCGTATGCTCATGGTGGCATTCTGCAGCACCGGGATGTCGTTCGTTAGCGCGGACATGATCGCGCCCGTGCGCCGCTGGTTGAAGAACGAGAGCGAGAGGCTGTGCAGGTGGCCGAAGATGTCGTCCCGCAACTGGGTGGTCACCCGTTGGGAGACCATGGAGAGGTAGAAGGTCTGCCCGTAGGTGAACACGGCCTTCAGCAGGAAGACGCCGACCACGATGATGCAGATGAAGTTCAGCCGACCCACGTTGTCGCCGGCCATGGCATTGATGGTGGGCTTGGCCGCATAGGCTATGAGCGCGGTGAGGCCCGCGACCGCAGCGGCGCAGAGGAGCCCGATCGACATCACCCGCCGGTGGGGCGTCAGGTATGCCAGTAGCCTTGCCTGGATCTCACGTTCGTCATTAGCCTGCGGCGCGGCGCCGGTCTGTTCTTCGCCCATGCTGCTCCGTTCACGTCGCCGCCGGTCAGGCCGGCTCGGCGCACTCCAATACGATACCCGCTGCCCTGTCCGAGGCGCCCGGCGCGCCCATCATGTCGCGCACCTGAGCCAGCTCGGCGCGCATCTGGGAGCGCGCCTCGCCGCTCTTGAGCAATCGCAGCATCTCCTGGGCCATGGCCTCGGGAGTGGCGGCGCCCTGCAGGTACTCCTGCACGATGGTCCTGTCGGCCGCCACGTTGGGCATGGCGATGTGCTTCAGGCGCTTGTGCAGCCCGCGTAGCCGGCCCTCCACCTCCATGATGGGCGAGAGCTTGTAGAGGACTGCCATGGGCGTCCCCATGATGGCGGCCTCCAACGTCGCGGTGCCGGAGCAGGCCAGCAGCACGTCCGACGAGGCTATCACATCGTAGGTCTTCCCCTGCGTGATGACGACCGGAAGCGCGTCCGGGCTGGGAACGGCGACCCGGAACCGGGGCTCGCCCAGCGACCGTGCATCGGTGATGACATCGTTGGGCAACGATCCCCCCGCGGCCGCAGCCAGGGCCGCCCGCGGCGCCCGCACAGCCTTGGGTCCTGACCTCTCGGCAGGGGACCGGGGCGCCTTGGGCCCGCCATGTTCGGCGTTGGCGAGGCGGATCATGGCCTCGGCACGGGAGGGGTCGGCGGTCGGCGCCAGCCCGATCACGAAGCGCACCTGGGGCATCTCGTCGCAGATGAGCCACGCCGCGGCCAGCATGGCGGGCAGGTTGTAGCGGATTTCGAAGCCGCGGCTACCGGGCAGCAGGCCCACCACCGGGTGGTCGGCCTCTATTCCATGCTCTCGAGAGAACTGCGCGCGGCTCTGCGAGGGGCGGGCCAGATCGACGAGCGGGTGCCCGACGAAGTGCGCGTTTGCACCCGCGGCCCGAAGGCGCCCCTCGGACCACGGGAAGGGGGTGATGATCGCCTTGCAGAGCCGGCCGATCTCCGGTGGGACGGTCCCCGACTTGCGCCAGGAGCCGGGCGGGAAGTAGTAGGCGACGGGCGGTCCCCAGCCTGCCAGCCTGCGGGCAAGGCCCATGTTGAAGGCGCCGAAGTCGATCGGCACCACCACGGCGGGGCGACAGCGGCGGATCTCGCCCACCAGCGCCGGCATCACCTGCCACGCGAGCCGCGGGACCAGGCGGAGGGCATCCACCACGCCGATAGACGCCCACTCCTTGCAGTTGAACAAGAGCTCCACACCGGCCTCGGCCATCTTCGGCCCGCCGATGCCCCAGAAGGTCAACTCCGGCCGACGACGCCGCAAGGCGCGCACAAGCTCCGCGGCCACCGCGTCGCCGGACGGCTCTCCGGCGACGAGGACCACGCTTCCGGTGGGCGCCCCTGCGGTTTCGACGCGCATGTTGCTCAGGAGCGGCGCTGGCCGCCCCTGCCTGCAAACCCGGCCTGCGTGCCGCGCATGAAGGCGATCAGATGGTCCAGCTCCTCGCTCTTCTCCAGCTCCTCCTCGATCCGGGCGATGGCCTGGGAGAGGTTCAGGTCCGAGCGGTAGATGAGCTTATAGGCCATCCGGAGGGTGGTGCGAACATCCGGCGGGACGCCGGCGCGACGCATGCCGATCTTGTTCAGGTCGATGACGCGGGCCGGCACGCCGTCGGAGAGCATGAACGGAGGGACGTCCTGGTTCACCTTGCTCAGCCCGCCCAGCATGGCCAGCTTGCCGATGCGGCAGAACTGGTGCACGCCCGTCATGCCGCCGAAGACGGTGTTGTCCTCCACCAGCACATGGCCGGAGAGGCCCACATAGCTGGAGAGGGTGTTGCCGTTGCCGATCTCGCAGTTGTGGCCCACGTGCGCATAGGCCATGAACATGTTGTCGTTGCCGATGCGCGTGTAGTTGCCGTCGCCCACGGCGCGGTGGAGCGTGACGCACTCCCGCACGATGTTGTGGTCCCCAAGCACGAGGAAGCTGCGATGCCCCTTGTCCTTGTGGTCCTGCGGAGCCCCGCCCAGCACGGCGCCGGGCCAGATGCTGCAGTGCTTGCCGATATGCGTGCACGGCATGACCGTTACATGGCTCTCCAGCGTCGTGCCTTCGCCGATCTGGACTTCGTGGTCGATTACGCAGTAGGGGCCGACGGTCACGTTGTCCGCCAGGTAGGCTCCCGGGTGGACGACGGCCGTCGAGTGAATGCTCTGCGCCATGAAACTACGCCTCCGCGGCGGTCGAGATCAGGGCGGTTCGATCGACCAGGCCGAACGTCATGACGGCTGACGCGACCTCCTCGCCGTTGACCCTGCCGGTGAGCTGCACGCGGCCGAACGTCTTGCGGAAGCGGAGCACCTCCACCTCGGTGATGAGGGTGTCGCCGGGCACCACGGGCTTGCGGAAACGGACGTTCTCCACCGCGCCGATGACGGGTAGCTTGTGGTTCAGTTCGGGTTGCGAGAGCATCAGGACCCCGCCCACCTGAGCCATGGCTTCAAGGATCAGCACGCCCGGCATCACCGCGCAGCCGGGGAAGTGGCCGTTGAAGAAGTCCTCGTTGATGCTGACGTTCTTCAGCCCCACGGCCCGCTTGCCGGTCTCAAGCTCGAGGATGCGGTCCACGAGGAGCATGGGGTAGCGGTGCGGTAGTGCGGCTCGTATGGCTTCAATATCAAGCATGGTTTCCTCCATGGGAATGGGCCGTCCGCTCCGGCGGCCCCGTGTCAGGGCTCCAGCGCCTGCGCGAGCAGGCGGCCAAACGCGACGTTGCCGGCATGGCCGGGCCGGACGGCCGTGATCGTGGCCGCGGGCCTCCCGCCGACGAGGGAGAGGTCGCCGACCAGGTCCAGCGCCTTGTGGCACAACGGCTCCTGCGGCATCCTGAGTTCCGATGAATAGTGGTCCTGGTAGATGATGAGGGCGTTGTCCAGCGAGCCGCCGAGAGCCAGGCCCCGGGCGAGCAACGCCTCGACTTCCTCTATGAAGCCGTACGTGCGGGCCGGGGCCAGCGCATCCGCGAATGCCTCCTCCCGCCAGGAGCCGCTCTGGACGCCCAGCAGGGGGTGGTCGTAGCGCACTTCGCATCGGACGCTGAGACTGTCGGCCGGCCGGGCCTCATATACCGAGCCGCCCTGCTCCAGCCTCACCTCACGCAGGAGCCGTCGGACCGGCGCGGCCACGCCCGTGTCTGCAATGCCCGCCCGGCGTATCAGCTCCACCCAGGGCAACGCGCTACCGTCGAGGATGGGCAACTCCGGCGCGTCGACCTCGACGACCAGGTTGTCCACCCGCAGGCAATAGAGGGCGGCCAGCAGGTGCTCGGGCGTGTCCAGGCGCGCGCCGTCGGCCCCGAGGCTGGTGCATCGGCGCGTGTCGACGACGTGGTCCAGGGCCGCGGGTATCTCTACGCCCGCCACGCGGAACCGAATGCCGGCCCCGGCCTCGGCCGGGCAGAGCCGGACGTGCGACCGGCTGCCGGAGTGGATGCCCACGCCCTCCGCGCAGGCCTGCGCCGCGATCGTCTTCTGCGTCAACACGGCTGATTCCCCGTTCTCACGGGCGCTTCGCCCGTGCCCTCTCGGCAGCGCCTGAGGTGCGGATCTACTCGGTCCGCCGCTGGCTGAGGCCCTGCACCAGCGCTTCAAGCTCCGCCGTGCGCCGGCTCATGGCCTCCAGCTCACTCTCCAGGCGCCGGATGCGCTGCTGCGTTTCCGGCAGCTTCAGGATGGCGGCGTCGCACCTTGACCGAAGCCGGTAGGGGCGCGCCGGATAGCCGCCGACGATCTCGCCGGCCGCCACGTTGTTCGTCACGCCGCCGCGCCCGAGCACGGTAGCGCCGTCGCCCAGCTGCACGTGGTCGCGAGCGCCGGACTGGCCGGCCATCCGGACGCCGCGGCCCAGCACCGTGCTGCCGGCGATGCCCACCTGGGCCACAATGATGCAGTCCGGCCCGATCTTGCAGTTGTGGGCGATCTGCACCAGGTTGTCTATCTTGGTGCGCGCGCCGATCACTGTGGCGCCGGTCTTGGCCCGATCGACCGTGGTGCAGCAGCCGATCTCGACGTCGTCCTCGATCACCACGATGCCGATCTGCGGCACTTTGTGTACCCGCTCACCGATGGGCAGGTACCCGAACCCGTCGCTCCCCACCACGCTCCCGCTGTGGATGATGACCCGGTCTCCCAGGCGGCACCCATACTGGACAGTGACGTTGGCGTGGATGACGCAGTCCCGCCCCACGACGGCGTCGTCGCCGATCACGGCCCCGGCCAGCGCCACGCTGTTTGCGCCCAGGCTCACGCGGTCGCCCAGCACAACCCCCGCCCCGATGGAGACGCCTTCGCCCAGGCTCACGCCCTCGCCAAGCACCGCCGAGGGGTGGACGCCCACGGGCGCGTTCAGCCTGGGGGTGAAGAGCTCAAGGACCTGTGTAAACGCGAGCCGCGGGTTCGCCACGCGGATTTGAGGCGTCGAGGTCTCCTCGGCGTCGGCGTAGGTGACGATCGCCGCCGCGCGGGTAGCCGCCGCCTGCGCCAGGTAGCGCGCGTTCTCGGCGAAGACGATATCGCCCGGCTCAGCGTCATCAATGCTGGCGATCCCTCGCACGATGGCCGACGCATCGCCTGTGACCCGACCCTCGACGTACTGGGCGAGAGACTCGAGCGAGAGGCCATCCTTCGCGGCCGAGGTGGCTAGCCCCGTCTGGGCGCCGTCATTGAGCATGGCTGGCGGATTGCCTCCCTTGGTCCAGTAGCCCGTGTACCGCGACCTGCCGGCGCAGGAAGGGCTCGGACCCCCGCCATTCTACCTCCAGACGGTGCGCAGCTTCTCCAGGGCCTCTACGGTGGCGTCTCGCACGCCGGGCCCGGCACGCTGCAGGCGCCACCGGTTCTCCCTCGCGATGCGCCGAACCCAGCGGTCGGCGTCGCTCCTCGCGAAGCGGATCAGGGCGTCCTGCGCCGCCGGCGTCGTCGTCGTCGGCATCGGCGCAGGCCGCTCCCGGGCCGCAGTCGCGGCCAGGCCGGCAAGCGGCGCCGGCCAGCCGGCGGGAGCAGCCGAGGCGGTGCGTCCGCCTGGCCGGGCAGACCGACCGTCGCGGCCGAAGCGGGCCAGGCGGCGCTGATCCTCGGCCGTGAGCTTCGCCACGATGAGAGATCGGCGCTGGTCCTCGGCGGTCTGGGCGGCCTCCCGCGCGTCGGCGATGCCCTGAGCGAAGCGGCTGGCCGCCTGGGTGCGCTCGCGGCGCCATGCGTCTTCCATGGCCGCTTGCAGCTGCTGTGCCTCGCGAAGGCGGGCGCGGACCTCCTCCGGCGGGCCGCCGGCGAGGCCCGTGAGCTGCTGGGTCCGGCTCAAGACCAGGAGTTTCACGTTGGTCAGGCGGCCGCGCCAGCGGCTGTCGATTGCCGCAAGCACCGCCGAGCGCTGCTTGCGGATGGCGGCTGTGGCCCCGGCGATTTCGGCGGCCAGGTCGGCCTGGTGGGCACGCTCGTCGCCGGTCAGCCTGCGGGCTGTGCGGCGTAAGAGCTGCGCCTCGAAGTCGTCCCGTCGGCGGACGGCATCGGCGGAGGCGGGTGCGCTGTCGGCCGACGCTCCGCTCTCGGTCTCGTCGAGGCTCAGCGGAGCGATGCTGCTGCGGGCCGGGGACGAGGAGGCATCGGGCGCTGCGACCGGGGCCGGCAACGAGGCCGGCGGGCGCCCGGCGAGGATGGGGTGGCGCGGCCAAACGGCGTCCATGCGGACGCTGACGGGCTGCAGTGCCACGCCTGCAGGCGGCCGCCGAGAGCAACCCGAGAAGGCGAGGGCGGCCGCGGCAAAGGCCACGGCCGCCCTGGCGGCTCGCCTACTTGTTGAGTTCGTTGACGACTGCCGTGGTGATATCGGTGCCGGCATACCAGGTCACCTGCATATCGAAGACGATGCTGATGCCTTTGGCCTCGGCCACTTTCTGCGTCGCGGTGCGAATCTTCTTGGTGAAGTCCGAGGTGGCCTGCGAGTCGGCTTCGCGAAGCTCGTTGGCGAGCTTGTCGCCCAGGGCTGCGGCCTTCTGCTCTGCCTGGCTGGCAGCGGCGGCGTCCTGCTGCAGCTTGGTCTTATCGGCGTCTGAGAGGTCCTTCTCCGGCTTCATCTGCCGGGTCTGGAAGTCCTGCACCTGCGCCTGGCCCTTCTTGGTCAGCTCTTCGATGCGGGCCTTCTCAGCCGCGGTGGCCTGAGCCGGGTCCTTCTCGGTCAGCTTATCCATCTCCTCCTGCTCGACGTCGGCCATGAAGGGCATGGAGCGACGGCGGGTGATGCGGGCGTCATACCGGCCGCGCTTGGCTGCGAAGTCGGTCTGGGCGGCCTGCCAGGTCTTGCTGTCCGAGGTCACCTTGCGGATGTCCAGGGTGGCGAACGTGGCGCCCGCCTTGCCGCCCTGCCCCGATGCGCTCAGCGCCAGGACCAGGCACGTGGCGACGGCAGTGAGGACCAGCGCGCGCCACCAAACAATAGACCTATCCATTCATTATGCTCCTGATCGCAGTGCGGGCTCTAGAACACATGCCCGATGCTGAAGTGGGTCCTGGCTCCATCGCGTCCGAAGCCCTCGTCGATGCGGATGGGCCCGATGGGCGTCACCACGCGCAATCCGATGCCGATGCCGACCGCGGGGCTGAACTTGGTATGCTGGTCGAAGCCCTGGAAGGTCACGCCGCTGTAGCGCCCGCCCCAGGCGTCGCCTGCGTCCATGAAGACGACGCCGGTCAGGCTGCTGGCAAGCGGAGCCCGGTACTCAACCGAGGTGAGCAGCATGTTCTTGCCCCAGAATCGGTCCTCGTAGTAGCCCCGGAGGGTCTCGGCGCCGCCCACGAAGTACTGCTCGAAGAAGGGCGATGTGCCGGTGATCATGCCGCCGGCGAGGCGCACGGCAATGGTAGCCTTGCGCTGCTTGGCATTTTTGCGGGGGCCGCCGAAGCTCAGGTAGCGGCGGGCGTCGAACTGCAGCTTCTGGTAGTTGACGACACCTGTGACGCCGGTGCTGACGCCGGTGGTGGTGATGACCGGCTTCAGGTCGGCCCTGCCGAGGTCGAGAGTGTAAATCTCGTAGCCGCCGGATGTGGGATCCTGGTCGATGTCCCGGGTGTTGTGCGTGGCTCGCAGCGTGGTGGCCAGCACCGGGCCGTTCTGCAGTGCGGCCGCATCGGCCTCGGAGATGTCGAGCTTGGGTACCCGGACGTTGTCGTACCGGAGGCCCACGGAGCCGCGGAAGGTATCCGACAGCGGCCGGCTCATGGTCACCTGGCCGCCCGTATGCACTTCGTAGTAGTCCGAGTTGCTGCCCACCACGCCGCCGGTGGTGCTCGTGAGGTCCCGGGCGAAGCGGTAGACGGTCTTGTCATAGCCCGAGACGGAGAGCGAGGTGTGCTTGCTGTCCATCCACGGCTCCATGAAGTTGACCTCCATGCTATTGCGGTTGGCCAGGCCGCCGGTATCCCACCGGAGGCCCACCGATTGCCCGGAGCCTCGGAAGTTCGTCTCGGCGATCTCGGCTCCGCCCACCAGGCTGTTGCGGCTGTTGTAGCCCACGAACATGGAGACGTTGCCGGTGCGCTTCTCCTCCACGTTCAGGTTGATGTCGATGGTGCCGGGCGTGGGTGTCTGGATCGTGGGCGAGACGTCCTGGAAGAAGTCGAGGCTGATGATGCGGAAGTAGTCCTTCCGGAAGTCCTCGGCGTTGAAGTACTGGCCGGGCTTCATCTTCATCTCGCGGGTCACGACGTGCTGCATGGTCTTCTTGAGGCCGGTGACGCGGACCTTGTCGACCTTGGCGACGATGACGGGCACTTCGAGGATGCCGTCCTTCAGCGAGACGTCGCCCACGACGGCCTGGTACTTGCGGTCGCTGTAGTAGGCCTGGATGGCGTCGGCATCGCGCTTCAGCACGCCCATGTTGAGGATCGTGCCCTCTTTGGTCTGCATGAGCGACCGGATCGTGGCCGCCGGCACCGGCCCGGTGCCGCTGATGTTGATGCCTTTGACAAGGTCGTTCTCTTCGACCTCGATGATGACCGTGGCGGTTTCGCCGGTGAGTTCGGCCCGGATGCGAACGGCCTCATCGGGGTCGTCCACCCGGTTGGCGCCGTAGAGCTGGGTGAGGAGCAGCTTCCGCTTGGCCTCGTCCAGCGCCTTCTGGCTCACCACGTCACCGATCTTGAGCCCGGAGACGGCCACGACGGCGTCGCGGCTCATGTTCTTATTGCCAACCACGTCGATCTTTGAGATCGTCGGTCCCTGTGCCAGCACCGGTAGGATGGTCGCCGCAAACACGGCGGCGGCGCACGCGGCATGGGTAGCCCAGGTCCGCAATCGGCGATCTAGTGTCAAAGCCCTCGCTCCTTCCCCTGCCGGACCGTTAGGCGTGCGCCTCGGTCAGTCGGCGGAGTAGTACCACTCTAGCTTACGGCGCAGCATGGCGCGCGCCCGCGACAGCCGTGTCTTCACGTTATCCAGCGAGATGCCCGCAGCATCGGCGATCTCATTGTACGACAGGCCGCTCACTTCCCGCAGTATGACGACCTCGCGGTACTCCTGCGGCAGCGACTGCACGGCTTCCATCAGCTTCTCCCGCATCTCCTGCTGCTCGAGCAGCTTGTGCGGCGCGTGCGTCAGGTCGGCGATCTCGCGGGTCGTCGCCTCGCCGGTCGCCTCGTCTGCCCAACCCGCGTCCAGCGAACCGCCGGAGTGGTCCTGCGTGCGTTGCCGCGAGCGCAGGCGGTTCCGGCAGTTGTTCATCGCGATCTGGTAGAGCCAGGTGTAGACCGCCGAGTCGCCCCGGAAGCGGTGGTAGCTCTTGTACGCGCTGATGAAGGTCTCTTGTGTCACGTCCGCCGCCTCGTCGTAGTCGCCGAGGATGCGGTACGCTACATTGAACACCTTCCGGTCGTACTCCGCCACAATCGCGTCGAAGGCGGCATGGCTGGTCGGCTCGCCTTGCTGTCCCTCGCGCATGTGCCATCCCTTGCCAATCCCAACCGGCTGCAGCATGGACTGCGCCGCACGCGGGGCTCTCGGCCTGTTCTAGAACCTGAAGACGCCCTCCAGCAGGTACTCGTTCGTTCGCTGCTCGTTCGTCGTCCATGATAGCCGCAGATCGCGCCCGAATCTCCGGCTCAGCTTCAGTTCCCACGCGCCGCTGGCCGCCGTCGACTCGGCCGCCGCGTCAGATAGCCGTTGCCAGTAGGTCAGGTCGTACGGACCGGACAGGTTGCGCGAGACGCGGACCGCCAGCGCCTCGGTCTTGCCGTAGTCGAGCGAAAGGTCATAGAAGCCCAGCGCCGACATCAGCCCCGAGCGCTCCAGCAGGTCCGGCAGGACGCTGGACGAGACGAAGTCGGTGAACTGCCTGCCGAGCACGCGCCCCACGCCTCCCCCGCCGGCAAACAGGCCCTCCAGGGCGCCCTGGCCGCCTACAAGGCCCAGCACCCGCTTCTGCAGGCCGGCCTGGCTCAGCGCGAGGTCCGCCGGCTCCGATCTGAATGTCAGTCGCAGGCCCTTGTCGCCCGATGCTGCCGCCTCGGGTCCGCCGACCATCAGCGGCGTATCGCCGAACAGCGAGCCGCGCGCGTCCACCGTGATAGTATACCGAGTGGTGTTTCCGGTCACCGAAACCGCCGTAATCCGCGTCGTGGCGGTGGCGGCCACGGTAAGCCCGAACGAGCCGTCGCCGGTGGCGGTACCGGTGTAGTTGGGGTAGCGCATGCTTACGAGGCCGCCCGGCTGCAGCGCGAAGCGGGCCGTGGGGAACGTGAGAGCGCCGCCTTCCACCACGAGGTCCCCCGCAACCTTCGGGGCGCCCAGGTCGCCGCCGATGCGGATGGGCCGCGTCGGTTCGGTTCGCACGGAGGCGGCCAGCGTCGAGGCCGCCACGGCCACGCGCTCCTCGGCATGGATGCGCACGTCGAAGACCGGGTTGATCGCGGGTACTGGCCGGTTGGCTTTGAACTCCGGCAACGCATCGGGCAGCCGTACCGTCGTCCGCCGTAGCCGGATGTCGCCGGAGATGCGCGGATCGAACAGCGACCCGCCCACCAGGATGTCCAGCCCGGGCGGCGCCGAGGCGATCGGCCTGTTCGGGTCGGATCCGGCCAGCCAGCCCTCGGCGCGGCCCGACTTGAGGATCGGCAATGGCGACTCGACGAAGGAGGGGCGCTGGGATGTGATCCGCAACGGCGTCCGCACCTTGCGTCCCAGGCTCAGCGGTAGCTCGCCGGCCACCACCAGCGGCTCCTTGTGGCCGCGCGCCGCGTCAACCAGGTTCGCCGCCGCGCCCTGGCCGTCTGCCGGTGCCACCCACAGGGAGCCGCCGGTGAGCTGGATACGGGCTGCCACATCCTCGAGGCGGGTCCGGGCGAGCGCCACGCCCAGCCTCTGGGCGCGGAGGGTGATGGAGCCCGTCAGGTCCGGCGCGCCGCCCTGTCGGACTGCCCGGGGCAGGTCCAGCAGGTCGCCCAGCGCTCCCGAGTAGGCCAGTGAGCCGCCGAGCGAGCCTTTCATGTCCAGGCCGGAGTTGGGCATCAGGCCCTGCAACGTCTCCAGGCTCTGGTCAGAGAGGACCACGTCGGCGCGGACCAGCGAAGACCCGTCGATGAAGGGCGCCTGGGCTCGCACGGCAACTCCCCCGGTGGCATGGACCACGGGAGCGCCGGCGGCGGGGCTGCGCCTGGGGTCGATGAGGTGGATCGCCACATCACCCACGTTGAGCTTCGTCTGCGTCAGCTCGACGCCGGTGATCTCGACGCGCGGTATGACGGCTTCCGATCCCTGGGCGCCCAGACCCGTGAGCAGCGCCTCGGCGGTAACGCGGGCCGGCGTACCGGGCGTCGTCTGCCGCGAGGTCACGAGCAGGTTGTCGATGGATCCTCGGAGCCCCTTCAGGCCCTCCATCTCCGGGAAGAAGCCCTGCGCGATCCCTGCCGACAGGCCGCGCAGCGATACCTCGCCGGTGGGCCGCGCTCCCGGGGTGTAGGCGCCGCTAGCCCGGAACCGCATGCCTCCCGCCTCCAGCCCGGCCTTCCGCAGAGCCACGAAGCCGGCGCTCCATTCGGTGGAGAGCTCGACGCGGTCGATGGCCTTGCCGTTGAGCCGCAGGTCGCGCGATGCGAGGAGGAGCTGCCCGCTGAGGCCGTTCAGCGCGCCGGAGAGGCTGAACGAGCCGCTGAGCCCTCCCTCCAGGCGAGCGTTGCCCGGCGAGATGGCCGGCAGGCTCGAACCCAGCCGTTCCGCCACCCATGGGCTCTCCAGCGCCGCGCCCTGCAGCAGCTCGGCGGGCAGGCCCCGGGCCTCGCCCACGGCCAGCAGTGAGCCGGCAGACGTGTCGTAGATCAGGCTCTGCAGCGCCACCTCGCGGCCCGGCTCGCCGATCTGCACCGGCGCGGAGCCGTCGGCGCCGGGCACCGCGACCACCCTTCCCCGCTGCAGCGCCAGCGAGGCCGAGGCCTCGCCGAAGACGTGACCGTTCACCGTGAGGCCTCGCGTGCCCAGGTCGGCGCGGCCGGCCGGCTCCCGCAGGCGGCCGTCCACGAGCCGGGCCGATCCGCTGACCGTCACGTCGCCGCGCCCGGTGAGGGCCACCATCGCCTCGAATGAGCGGCCAAGCGAAGCCAGCGAGAGGTCGGACGCCGACAGCCGCATCGCGGCGTTCCCGGCGGCATCGAGATGGGCGTCAGCGGCTACGAGGCCGCCGGCGAGCTGTGCCCGTGCGTCGGTCACTTCGAGGATCGGCCCCTGGTCGGTCCAGCGCACCATGCCTCCGGCCCGCAGCTGCGTCAGGTCCACCTCGGCGACGGCCAGGCGCTCCATGGTGACCTCTTCCACCGTGAGCGTGGGACGCTTCAGCGGGCCTGTCAGCGAGAGGAGGGCGTCGGCGGCCCCGGTCACCTCCACCGAATCGGAGCCTGCGGGCATCAGGTCGTCCAGCTCCATGTCGCGTACCGTGGCGATCATCTTGACCAGCGGCTCGCCGGATAGGGGCCTCAGGACGGCGCCGCTGACGGCCGCCTCGGCGGTCTGCCGCGTGGCCACGCCGTCGATGTCGATGCGATCCAGCCCGCCGGACACCGACGCCGTGAGCCGTCCGGTCTGCTGACCCCATCCCACGCCGAAGCCTCGCACCGTGGCGACGACGTGCGGGTCGTCGAGGCTACCGGTAATCCGGGCGTCGCGCACGGTAAGGCGGCCCCGGAGGCCCTCCTCCGTCGCGGCGGCATCGGGGGGCGGCGTCTCGGCGATGAGGTCGCGCAGGCCCGGAAGGCTGACGCCGTCGGCCTCGGCGCTCAGGTCGAGGCTCCGGTCGCCCAGGTCGGCCGAGCCCCAGAGCCGTACGGCGCCGGCGGGCGACCTCAGGTCTGCGCGGCGCAGGCTCAGGACGCCTCCCCGCACCACCGCGTCGACCTGGACCTGGTCGGCGGCCTTCCGGCCCCAGCGCGGCTCTCTGAGCCGCGCCGTCACGCGGGCATCGGGCCGCCTGTCGCCGCGGTTGGTCCACGCGGCCACGTCCAGGTCCAGCGATCCGCCGGCTTGGTCCGCCTGCGGGGCGCCCATCCGTTTCCAGGGCACCGATGCCAGCTGCAGATGCCGCACGCGGGCCACAGCGCGGTACGGGCGGCGCGGCGCGAAGGGACGGCCCTGGGCCTCAACGGACACGACGCCGCCCGCCGTGCGGCCCTCCAGCCGCACCTCGGCGAGGCCGTCCGCCAGGTCGGCGGAACCGTGGAGCCCGCGCACCTCCACGCCGTTGAGCGTGGCTGTCGGCGCGTAGGCCCGCACCTCGGCCGACGGGCGGCCCCAGGGGCCCCAGACCCGGTACCGCACGGTGGCGCGTCCGGCCGGCATTCCGGCGGCGCCGGACGCGCTTCGGACCTCGGCCCGACCGGCAGCCTGCACGTCCGGCGCGGCCAGCCTGCCGCGCAGGCGCATGGAGCCGTCTGCGGCGGTGTCAATCCGCCTCAGTAGCGCCGGGGGATCGCCTCGGCGCAGGGCGCGCCAGACCCGGTCGGGCCGTAGCCCGCGTCCCGAGAGCGTGCCGTCGATGAGCCACGCATCGCCGCGGACCAGGGCCCCCGCGAAGCGCACGGGGCTACCGGCGGCGCTCCCTGCCAGGTCGGCGTCCACCCGGCCGCGGCGCCACGCCACGCGGCCGCGGACCTCGCGAACGGGCTCGGCCAGCTGCGGCACGGTTACCGAGGGGGCCGCCACGTCGCCTGCGACATCCCACGTGGCCCCGCCGCCCTTCCCGAGCCGCCAGACGATGGAGACGGTGCCGCCGGCCGTCGCATCGGTCAGGCGGTAGCCGCCGGGTAGCCACGGCTCGACCAGCGCGCCGGGCCTGGCGCGCCGAACGCCGACGGCCAGGCCCAGCGTCCGCGTCTCGCGCTCGTAGGTTCCAGTGACGCGCAGCCCCCGCACGCGACCGGCGGCTTCATCGGCGGTGCAGGACCAGGTCAGGTCACCCGCTGGGTCCATGGCGAGGGAGCCGGTCACGTGCTCCACTGTTGCCGAGAAACGTCCAGGCGAGGCGCTGGACCGGCCACGCAGCGCCTCGTCGGAGTAGTGCGCCCGTCCGTCCACCACCTCGATGATGCCGAAGGCCTGCGACGGCGGGCCCTTGCGCCTGGGGCGGATCAGGTCGGCGATCGACCACTTGCCGCGGGCGTTGCGGGTGATCCGCCCCACCGGCCGGAAGACCTTCAGCCGCGTGAGGACGGGCGGGTCGCCGGGCTTCCTGCCCGTCAGGACGGCGGTGTTGAGCGTAGCCTCCACGCGCGGAGCACGGGCTAGGTCGCCCTCGCCGAAACCCATGCGGCCTCCCACGGAGACATCCGTGGCGACGATGGAGCCCGAGGTGATCCGGATCGTGCCGATGCGGACCTCCCGCTTCAGCAGGCGCGTGGCCTCGGTGGAGAGCGTCGCCGGAAGCTGCGCCTCCAGGCGGCGGACGGCCTTCCCCGCGACGCGCCATGCGACGAAGGCCAGCATCAGCTGGGGCACGATGAAGAGGGCCGCCACGAGGCTCCGCCGCAGGGTGCGCACCGTCAGCGCCTCCCGGGGCCGTGGTCAGGCATGGCGCACCGCGCAGTCACGCCCTCTCGCCCCTCAGGGCGCCTCCGCAGGGGAGGGGGTGGCCTCCATCGCGGCGAGCCGGTCGGCCATCACCTTGCGGGAGAACTCGATGGCGTTGTGGCTACTCCGCACGAAGGGGCCGGAAGCCACAAAGAGGAAGCCCATCGCCTCGCCCAGGCGCTTGTACTCGGCGAAGGCCTCGGGGCGCACATACTCGCGGACGGGCAGGTGGTGGGCCGTGGGCCGCAGGTACTGGCCGATGGTCACCGCGTCGACCCCGGCCTGCCGCAGGTCGTGCAGGGCGGTCAGCACCTCGTCGCGCGTCTCGCCCAGGCCCAGCATGATGCCGGACTTCGTGTAGATGCCCTCTCCCAGCCGCCGGGCGTCCTGCAGCACCTCCAGGCTCCGGTGGTAGCGGGCCTGGGGCCGGACCTCGGGCGAGAGCCGCTCCACCGTCTCGATGTTGTGGTTGAAGATCTCCGGTCGCGCGTCGGTCACGACCTTGATGAGCCACCGCTTGCCCTGGAAGTCGGGCGTCAGCACCTCCACGATGACGCCGGGGATCGCCTGGCGTAGGGCTTCGATCGTGTCGGCGAACTGGCCCGCGCCCTGGTCGGGCATGTCGTCGCGGGTGACCGAAGTGACCACCACGTGCCGCAGCCCCATCTCCCGCGCCGCCTCGGCCACGCGGGCGGGCTCCTCTGGGTCGGCGGCGGGCGGCTTGCCCACCTTGATGGCGCAGAAGCCGCAGTTGCGCGTGCAGGTGTCGCCCAGGATCATGAAGGTGGCCGTCTTGTGCGACCAGCACTCGCCCAGGTTGGGGCAGCGGGCGCTCTCGCAGACGGTGTTGAGCGACGCGGTGCGCATCATCCCCTCCAGGCGTCGAACGGCGCTCGGGTCGGGGATGGTCTTGCGGATCCAGTCCGGCAGCGTACGGTTGGACATGGGGCCTCACATAGGATCGATGCTGGAGTCTACCTGCTACGCCGCCGCCGCGCTCCCGGTCTACTCGGTGTTGCCGGCGCCGATGCCCGCCCTGTCACAGAACCGACGCACTGGATGTGGTATAGTGACATAGCCATATCACCATGCATCACGGAGGCACCCACCATGAGCGACTTCATCGGCCGGGAGGCCGGCGTCATCCAGCCATGCCCGTCCTGCGGGCAGTTCAACCGCGTGCCCTTCGCCAAGCTGGGCCAGACGCCATCCTGCGGCACCTGCGAGGCGGCCCTGCCGGTACCCGATGGCCCGGTCGCCGTCGGCTCCGACGAGGCATTCCGGAACCTGGTGCGCGAGTCGCCGCTGCCGGTGCTGGTCGACTTCTGGGCCCCCTGGTGCGGCCCCTGCCGCATGGTTGCTCCGGAGCTCGCCAAGGTAGCCGCGGCCAACGCCGGCAAGCTGATCGTGGCCAAGGTGAACACTGACGAGCTGCAGGCCGTGGCGGCGGAGTGCAGCATCAGCTCCATCCCGGCCCTGTCGGTCTACTGCGGCGGCACCGAGGTGACCCGCACGGTAGGCGCCCAGCCCGCGGCGGCCATTGAGCGGTTCGTCTGGGAGGCGCTGAAGGGGTAGCAGGGGGGGTCCCTTGCCGACACCACGCGTAGAGCGGTATACAGAACCGTGGGGCCTCGATCCGGCAGGTTGATGCGATCGGCCGGGCGTCCCGCGGAACCGAGTTATACCTGTGTACAGACCTGAGCCGGAGCTCGCATACCCTCCTCCCCGGCGCGTCACGGCGCGGCCGGTCGCGCTCGTGTCGATGGCCAACTACCGCAGGCTCTGGGCGGTGGGTCTGGCCTTACTGGCCGTTGCTGTGAGCGTAGAAGCCGTCAAGAAGGGCGTCTTCATGGCGACGCAGACCTCGGTTCAGGCCACCGTGATGGATGTCGACCTCAACCCAAAGCCCGGTACCGGCGGCATCGTCACCTACTCCTTCACCACTCACGGCGAGCGCCACGATGTCTCAGAGACCCTGGCAGGCGCGGCGCCTGCCGCTCTGCGTCGGGGGGAGCCCACGGGTGTGGCCGTGTCGGAGGTGGGTTCCCTTCTCCAGTACAGCCTGCTCGCCGGCGACAGGAGTGTAGCCCGCCAGTTCGCTGAGGCGGGGCTTGGGGCCTTGCTGCTGGCCTCCGTAGCCGGCCTCTTGGCGGCGCAGGGCTTCGTCCGACCAATGATCCAGCGGCGCCTCTGTCGCGTCGGGGTCGGTACAGCCGGCCGTGTCGTGCGCAAGCGCACCGTCATTGGCCCGCGCGAGAATGTGCACTACGTCGAGTACGAGTACACGGCAACGACAGGCCCGGGACAGCCGCTCCGAGGCAGGGCGACCGTCAGCCAGGCCCTGTGGAAGGCGGTCCGCGAGGGCGACGCCCTCACGGTGCTGTACGATCCCGCCAGGCCGCGACGGAGTGTAGCGTACGCGCTCTGCCCATACCGCGTCGTGCCCGATCGCATCGCCGTGACCTAGCCTCGGTCGCCTGCGCTCCCTACCGTTGCCGCAGAAGTGGGCGGGCCAGGGCGGGTGTGGGGTCGTTTCGTCATAGTATGGTGCAGGGCCAGCAGCAGCAGGTTGGCCTCGCGCTTGCCCTCGCCCATGCGCAGGTCATTCAGCAACGCGGCAAAGCGGCCGGGATCCTCGATCACCGAGGTCCCGTAGCGCTGGAGGATCTGCTGCAGGATTGGGCGCACATCCATGGGTGGGCGAGACCTTTCGCGGATGGCATAGGATACCCAGCCGAAGCGCAGGAGCGCCTTGGTCCGTGGAGGTCCGTGTGAGCCCGTGGTAGTCCGTGTTGCCGGAAGGCCCGCACGGACCGACACGGACTCACACGGACCAACACGGACGGTGAGCCAAAGGCAACCGGTGGCTCGGGCCTCCGCGCCATTGCAGGAACTCCCGCGCGTCGGGCCGAACCTAGCGTCTACGCATCGGCCCGGTGGGGCGAGGCCCGCCGGGAGGCCTTCTACGGGGGTTCCAATATGCTGGATTCGGCTAGAATCGTCTTCCTGCTGGCGGCGGCGGCTTCTTCGCTCCTCTTTGCCGCGGCGGCGCAGGCACAGTCGGCCCGGGCCGTGGTGGACCCGGAGCGGGTGATCGGGCAGATCAACCCGCACATCTACGGGCAGTTCCTTGAGCATATCTACCACTCCGTGGAGGACGGCCTCTACGGAGAGCTGGTGCGCGACCGCGCCTTCCCGGCCATGGCCGGCCTCAGCGTCAAGGACGGGACGATCACGCTGGACGAGCCGGCCACCGACGTCAAGCGCGTCTTCGGCGACCCGACGTGGACCGATTACGACTTCACCCTCCGCGCCCGGAAGCTGGATGGCGGCGAGGGCTTCCTGATCCTCGTGCGAGCCCGCGACGAGAAGAACTTCTATTGGTGGAACCTGGGCGGCTGGGGCAACACGGCCCACCAGATGGAGGTGGAGGAGAACGACCTCCGCCGCCCCATCGGTCCGCACACGCCCGGCAAGATCGAGGCCAACCGCTGGTACTCCCTCCGCGTCCGGGTCGAGGGCGATCACATCCAGGGCTGGATCGACGGCGAGCAGGCGCTCGACTTCCGCGACGCCACGCACGGCTCCGGCGGCGTGGGCGTGGGCTTCTGGGCGACCCGCGGCGAGTACACCGACCTGAAGGTGACCGACCTCAATGGCCGCGACCTGAGCCTGAGCCTGGCCCGCGAAGCTCCGGGCATGGAGCTGTCCGACCAGTGGGCGGCCTATCCCGCAGGCTCCAAGCGCGCCGAGATGGTCCGCTACGTGCCGTCGCCCAACACGGGCTTCGCGGTGCGCCTGACGCCGTCGGGAGAGGCCGCGGGCATCGCCCAGAAGCGGCACAGCGCCGTGGCCGGCAAGAGCTACCCCGGATCGGTCTGGAGCGCGGCCAGGGGCGGCGTGGCGCCGGGCTGGGTGGCCATGCTGGCCGCCGACGGCTCCGAACTGGCCCGTGCCCGCCTGCCCAAGCCCACGGCGGAGCTGAAGGAGTACCGCTTCACGCTGCGCCCCAAGCGCACCGACCCGCAGGCCACGCTGGTGGTGGCCTACGAGGGGCAGGGCGAGGTCTGGGTCGACATGGTCTCCATGACCCGGAGCGACTACGTCAGGACCGGCTGCCGCACCGACCTCCTCGCCGCCGTGAAGGGGCTCCAGGCGCCGATCATCCGCTGGCCCGGCGGCTGCTTCGCCTCCATCTACCGCTGGAAGAAGGCCGTGGGCCCGCAGCACGAGCGCAAGCCCTTCCGCAACTACGTCTGGGGCGAGTGGGACAGCAACGGCTTCGGCGTGTCGGAGTACATCCGCCTCTGCCGCACCGTGGGTTGCGAGCCGCTCATCGTGGTCAACCTCGGCTCCTGGGCCGACCCGAGCAAGGAGGACGAGTACGTCCGCGAGGCCCTGGAGTGGGTGGAGTACTGCAACGGCGGGCCGGACACTCCCATGGGCCGCCTCCGCGCATCCCACGGCGACGTGGAGCCCTACAACGTGACGCACTGGGAGCTGGACAACGAGACCTGGGGCATGGGCGTCGAGCGATACGGCAAGGTGGCGGACCGGGTGGCGCAGGCCATGAAGCAGCGTTGGCCGGGCCTCAAGCTCTACGCCTGCACCTTCTATGAGAAGGAGGACGCCCGGCTTCTGGAGCTCTGCGGACGGCACATCGACTTCATCAGCTACCACTTCTACGAGGACCCGAACAACTACGCCACCGCCCCGGCCAACTTCGAGGCGATCTGGAAGCGCTACGAGAAGCTCATCGCCGCAAGCCCCAACCCCAACGTGAAGCTGGCCGTCACGGAGTGGAACGCGCAAAGTACCGACTGGCGCACGGGCCTCTTCGCCGCCGGCTACCTCAACGTCATGGAGCGCTCCTGCGGCGTCGTGCAGATGGCCACGCCGGCCCTCTTCCTTCGCCGCACCGACGCCAAGGACTGGGACAACGCCTTCATCAACCTGGACCACCTCGGCTGGTTCCCGGCGCCCAACTACGTGGTGATGAAGCTCTACCGCGACCACTTCCAGCCGAATCTGGTCTCATGCGAGAACCCCGGTCCGCTGAACATCGCCGCCACTCGGAGCGAGGACGGGAAGAAGCTGGTGCTGAAGATCGTCAACGCCGCCAAGGAGGCCGTCCGGGGCGAGGTGGAGGTGGCAGGCGGGCTCCGCGGCCGTCGATCCCGGGCCTGGCAGGCGCTGGGCGGGCTGTCGGACCGGAATACCATGCAGGAACCGGGCAAGATCGCGGCCCGGCCGATCAAGGCGCCCGTGGCGGGCGGTATCGTATCCGGTGAGTTCCCGCCGCTGTCCGTGACGCTCATCGAGTTCAGCTCCCAGTAGTGGCCGGCGTTCGCACCGTCGCGCGCCGAGAAATTGAGGCAAGGCATGACCAGGCTATACGAAGCGCCCTATACGATCCCTGCCGCCAATATGGGGCCGGAGAACCCGCTACCGATGTTCCGCGGGCCGGAGGACGATAGCGCCATCGGCCTTGCCGACGACGTGCCCCAGGAGGATCGCCTCCATATGGGCTGGCGAACCGCGCACCGCGTGCTGCCGTACCGGATGCAGGACGAGTACGACCGCTCGCGCGAGGTGCGGGACCTCGATTCGCTGGTCCTGGAGAACGACATCCTGCGGGCCGTCTTCCTGCCCGGCGCCGGCGGGCGGCTCATGTCGCTGGTCCACAAGCCCCTGGACCGCGAGCTGCTCCACTGCAACCCGGTCTTCCAGCCCGCCAACCTGGCCCTGCGCAACGCCTGGCTCAGCGGCGGCATCGAGTGGAACTCCGGGCAGGTCGGGCACCACTGGCTCACCTGCTCGCCGGTCTTCTGCGCCCGTGTGGATGGCCCCGGCGGCGAGCTCGGCCTCCGCATCTACGAGTGGGACCGCGTGAAGGGCTACGCGTGGCAGATCGACTTCAGCCTGCCCGATGGCTCGCCGGTCCTCTTCGCCCATGTGCGGGTCGTTAACCCCCACGAGCATGAGATCGCCATGTACTGGTGGACCAACATCGCCGTGGACGAGCGCGAGGACGTGCGCGTGGTGGTGCCCGCCGAGAGCGCCCTCTGCAACCCCTACTGGACCAGCATCCAGGTGGTGGACCTGCCCGAGGCCGGTGGCCGCGACATGACCTACAGCACCCGCTGCCCCCACGCCGCCGACTTCTTCTCCCGCATCCCCGATGATCGCCGCCACTGGGTCGCCGCGCTTGGCGGGGACGGCACGGGCTTCTTCGAGGCCTCCACCCAGCGGCTCCGAGGCCGCAAGCTCTTTTGCTGGGGCATGGGATCCGGCGGGCGGCAGTGGCAGGAGTTCCTGGCGGCGCCGGGCCACGCCTACATTGAAATCCAGGCCGGGCTGGCGCGGACCCAGATGGAGACGGTTCCCATGCCGGGCCGCACGGAGTGGAGCTGGACCGAGGCGTTCGGCTACGTGGAGGCCGACCCGGCGCTGGTGCATGGCGCTGACTGGCCCGCCGCCTGGGGCGAGGTGGGCGCACGCATCGAGGGCGTCGTGGCGGAGAGCCGCATGGCCGAGATGGACGCCCGGATGGCGCTTGTGGCCGATATGGCGCCCGCAGAGATTCTCCGTCCCGGCTCGGGCTGGGGCGCCCTGGAGCGCCTGCGCAAGGCGAAGGCCGGCGAGCCGGACCGCGTCCCCGAGGCGCTGGTCTTCCCGAGCGAGGCCATCGGCCCCGACGAATCGCCGTGGCTCGCCCTGCTCCAGGCGGGCTCCCTGCCCGGTCGGGCGCCGGAGGCGGGTCCGGGTTCGCTCATGACCCAGCCCGAGTGGGCCGCCGCGCTGGAGCGGAGCCTCGTCGGCGAGCCGGGCGGCGACTGGCTGGCCTGGTGGCACCTGGGCAACCTCCGCATGGAGCAGCGCGACACCGAGGGCGCGTGCGCGGCATGGCGCAGGTCGCTGGAGTGCGCCCCCAACGGCTGGGCCCTCCGGAACCTCTCCGTGGCCGCACACCGGAGCGGCGACGCCGCCGAGGCCCTGAGCCTCCTCCGCCGGGCGTGGGAGGCGGGTCCGCAGATCGCGCCGCTGGCCATCGAGCTGGCCCAGGCGCTGGCCGACGCGGGGCTCCATACCGAGGTGATGCAGTTCGTCCGAGGCCTGCCCGAGGAGGTGCGCTCCCACGAGCGGATGCTCCTCCACTGGGCCCGCGCCGCGCTGGCCACGGGGCAGACCGAGGGCGTTGAGCGCATCTTCGCGCACTCCTTCGCCACGATCCGCGAGGGCGAGGTGACGCTGACAGACCTTTGGTTCGCCTACCACGAGAGGCGCATGGCCGCCGAGATGGGCGTGGAGGTGGACGATGAGGTGCGCTCCCGCGTGCGGACCGAGTGTCCGCCGCCCAGAAGCATCGACTTCCGCATGGCAGGGGCGTGAGGCGAACGTGGCACGCATGGCATGGGTCGCGGCGGCGCTGGCCATGGCGCTGACGCCCGCCTCGGGCCTGGCGGCGCCGCCCGCCGGCTCCCTCAAACTCCCCGCGTTGCTGGGCGACCACGCCATGCTGCAGCGGGGCATGGCCGCGCCCGTCTGGGGCTGGGCCGCGCCCGGCGCACGGGTCACCGTCCGCCTGGCGGGCCAGAGCGCCTCCGCCACCACCGGGGCCGACGGCATCTGGCGCCTGCGGCTGAAGCCCCTGGCCGCCGGAGGCCCGCACGAGATGCGCGTTACCTCCGGTGACGAGGCGCTGACGGTCCGCGACGTCATGGTGGGCGAGGTCTGGGTGGCGTCCGGCCAGTCGAACATGGTCTGGCCCGTCAGCCAGTCGCGCAACGGCGCCGCCGAGACGCAGGCGGCCGGTGATCCGCAGATGCGCCTCTTCGCCGTGCCCCGCACCGCCGCGCCCGGGCCCCAGCCCGACTGCGGCGGTTCCTGGGCGGCCTGCACGCCGTCGACCGTGGGCAACTTCTCAGCGGTTGCCTACTTCTTCGGCCGCGAGCTGCGCCGCCGACTGGGCGTTCCCGTGGGCCTCATCCAGGCCGATGTCGGCGGCACCCCTGCCGAGTCGTGGGTGCTGCCCGAGTGGCTCAAGGGCGACAAGGACTACCGCGACCTGCTGGCCAAGACGCCGCCGGCCGGTCCCGACGCCCCGCTGGGCCAGGCTGCCTACGAGAAGACGATGAACGACTGGTACATCGGCGTCATGATGAAGGACCCCGGCAACCGGGGCTTCGCCGCCGGCCTGGCGGGCGCCACCCCGCCGGGCGAATGGCAGACCATGCCGCTCCCAGGCGCCTGGGAGGCCAACACCCCGCGCATGGATATCGACGGCGCCGTCTGGTACCGGCGTCCCGTGGACATCCCCGCGGCCTGGGCGGGCAAGGAGCTGGTCCTCCACCTGGGTCCCATCGCCGACAGGGACGTGACCTACTTCAACGGCCAGGAGGTCGGCGCGTCGGGCGGGCCCTATCCCGACGCCTCCATCGTGCGCGAGTACCGGGTACCTGCGTCGCTGGTGCAGGCGGGCTCGGCCGTCATCGCCGTGCGCGTCTTCAACATGATCGCCGCCGGAGGCTTCACGGGCCGCCCGGACGACCTCTGGCTGGCCCCGGCGGGCGACAAGGCCTCGGCCGTTCCGCTGGCGGGGCCGTGGCGATTTCGCATCGAGCATAGCCGCGACGCCGCAAGCGTCCCGCCCATGCCGCCGCCGCCCACCGACGCCTGGACCGCCTGGAGCACCGGCGGGCTCTACCACGGCATGGTGGCGCCGCTGACGACCCACGCCATCCGGGGCGTCATCTGGTACCAGGGCGAGTCCAACGTGGGCCGCCCGGCGCAGTACCGCAAGCTCTTCCCGCTGCTCATCCGAGGCTGGCGCGAGGCCTGGGGCCAGGGCGGCTTCCCGTTCCTCTTCGTGCAGCTGGCCAACTTCCAGCCGCTGGTGAAGGAGCCGGGCGAGAGCGACTGGGCCGAGCTGCGCGAAGCCCAGACCGCCGCCCTGCGCCTGCCCGCCACGGGCATGGCAGTGGCCATCGACGTGGGCGAAGCCGCCGACATCCACCCGAAGAACAAGCAGGACGTGGGCCTGCGGCTGGCGCTGGTGGCCTCCCGCAAGGTCTACGGCGACCGCAAGGTGGCCGCCGCCGGTCCATCGTACCACTCCATGGCGGTGCGTGACGGAGCCGTGACCCTCCGCTTCTCCGATGCCCTGGGCGGGCTGGCGGCGCAGGGCGGAGGTCCGATCAAGGGCTTCGCCGTGGCGGGCGCCGACCGCAAGTTCCACTGGGCCCCGGCCGAGGCATCCGGCGACTCCGTCACCCTCCGCTGCGCGCAGGTTCCCGAGCCCGTGGCTGTCCGCTACGGCTGGGCCGAGAACCCCGGCTGCAACCTGGCCAACGCCGCAGGGCTCCCCGCGCCGCCCTTCCGCACCGACCGCTGGTCCCGCCCGCCGCCCGCGAAGGCCGGGCGATGAGGCTGTGCCGAGGCGTCCCTCTCGGGCTTGCCGCCGCCGCGGCCCTGCTCCTTGCGGGCTGTACGCTGCGGCCCGACGACCCGCGCGCCGGCGTCACCGTGGAGGCGGCGGTCTTCGAGGGCGGCTTCGGCATCGAGTGGCACAAGTCCGTGGCGCGCCGCTACGAGCGTTCGCACCCGGGAGTGCTCGTCGACCTCTGGGGCGATCCGCGCGTCGACGAGAAGCTCAAGCCCCGCGTCCTTCGCCGCGACCCGCCGGACGTGGCCAGCGCCAGCCTGCCGGTCTGGAAGCTCATCGTCGCCGGCAAGCTCTACCCGCTGGATGAGGCGCTGGACAGCCCCTCCTACGGCAACCCGAGCAAGACCTGGCGCCAGACGCTGGTGCCCGGCGTGCTGGGCGACTTCCGGTACAAGGGCAAGACCTATGCCGTGCCCTCGGCGCTGGGAGCCTGGGTCTGCTGGTACGACAAGCGGCAGTTCCGCAAGTACGGCTGGAGCGTCCCCGCCACCTGGTCGCAGTTCACCGCGCTCTGCGACAAGATGAAGGCCGACGGCGTGGCCCCTCTCGCCTTCCAGGGCAAGTACCCCGGCTACGCCTGGTCCACGCTCCTCTCCATCTACCAGCGGCTGGTCCCCTTCGAGCGCTGGTACGCCATGCAGGACCTGCGGCCCGGCGCGTTCCTCGACCCCGACTTCATCCGCGCCTCGCGCATGATGCAGGAGCTGGCCGTCCGCCACTTCCAGCCCGGAGCCATGGCCATGACCCACACCGAGAGCCAGATGGAGTGGGCCAACGGCCGCGCCGCCATGGTCTTCTGCGGCCTCTGGCTGAAGAACGAAATGAAGGAGGCCATCCCCGACGGCTTCGAGATGGCCTGCTTCCCGGTGCCCATGGTGGAGGGCGGCAAGGGCGACCCCAGGGCCCTCTACGGCGGCGGCGCTGAGAACTTCTACGTCTTCGCCGACGCCAAACGCCCGCGCGAGGCGTCCGACTTCCTGAAGTACCTGCTCAGCATGGAGAGCTCGCACTCCTACGTGCAGCGGCTGGACACGCTCTCGCCGGTGGCCGGGTCGACCGACGGGCTGACCATCTCGCCCGCGCTCCAGAGCGCCGTGGATGTGCTGCGCGGTAGCTCTCGCATCTTCCAGGACCGCATCGGCAGCCTCTACCTGGAGTTCAACAGCTCCGTGCTGCAGGACGCCCAGGCCGACCTGCTCGCAGGCCGATGCACGCCGGCGGCCTTCGCCAAGCGCCTGGAGGCGGGAGCCGAGGCGGCCCGGCGCAACCCCGACGTCTACAAGCCCGCTCCGATGGGGGTACCGGCGCTCCAATGAAGAACCGCGGCCAGAACGTCTTCATCGCCACCTTCCTCGGCCCGCCGCTGCTGCTCTACGCGGTCTTTGTGCTGCTGCCCGCCGTCAACGCGTTCCGCTACAGCCTCACGCGGTGGGACGGGCTTGGGCCAGCCACCTGGGTGGGACTGGCCAACTTCCGGGCCATCGTGGCGTCGGGCTCCGAGTTCCTGCCGGCCATCGGCCACAACCTCTTCCTCACCTTCGTGCCGGGCGTGGGCATCCTGTCGCTGGCCCTCTTCTTCGCCTACAGCATCCACCAGCGGATACGCGGCGGGCGGCTCTACCGGGTGGCCTTCTTCTTCCCCAACGTCATCAGCGGGGTGGCCGTGGCGCTGCTCTGGGTGCTCATCTACAGCACGTCGGACGTGGGCCTGCTGAACGGGCTGCTCAAGCTCATGGGCCACAAGCAACCCATCCCCTTCACCGAGAGCGGCCGCCTGCTCTGGGCCATCGTGCCCATGAGCATCTGGTCGGCCACCGGCTTCTTCATGGTGCTCTTCCTGGCCGCCATGGAGAACATCCCCGAGACCTACTATGAGGCGGCCAAGCTCGACGGCGCCTCCTCGGCGGTGCAGTTCAGGACCATCACGCTGCCGCTCATGTGGGACGTTCTGACCACGGGCATCGTCTTCCTGGTGGTGGGCGGGCTGAAGTTCTTCGACGCGATCTACGTCATGGAGAACGGGCGTCCCAGCGGCTCCACGCACACCATGTCCACGCTCATGTACTCCAAGGTGTTCCAGGAGTACAACGTCGGCTACGGCACCGCGATCTCCGTCATGCTCTTCCTGCTGGTCCTGGCGGCCACGGCGGCGAGCCTGAGGCTCATGCGCCGCGAAAGGCTGGAATACTGATGGCCCGTCACGGCGGCCCGGGCTCCGGCGCGAGCCTGTCGGCACGGGTGGCCTCCGGCGCCCGTTGGCTCTTCCTGACGGCCTACCTGGTGGCCGTGGTCTTCCCCATGTGCTGGGTCTTCTACACCAGCGCGAAGACCACGCAGCAGATCTACAAGAGCCCCTTCGGCCTGCCCAAGGTGGTGACCTCCCCCAGCCGCGCCAACGCCGAGCCGCTGGTGCGGAACTACCGCAAAGCGTGGACGGGCAGCCACTTCGGGCAGTATTTCGTCAACAGCCTCATCGTGGTGAGCGTGAGCCTCGTGGGTGTGGTCCTGCTGGGCAGCATGGCGGCCTACGTGCTGGCGCGGTTCGAGTTCCGCGGCCGCAACGTGGCCTACTCGCTCTTCCTCTGCGGCCTGCTGATCCCCATGCAGCTGGTGCTGATCCCGCTCTTCTTCCAGTTCTCGGACATGGGCGAGGGCCTGACCCGCCTGCTGGGCCCGCCGGCCCGGGCGCTGGGTCTGGGGAACCTGACCATCTCGCTGCACGACTCCCACGCGGGGCTCATCCTCATCTACATCGCCTTCAGCCTGGCGTTCACGGTCTTCACCCTCACGTCGTTCTTCCGCACGCTGCCGGGAGAGCTGCGCGAGGCGGCCATGATCGACGGCGCGGGCGAGTACCGCATCTTCTTCTCGGTGATGATGCCGCTGGGCAAGCCGGGCATCGTCACCATCGCTATCTTCAACTTCCTCGGCCTCTGGAACGAGTACCTCTTCGGCCTGGTCTTCCTGAGCAGCGACAAGCTGAAGACGCTGCCGCTGGGCCTGGCAAGCATCTCGATGCA
The DNA here is from genome assembly GCA_903885605.1 of uncultured Chthonomonas sp. Taxonomy (GTDB): domain Bacteria; phylum Armatimonadota; class Chthonomonadetes; order Chthonomonadales; family CAJBBX01; genus CAJBBX01. The sequence continues at coordinate 5,123 of CAISJD010000201.1, read as the reverse complement.
GGCGCAGTACAAGAGCGATTTCGGGTTGCTCTTCGCGGCCCTGGTCATCTCCATGGCGCCCACGATCCTGGTCTACATCATCCTGCAGGAGAAGCTGACCCGCGGCATCACGGTAGGCGCCCTGAAGGGCTAGGCGGCCCACAAGCCGCCTCGGACCCGGCCGACAGCCCGGACGCCATCCTTGCAGGAGCGTCACAAGGGTATGCCATCAAGTCATGTCACGCCGCGACGCTCGATCCTGGGCGTTGGGCTTGTCTCGCCGGTGCGGTAGGAGTGTGCCGGGTCAGCTCCTCCAGCGGCACGCCCAGCACTTCTACGCCCTCCTTCTGTCGCGAGACGATGACCCATAGGCGTCCGTCGCGCACGAGGCTGTGCGGGTAGCCATACTCACCGCCCTTCCAGCGTCCCGGACGGGACATGGCGTAGGGCGTGCGGCCGATGTCGAAGTGCCGGTCGAACGAGAGGCCGTCGCGCGAGGTGGAGACCACGAGCGGGCAGCGGCTGCCGGCCAGCGGGCTACCCACGTAGGTGAAGCGGCCGTCGGGCAACTTGCCCAGGTGGAACTTGGTGTTGCAGTCGCTGAAGTCGGCCTCTACCGGGTCGCTCCAGTGGGCGCCGTCGTCGCGGCTCTCGGCGTACCAGAGGCGGTGCCGGAACCCGGGGCCGGTGCTGCGAAGGAGCATGCGGAGCGTGCCGTCGGCGGTCTGCAGGAAGGAGCCCTCGCAGAGCGCCGTGGGCCAGCCCCGCTGCTTCGAGATGCCCCAGAAGGCGTGCGGATCGTCCTTGGTGAACGCGCCGGGCTCGCCGTAGACGCCGGCCATGTGCCAGCCATTCAGGCCCGTGCGGTCGTCGGTGTACGGGAAGGCGATGTTGCCCGCAATGATGAGCCTGCCGGACCGTGTGGCGTGGGGGCCGTGGTTGGGGCAGACCGGGACGCCCAGGTCCGCGGGCTTCGACCAGACCTTGCCGTCGCGGGAGGTGACGGCGAAGAGGCGCGTGTCGGCGCAGTCGGGCTCGCCGTACTCGGCGAAGTAGGCTGTGAGCGTGCGGCCGCGCGCCAGGAAGCCCGCAGCGGTGAGGATGCGCTCCTTGCCGTCGCGCACGGTGGGCTCGGCGAGGACGGCGGCCTCGGTCCAGGAGAGGCCGTCCCGCGACGTGGCCCAGAGCACCCGCTGGCCCGGTGCGTCCTCGTCGATGCGGCCGTTGGACCAGATGGCGTGGTACCGCCCGGCGAACCACCCCAGGTGCGGATGGTGCGAGTAGGTCCACTCGGTGGTAGGCCGGTAGAGTGTGGCGACCTGCGGTTCGAGCCGCTTCATGTCCGGCCAGGGCGCCGGCTTGCCGTCGATCCAGTTCGGGTGGTTCGTCATGGGCGCCGCAGGCTCCGCCTCCGCCCCGCCGCCCACGCCCATCGCCGCCGCAACACCGATCATGAAGCTCCTCCTGGTGGGTTCAAGGTTCACCGCGGTCGTCCTTCGCCTTGCCGAGACGGGCTCGCTCACCGATGAGGCACCACTCCGTGATCTTGGCGGCCCACGGGAAGTCTACCGATGTTTCGATCCCAACCTTGCCTGCCACGACGCGCCTCAGGGCATCCTGCTGTTGGCACTCCAGCCAGAGCCCCTTGCAGCCGTGCCAGTAGACCGGGTAGCTCGGCGCCCCGCCCACCAGTTCGCCGTCCACCACGGGAAACGCCGCCGGAAAGATCAGGTGGCAGAGCTTCGAAGCGAACACGGGGCTGTGCGAGGCCGTGGACTTGATGGCGAACGCCTCGGCAAAGAGCCCCGAAAGGTCTCGCCAGGTCACCGTCTCCAGCGTGGGTTCAGCTTGGCCGCACTGATGGATGATCGCGTTCACTTGGGCCTGCAGGTCGCTCACCTTGCTGCGCAGTTTGCCCGTGCCTATACCCTTGCTCATAGGCCTCCAGGCGCGCCAGCGGGCGAGTTCGTCAGTCACCCAGTCCAGCCAGTCGTCGCTTTGAATGCCGCACTCGCGCTTGCCCCGTGCGTTGACCACCAATGCCGGGCAGTCCTGGGCAAAGCGTTTGACGACGTGAAGCCCTGCGTTCAGGTTGGTTCCCGTCAGCACCTCACCGTCGTATGATGGGCCAAGCATATCAACGTCTCCTCCATGCGTACCGGTGGGCTGTGCGCTCGGCCGCACCCATCTGGAGTATACGCTCCCGATAGGCGCGTGCGCCATCCAGAGGTGCGCGGCTTGTGCCATGATCCTGTTACCTGCATCGGGAGGCCGCAATGAACCTGACAGTGACTGTGATGGCCCTGGGCGTTGCCGCGCTCTGCTTGGTGTCGGTTGTCGACGCGGCGGCCGGCGGACCTGCCGGAGTGGTCGTCATCGAGCCGCGTCCACGGACGTGGCTTGGTGCGCATGCCGCCGCTGAACTGGCCCGGACCATCGGCCGGATGACCGGGTCGCCTGTGGCCGTCGCCGCCACGCCGCCGCCTGCGGGTGATCGCCGGATCCGACTGATCCTCTCGGTGGGACCGGGGTCAGAGCCGCTCCGGCGCTTGCCCGGCGCGAGCGATGCTGATCGGCTTCGGGACGGCTTCGTCATCGAGTCGCACGGAGCCGGAGGTGTACGGATTTCCGCCACAAGCGACACCGGCCTCCTGTATGGCGTCTATGAGTACCTTGAGCGTTTCTGCGGCGTGGGCTTCTTCTGGGACGGCGATCGGGTGCCGCGCCGCGCCGAGCCGCCCGTGCGCGGCATCCACGTAGCCAGCCTTCCGAGATGGCCGCTGCGCCACTTCGGCTTGGCGGACGGGTGGGGACTGGCCAAGTTCCATCACCACTTCCGAACGACCGAGGAGCGCACGAGAATCCTGGACTGGATGGCCAAGCGGAAGATCAACCTGAGCCACGTAGGCCTCTTCCCCACCGTGGCCACGTCCGGCGTGCCTGCCAAGCAGGTATTCGGTATCGATGATAGCCGGCCGGATGCGTTCACCTTCTCCGGTTGGCCCGGCGCCCTGGACCTGCCCGCCGAGCGCGTGACGGAGCGGCTGAAGGCGCAACTGGCCTTCGGCAGGCAGCGAGGCATTCGGTGGATCTACTATCTGGCCTACGGCAACCTGCCCCACCAGTTCCGGCAGACGCATCCCGAGTATCGCTACGTGGGCAGCCTCGGGTATGACGCGACGGTGCTCTATCCCGACGATCCCGCCTGCACGCAGTGGATGCGCCGGTTCTACGGGGAGCTGCTGCGGACGTACGGAACAGACCATATCTACCAGGATACGCCCTTCGTGGAGTCCACCGGCGCGGCGGACCCCGAGCAGTCGTTCGCGCTCAAGCTCAAGGCCGCGCAGCAGATGTGCGCTCTCTACAAGGAGATGGACCCGAGGGCAGTGTGGCAGAGCGACTCCTGGGATATGGGCGCCGTGCCGCAGGTGTGGACTGCGGGCCGCATAGCCCGCTACTTCGGCGCCCTGCCCAAGCCCATGATGCGCGTCTATGACACGGCAGCCGACGTGAACCCGTTCTACGAGCGCACGAACTACTTCGAAGGAACCGACTGGGCCTTCGGCATCCTCCACTCCTTCCAGGGCGATGATCACCTGCACGGCGACATGCCGGGCATCCTCGCCAAGCTCCAATCCGTATCGAAGGACCCGAAGGCGGACCGTTGCCGGGGCATCTACCACGTGCCTGAGAGCAACGGCCACAACCTGCTCTACTTCGAGCTGACTACCCGTGCCGCGTGGGACCCCGACGGCCTGAAGCTGGACCGGTTCCTGGCAGACTACGCTGAGCGCCGGTACGGTAGCGCCAACGCCGCCGTGATGACGCCCGCGCTGGCTGCACTGGTCAAGGCGGTCTACTCGGGCGGCGGCGCAACGCCCATCTACAAGAAGCTGGGATGCGGCTACGGCCCGCAATGGTGGCCCATCGTCGGCGCACGTGACGTAGCGGCCGGTCCGGAGCCGGCGCCTCGCGAACTGAAGGAGCTGATGGTGGCCCTCGATCTCGCGGCCTCGTCCAAGGCCGCGGCGTGGAAGGAGCGCTTCTACGTCACCGACCTCGTCGATTGGACCAGGACGGCGCTGGCGTATGCCTCCAACTGGAAGACCCTCGACGCATACCGCGCGTTGCGGCAGGGCGACGCGGGCCGCGCCTCCGCGTCTGCGGCGTCGGCGTCCGAGTGCCTGCGGCGGATCGAGGACCTCCTATCGACGCGGCCGGAATTCTCCCTGCAGACCCAGATCGCCTCCGTCATGGCGACGCCGGGCGCCAACCCCCATGCCGCCATGCTCATGAAGAAGCACTGCGTCAACGACCTCTACTCCGCCAACGAGGTCTACGAGCAGATGCACTGGTACTATCGGCCTCGGATGGACGTCTACCTGGGCGAGCTCCAATCGCGTGTCCGGAGCGGAGCCCGCAGCATTGACTGGGCCGACATCTCCTCGCGCTGCGCCGAGATCGAGAAGCGATGGCTTGAGCAGGACATCGCCGTACCAACTGGCGAGCGGACGACGCAGACCACTCGACAACTGACAGAGGCCGCCCTTCGGTGGCTCAAGGAGCTGAGATGACATCGCAACGAGGCCATACGAGGGCCATCGTCGGTAGGTGCGTCGTGGTCGTGGCGGCCCTGTTTGCGCCATCCGCGGCCTTCGCTCGCCCCAGTACACCCCCCGTCCGCGATGTCTATGCCGACACCTGGGTGGCTACCGATGCGCTGGGCCGCTCACTGCCGACCTTCGAGCAGGTAGGCCCGCCGCGCAAGGACCGCACGGCCGCGCTCTTCTACTTCCTCTGGATGGGCCAGCACAGCCGCACGGGCCCCTGGGACATCACGCGGATCCTCAAGGCCAACCCAGAGGCCCGGTTCAACAGCGCCGACCCGGCCTGGGGGCCCATGGGGCACTTCCACCACTGGGGCGAGCCGCTCTTCGGCTACTACGTCTCCGATGACCGGTGGGTCATCCGCAAGCACGCGGGCCTGCTGGCCGCCGCGGGCATCGACGCGCTGGTCTTCGACACTACGAACAACTTCACCTATGACAAGTGCTGGACCGCCCTGGGCGAGACCTTCGGGCAGGCGCGCACGCAGGGCAACGCCACGCCCACCTTCGCCTTCACGCGGAAGTGGGTCTCGT